>WLST01000069.1 GCA_009711295.1 Actinomycetota bacterium | reverse complement strand
TTAATTCATAAGCACGTTTCATGTGCATGTACTCCCTTCGGACACGGTACGGACCGTGGCCCCGTGAGGGGCAGGGTGGATAAGGAAATGAAAGCGTATCGGCAAGACGTAGCAACACGACGACGAGGCAGGGCACTTTCCATTGCCTTTATTGTGTGCCAAGGGTGTTACTTACTGCCGAATTCACATCAAACCCTTGCAATATAAGGGTTCTGTGTTATGCCGAGGCTGCCCGCTGAGGGGTAATGGGCACCATGCGCACCAAATGGTGCCAGCGGCACAAGCGACAGGCCTCCACCACATAGGCCGTGTACTCGCCAGTTCCGGCCGCGGCATTTGCCCGGCGCTGGATGTGGGCCATTTCCGAGCGGGTCGTGACGCATCGCCCATGAGACGGGAGGTGCGGGCCAAAGGCATAAGTGACCAAGACCAAGCGGTCGTCGGCGCAGATGGGGCACTTCACTCGTGACTCTTCCCCAAAATTCCTTGCCGCACGCATGAGTTCGGGGTGCGCATCGCAGACCTGGTCGATGCTGAGGCGGCCACGGCGATATTCATTGATGAGGTGTTGGCGCGCCAGCCGGTGGTCGACTGCGCCCCCTGCACCTCGTAATGACCCCGCTGTAAAGCTCATGCCATAACGATAGTCAGCACATATCCCTGATGAGCAACGGTGCTCTTGCCACACTTCTTCTATGGCAGTTTCAGAACCTCCCCAACACACCATCTCTTTTGGCCCCCATGTGGCCAACGATGCCGAGTTGCGCCTCGTGGGCGATGTGAAGGGAAAGCGCGTTCTCGAGCTGGGGCTGCCCCATGGGCATGCCAATTCTGTGGCGATGGCGCAGTCGGGTGCGCGGGCCATGGCCATTGATAATTCTGCAGAACGTATTGCCCTTGCGCGACGCACCGCTGAAACAGCAGAAGTGCGTGTTGAGTTTCATCAAGCAGACCTTGCCGACATGGGTTTCGTCACCAGTTCATCGCTTGACCTTGTGTTGTGCATCGACAAACTCAACGCCGTTGACGACATCGACCGACTGTTACGACAAGTGCACCGCGTGTTGAAGTCGGAAGCATCTTTTGTTGCAGTGGTTGAACACCCGGCAGCTGCGATGTTCGATAACGACGATGCAGTTGCACGACGCCGTTACGGAGCCGATGGTGCACTCACCATTGGCGAGTTATGCATGTCGTTGCAACGCAGCAACTTTGCCATTGATCTGTTGTATGAACTCATGCCGCTGAATGCCCCGCGTGCACTTGTTCCTACAACACTTGCTATGCGTGCGCGCAAACTCGGTTCTTAATTTTTTTGTTCGCTCCACCACGCATCTAAACGCCGACCAATTTCGTCGGCGCCAAGCAAACCTTCTTCAATGCGGATTTCCATGAGGAAATTGAGTGCTTTGCCTACTTCACGACCTGGTTGCACACCCAAGCGTTGCATCACTTCTGTGCCATCAAGTTCTGGTCGTAATGCAGCGAGTTCTTCTTTTTCCATCAACTCTGCAATACGTTTTTCTAGTTCATCCATGCGCTGCGATAACACCATCGCTTTGCGTTCATTGCGCGTGGTGCAATCGCAACGAGTGAGCACATTGAGTTCGTTGAGTAATGGCCCTGCATCGCGCACGTAACGACGCACGGCAGAATCGGTCCATCCCATTTGATACGTATGAAAACGCAAGTGCAGTTCAACAAGTGCAGTAATTGCCTGCACGTCTTCGCTGGAATATTTCAATGCCTTCAAACGATCGCGAGTCATACGCGCACCCACTACTTCGTGGTGATGAAAAGTGATTCCTTTTCCTTTGTGAATTGCCCGTGTTTTTGGTTTACCAATGTCGTGAAATAACGCAGCAAGACGCGTAATACGAAAGTCAAAGGTGGGGTGTGCAGTAGGCCGCACATTTTCTACAACCGCCAATGTGTGCGTCAGAACATCTTTGTGGCGATGAATGGGGTCTTGCTCCACGCTCATGTTGGGCAGCTCGGGGAAAAACTGAGCGGCAAGGCCCGTGTCGACCATGAACCACAAACCTGCAGTGGGGTGATCGGTAGTGAGGAGGCGGTCGAGTTCATGCTGAATGCGTTCGCGCGAAATGATGTCGAGGCGAGGCGCCATATTTTTCACTGCTTCAATCAGTGCTGGTTCGGCAGTGAGATTGAGAGCTGAAATAAAACGCGCCGCACGCAACATGCGCAGTGGGTCGTCATTAAAGCTTTCTTCTGGCGACAAAGGCGTGCGCAGCACTTTGGTCATGAGGTCAGCAGCGCCATTGAAAGGGTCAACTAAAACAGGGCTAGATGACGTAAGTTCAAGTGCCATTGCATTGATGGTGAAGTCGCGACGTGAGAGGTCGGCCTCGATGTCGTCAGAAAACTGCACATCAGGCTTGCGCGAATCGGGCGAATACGCCTCGGCGCGGTGCGTAGTGATTTCGTAAACGCGGCCATTCTTCTTGGCGCCGATAGTGCCGAATTTTTCACCTTGTGCCCACACCGCATCGGCCCATCCCTCGATGATGGACTTAATTTCCTGTGGCAATGCGTCTGTTGTGGCATCGAAATCCATGTCGGGCGATGCTCCGGGCAAATGTGCATCGCTTGGCGGTCCGAGTAAAAGATCGCGCACCGTGCCGCCTACCAGGTACAGCCGCTTATTTGCCGCGGCAAAGCGAGCAGTGAGCGGAGCAAGTTCCTCTAAGACAGGGGTAAAGCGTTCGGGAATCATCAGACTTTCAGGCTACGCAGATGAAGCCCGACCACTACGGTCATATGTGTGTTTATGGAACCTCGCCCCGTTGCCCCCCTCTTTGGCAACTGGCCCTATGACCCCACCACCGCATTGCTTACTTTGCGCAGCGGCCATCACCCCGAGGCAACCATCACCAGAGACGTGGTGAACATGTGGCTCGGAACCGCACAGCATGGCGGGTTCGCACGAGTGAGAACGAACGCGGTGAGCCCTCAACTTGCTGGCATACTCGCCACTGTGGGTTTTTCCGTGAAACAAGAGCTCTCACTACTCACTGCGCCACTGCAGAACCTCCCTTGCTCTCCCCACAAAGTGTCTGCCCGGCGCGTTACTGCTGCTGAAGCCGTACGCATTGACTGTGCGGCATTTCATGGCGAGTGGGCCATCGACCCACCAGCCCTGCTTGCCGCAAAACAAGCAACCCAATTTCATCGATTACGTGGCCTTGCACCCTCGCGGTTGCGCCGCACCTCTGGGTATTGCCTATCGGGATATACGCCAGGCTCTGCAGCACTGCAATATGGCTATATCCAGCGCCTCGCAGTACACCCCAGCGCACAGCGCAGCGGCTACGGGCGAAAGTTAGTGCTTGATGCGATGCACTGGTTAGGTTCTCGGGGTATGCAACATGCGTTGGTCAACACCGATTCCACCAATGCAGCAGCCCTTTCGCTCTATGGCTCCCTAGGTTTTACGCCCATGTCTTATTCGCTATACGTACTTGAGCGCGCATGCACCGACTAAAGCCGTTCATCATTTCTTGTGTGCTGATGTGCCTCGGTGCACTCATGCTCCCGCATGGCGCCAATGCGGCATCTGCTCCTGTTTCACAAGTTTCTATTGGTCTCACACAACAGAGCTTTACTGTTCTCGACAATGCCACGATGCGTTTTGTAGTTGCTATTAGCGAAAATGGTCAGCCGCTCACTCCACAAGACAACATTGAACTTGATGTTGTGGTATCGAAACGAGTTGAGTCGCGACAAGCATTTCGCGATATCACTGACACAAAAACTGTTCCGGAGCCACTCGATGGCGTTCGCCTGAGCACATTGAGCATCGCACGAAATTCTGCTGGCCGATTCATTGTGGAGTTACCGACTACCACCAAAACATCAGCAACTGCTGGGTTATACATGAATCAATCAGGGGTGTATCCACTCACATTTACTGTGTATGTAGGCAAAGAACTACGTGCAACAACAACTACTTTTATTCATCATTTTTCTGCAAGCGACGCCGCTGTATTAACCCCTCAAGATCGCCTTGGTGTGCTTCCCGTTGTCACCGTTACTGCACCTCCAAGTGTGACCACAACAGGTGCCATCGCGCTGAGCACCGAAGCTCGTGCTGTTCTACAAAAATTTTCCGATGCTTTTTCTGGTGTCGGTCAAGGTTCGTTGCTTGTGCTCCAACCTGAACTACTGAATGCGCTCGCAGTGTCTTCCGCTACTGAAGACAAACTTCTTCTTGACGACATTCGTGACTTGCTCGGTATCCATACTTTGAGCGCAACTCCTCAGGTGCCTTTAAACCCCAGCGCCATTGGCCATGTTGGTCTCCAAGAACTCTTTGCGCGACAACTCACTGCTGGTGAAGACACCACAGCTGCACTGATGCAGAAAACTCCTTCGCGCGATGCTGCGGTACTCGCCGACCCGCTCACGACGGCCGGAGCCACGCTGTTGCGTGACTTAGGGACGCGGCAAGTAATTCTCACGCCAAGTGCACAGAAATCTTTCGATGCTCCACTCGACTCGGCGGTGCCGTATCTCGCCAAACTCCCCGATGGCGGATCGCTATGGATCTATGGCACCGACCCGGAATATGCACGCGTGATGGAAAACGATGCGCTGACACCCTTAGAACGTGCCACCCGCATATCGGCCGAGCTCATCGTTCAGCGTCAAGAAATTTCATTGACCTCTGCACGTCTTCAACAACCTCCGGCTCTCCTCAGTTCATCAACAGGAGAAATCATGAATGTGGCCGTGATGCGTCAGTTATTCCGCATCATCAATTCCAGCCCCGTGCTTGCCTTTACTTCCCAACCGGTCATTCCTTCGGCGCCCACATCGAGCCAACCCATTGCCTTACGCGCCAGTGAAGACACCTCTTTAGAAACCCTGAAAGCTACTTTCGACAAACTTTTACCGCGCATTGCCAACACTTCATCAATGCTCTTGGCAAACGACCCCCGCATTGACATGTGGAACACATTGATCGCTTCCTCCGCGGCACGCACTGCAACACCAGCGCAAAGTTCAGCATTCATCGATGCCATTTCTTCTTCTCTTTCCGACCTGCGCACTGCGGTGAGTTTGCCGAAATCAGCGAATTTCACCTTGAGCGGCCATAACAGCGAAATTCAACTTCAAGTAAAAAACGCCAGCTCTTCGTCTGTGAAAGTAACCCTGCGCTATCGCAGTGCGAAGCTCACCTTCCCCCAGAGTTTTCAGGTAGTGGAATTGCCCGCCAATTCCAGCACGAACATTGCGGTGAAAGTGGTGGCGCGCAGCAACGGTCGCTTCCCGGTCTATTTCCAACTTTTTACCCCGAGTGGCAATAGCCCACTCACCGAGGAACTCAAGGTCACGGCCCGGGTGAGTGCCCTCGCCGGTCTTGGTCTTGTGGTCAGTGCAACTGCCATCATTGTTCTGCTCACTTGGTGGGCACACAACTGGCGTTCACGGCGCCGGCGCGCACTTACGGCACTCATCGCCCCGGAATAAAGCACTACGGTAGATGCATTATGACTATTCGCATTGTTACCGATAGCGCCTGTGACCTCCCTCAGCATCTCATTGCGCAACACAAAATTGTTGTTGTTCCCCTCACCATTCGTTTCGGCGAGACCGACTACATCGACGGTGAAGACTTCACTCCGAAGGAATTTTGGGCGAAGTGCACTGCGTCTCCAGTTCTTCCTGAAACCGCCGCACCCTCTCCTGGCCAATTTGAAGCTGCCTACCGCCGCCTGCAAAGCGAAGGTGCAACAGGCGTACTCGTGGTTTCGTTGTCGTCTGCGGTATCGGCCACAATGCAAAGCGCTGAAATTGCTGCTCGCCTCGTGGGCGAAGACACGGCGAACCCCTTTTCGGTACAGGTTGTCGATTCACGCAGCGTGTCGATGGGGCAAGGCATCATTGCCACCTCGTGTGCAACCAAGGCTGCACAAGGTGCAAGCCTCAGTGAAGTTGCCGCCCTCGCCACGGCACTTAGCCACCGTGTGCATGTATATGGTGCGCTCGACACCTTGGAAAACCTGAAAAAAGGCGGTCGTATTAGTGGTGTGAAGGGAATGTTGGCGTCAGCGCTCTCTATTAAGCCCATTATCGACGTTCGTGGCGGCAAAGTAGAAGAGGGTGGTCGCCAACGCACACGCTCGAAGGCGCTTGCGTTCTTGTTAGAAAAAGTGAAAGAGCACGGAAACATTTCCGACCTTGCTGTGTTGCAAGCCGACTGCGACGACACCGATGCATTCCTCTCGTCACTGCGCGCAATCTACTCAGGCAGTATTGAAGTTGGCGATATTGGTGCGGTCATCGGCACGCATGCTGGTCGCGGCACCATTGGTGTTGCATTTTTCGACGCAGAATAAAAACGCTTCTTCCCATCGCATTGCCTCAATCGTGCAACGCTGCGCAACTAGCGTGATGCACAGCAATGTCTCCCTCACTTGTACCCAACACACTTATAGGTGCGCGCTATCGATTGGTGCGTCGCATTGGTCAAGGTGGCATGGCGGAAGTGTGGTTAGCGAAAGACACCTCGCTCGACCGCGACGTAGCTGTCAAAGTAATGCGCGCGCATCACGACGATGATCGCGTAGGAAATGAACGCTTTCGGCGTGAAGCAAAAGCGTCAGCTGCACTGAGTTCACCCAACATCGTCACGGTCTACGACGTCGTCGAAGATGCTGGTCGTCAAGCAGTGGTGATGGAATACATCAACGGGCAAAGTCTGCGCGAACTGCTCGATAAACGACACCGCATTAGCCCCGGCCTCACAGTTCACATTGGTATGGCGGTAGCAACTGCGTTAGATGCAGCACACGTAAAAGATCTTGTTCACCGCGACATTAAGCCAGCGAATATTCTCATTACTCCTGCTGGTCGTGTGCTGCTCACCGATTTTGGAATTGCAAAAACGTTGAGTGGAAGTGAATCTGACCTCACCAACGACAACATCATGATGGGAACTGCGAAGTACTTATCGCCCGAACAGGTAAGTGGTAAAAAGCTAGACGGGCGTGCAGATTTGTACTCCCTTGGCCTCGTGCTCTACGAATGCCTAGCGGGTCGTGTTCCCTTCGTTGGCGGTACCGATGTAGAAACCGCGCTTGCTCGTGTGCAAGGTGATGCACCCGACATTTTAAAAATTCGTCCCACATTGCAACCGCTGTTAGCGAACATCATTCATCAAATGTTGGCCCGTGACCCAGAGCAACGTCAGCCATCTGGCGAAGCAGTACGCGCGGCGCTGTATCACGCACGCGAAGTTGGTTTAGATGGAACGCCAACGGGTTTAACACCACCATATGGCAACACCATGCCCACCAGTGCGCGGGAAATGTTGCGCGACCCGACGCCGGCAACAACTACTGCAGCAGCAATTCCTGGTGATCCGGTTATTAGTAATCCGACCCCACGCATTGATACTTCACGCAGTGCAAGTTCATCGCGCCCCGTGAACAAGGCTTTGGAAAAACGCGCCCATCGCATCACTCCAACATCAATGTTGGCAGCAGCTGTGGCAATTGGCGTTGTGCTTGCTGGCGTTGTGCTGTGGCGCAGTGTGTCATCGCCTTCCTCCAAGACTCCCGTTGCAAGTGCCTCCACCACACCCGTTGCCACGGGGCCGGTCAACATCGTCAATGTGAGTAGCTATGACCCCGATGGCGATGACAATTCCGAAAATGACGACCTCATCCCCAATTTGCGTGATGGCAAGTCGGGAACTCAGTGGCGCACCGTGTGCTACGGCAACAACCACTTCGGCAGTAAAAATGGCGTGGGTTTCGTTGCCGAATTATCAGGTCGCAGCACCGGAACACTCTCTGTCGATTTCGGTTATGCCCCCTGGGAGATCGATGTTTACGGTTATTCCGACACTAAGCCGGGCACACTTGCGGGTTGGGGGCCTGCACTTGCTTCTTCTGCGAGCGACAACCCAGGGGAAGCCACTTTCAATATTTCAACACCTTCGCAGTTCGTTCTTGTTTACTTACGTTCAGCAGCACGCAGCCCGCAGTGTTCCACCACA
>WLST01000068.1 GCA_009711295.1 Actinomycetota bacterium | reverse complement strand
CCCACTTCGCCTTCCGACATTTCGTCGTCGGAGTCGAGGCCCAACAATGTGGGCATGTCGAATGCGGTGGAGAGTCCGTCGCCACCCGACTTGATGATTTCCTTAAAGCGCCAGTTGGTGTCTTCGGCAGTACCGAAACCAGCGAACATCCGCATGGTCCACAACTTCGAGCGATACATCGAGGCGTACGGCCCACGAGTGTATGGGTACACACCAGGGTGCTCGGCGTCTTCTGGCCCGTACACAGGCTTAATGGGGATACCCGACATGGTGGTGTATTCGCCCTCACGCAATTTCGATGCCTCAAAGGCCTCGCTCCACTCTTGGCGCGGTGAGATTTTCTTGGCATCAGTCATGTGGGGTCCTTCATTCGAGAATCGTTCTGGCATCAGCCCCGAGGGCGCTGACAACTAGTCTCAATCTTATGGGATTTACCTTCGATTTGAACCAGACAGACCACCTCCTTTCCACCACCCGAGCCGTGCGCAAACGCCTCGACCTCACCCGGCCAGTGCCCCGTGAACTCCTCATCGACTGTGTACGCCTCGCTGCACAGGCTCCTGCTGGCTCAAACTTGCAAAAATGGCGCTGGATGGTGGTTGATGACCCCGACCTGAAGATGGGTCTTGCCGACATCTATCGCAAGGCATACCTCCCCTACATCGAGATGCAGCGCAACCAGGTCGAGAAAAAAGGTCGTACCGATGCCGACGGCATTATGGAATCTGCCGACTACCTAGCAACCATTCTTGAAAAGGTTCCAGCGCTCCTCATCCCTATTGGTCTCGACCGCCTGCCAACCAACGCCGACGTTCAGGCGCAAACGGGTTACTACGGCTCACTGCTTCCTGCAGTGTGGAGCTTCATGCTTGCTGCTCGCTCGCGTGGCCTCGGCACTGCCTACACCACCTTGCACTTGAAGTATGAACAAGAAGCAGCACAGTTGCTGGGCTTGCCCGACACGGTCACACAACTCGCACTCATACCTGTTGCCTATTACACCGGTGAAGATTTCAAAGTGGGCAAGCGTCGCCCCGCTGAAGAAATCACCTACTTCAACAGCTGGAAGTCGACACTCTGAGTTCCCTCGACCCACGTATGCGCTCTGGCCTCATTGCCGGAGTGAGCGCATATGTTATGTGGGGGTTGCTCACTATTTATTGGAAGAACCTTCACGGGTTTCCACCCTTTGAGCTCATTGGTTGGCGCATTTTTGCCAGCTTCTGCGCGCTTGCCCCACTCGTCATTTGGCACAAGCGCCTGCGTATTATCACCGCTGCAATGCGTTCGAAGGAAATGGGCTGGCGCCTCTTTGCCGCCAGCATTTTGGTGACGGTGAACTGGAGTTCATATGTCTGGGCCGTAGCTCACGACCACGTCATTGAAACTGCGCTTGGCTACTTCATGGCGCCACTGTGCACCATGTGGCTTGGCGTGGCGGTCTTGAAAGAGAAACTCAACACCGCGCAAAAAGTAACCATCTCATTAGCTGTTGCTGCCATCGCAATTCTCACCGTTGGCTACGGGCGCGTGCCGTATCTTGCTTTGCTCATTGCAGGTTCGTGGTCGCTTTACGGGTTACTCAAAAAACAGATACCGCTCAAGTCAATTGAAAGCCTGTCTGGCGAGATGATATTTCTCTTTTTGCCTGCAATCGTTCTGATGATTACTCAAGGCGGCAGCAGTGACAGCGCCATGCACAACGCGTCAACGTGGCAATGGGTGCTCATTGCCGGTACCGGCATTATCACTGTTATTCCATTGTGGATCTTTGGCTACGCAGCACAACACGTGCCGCTCACCGTTTTAGGCCCGTTGCAGTACTCCGTACCCACCATCAACTTTTTACTCGGATGGTTGGCCTATCACGAAGAACTCGATGCCACGCGCATCATTGGGTTCAGCCTCATTTGGGTTGCACTAGCTGTGCTTGCAACCGACACTGCTCGCAGAGCGCAACGCTCACGAGCTTTAGTTCATTAATTGACTACCGCGACAACACGGTGCATGCACTGATGCCAGGGGCACCGTACACGTGTGTGAAAGCAGTCTTAATGGGCTTTTTCACCTGGTGGGCGCCAGCATCGCCGCGCAACTGCAATGCGCTTTCGTACACCTGACGTAGGCCAGACGCACCAATGGGCTCACCGTTAGCTAGGCAACCACCATCGGTGTTGATGGGCAAGCGACCGTCGAGATTGGTAGCACCACTCTGGATGAGGTCTTCTTGTTCGCCGTCTTCACAGAAACCGCATTCAGCCATGTGCATAATTTCTGCACCACTCTCGGTGTCTTGCACCTGCACGATATCCATATCGCTTGGTCCCATGCCGGCCATTTTGAATGCTGCTGCGGCTGCGCCTACTGAAGGACTATTTCCTCGGTCAGGAGACAACCATGAGTTGAACACTTCGAAGCTACCGAATGGACGGCTACGCAATACTGCTGAGCGTAAGTACACAGGCTTCTTCTGGAACTTCTTAGCAATATCGCCGCGGGCGAGCACCAAGGCAACGCCACCTTCACCAGGCGAGCAGAACATGTACTGAGTTAAAGGGTTCGACAACATGAGGGAGTTCAACACTTCCTCTTCGGTGAGTGGCTGACGACGCCATGCATTTTCGTTCAGCGAACCATTATGAAAGTTCTTCACTGCAACTTTTGCAAGCGTTGATTCAGAAATGCCGAATTGATGCATGTAGCGCTGAATCTTCATACCAAAAAATTGGGTGGTGAGCATCAGGCCGGTATCGCCGTACCACTGCCCAACGCCATGACTTGCAGGGTCGGGAGCAAAGGCACCTTTTTCATGCTTGTCGAAACCAATAGCCATACATACATCTGCTGCACCTGCATTGATGGCGTTGTATGCGCTGATAAGTGCGCTACCACCGGTTGCACAACCGTTAGCAACGTTAATGAAAGGCAAGCCAGTAAGACCGAGTGTCGACACCATGCTGTCGGCGTTTCCTGCAGATGCTGAACCACCAAAGGCGTAGTTCACATCGCTCCAGTCGCAACCAGCGTCTTTCATCGCGGCACGAGCAGCATAAGCGCCCATTTCCATTCCGGTGTTTTCGTGGCGCCCAAAGGGGTGCATTCCGATTCCGATAATTGCTACATCTTCTGCCATGGTTTTGCCTTTCAATAAAACTTTCTGGTTATTTCTTTACTGGTGCGAATGCGTACGTGACGATGTCATTACCTGCGTCATCAGTGGAAAAAGGGATGATAACGAGTTCCATGTCCATGCCAATTTTTAACTCACTTGCTTCTGCAGTGGTAAGACGTGATTCAACAATAACCTCGTCGCCGAGTTGAATGTAACCAACTCCATATGGCTTAAATGTCTTAGCTGTTTCCTTACCTGCATAAGGAGGAGACTTCGGAAGAAAACCTTGGACGGTCCAACTCCACAGAGTTCCACGACGAGGCAACAAAACGCGCTCGCCGTTTTCGCTGCCACTCTTTGGGCAAGACTTCGACTGTGGGAAGGTGGTGACGCCGCTTTCTGGGAAACGTGTACCGATGAGTTGGGGTGAGTCAGAAGGCCAGGTGAAAAGTTCTTCGGCCACGGGGATCTGGGTTGTCATGTCTCTATTCTCGCACCTTTGGCAGCCCTCCTACGATTCAGACTGCGAGCTGCGACTCTCTTGGCCCTCGGCGTGGGAGCACCACGTAGGGACCGGAGGTAAAAACAGCGTTGCTGAGCATGAGTTTTAAGACTTCTACTGCCGCCCCGTGTCGGGCCGAGTCATTAATGAGGGTCGAGAACCTCAAGAGGCCAGACAACAGAGCATTGAGCAGGTCTTGAAGCGCCTCGCGCGAGACACCAGGGCGGATCTCATTGTTTTGTTGCGCATCGTCACACAACTTTTCCAAGAATCCGCTGGTGCGATGCCGCAGTAGCGAAGTGACCTGACGCAGTTCAGGGTTTCTTTGCACTTCAGAAGCCACGTCGACAACGAAGCCAGCGATGCTGGGGTCGTCGCGGTTAATACGTACTGAAATGTCGAGAATGCTGTTGAACCGCTCAACCAAAGTGTCGTGTTCATTGATGGCATATTCGAATTCTGAATAAATGAAATCTTGAACACCCTCGAATACCGCAGCATAAAGCTCTACCTTCGAAGGGAAATAGTGGTAGATCGCACCTGTAGTGATACCTGCAATTTCCGCGATTTGGGCATTAGTTGTTTTTTCGTAACCATTTTGACCAAAGCATGTTCGTGCAGCTGCCAGCAAACGCACACGAGTATCGGCGGAGTCAACAGATCGTGGCCTTCCTAATTTGCGCACCACATTCCCGACATTTTTCGTCACATTGAAAATGCTAAGCGAGATGCCCTTACGACTTACGACTGGAGCCCGGGTCGACCGGTATGCCGAATTTGATGCGGTTGTTTGCATGGGCAAGATGCTGATGCACAAAAGCGGTGCGCAACGAGTTCCATTGTCCTTGTGCTTCAAGGGTTTGGTTGACGCTTTCTTTTGCGAGCTTCAAGGCAAACGATGGGCGCTGCGCAACAATTGCTGCCATCTTCATGGTTTCTTCCCGCAATGAAGCTGCAGGAACCACTCTGTTGACCATGCCTGTTGCGGCTGCTTCTTGCGCTGTAAACCAGCCGCCAGTGAACAGCATTTCTTTTGCTTTACGTGGGCCAAGTTCCCATGGGTGTGCGAAATATTCCACACCGTTCACTCCCATGCCCACAACGGGGTCGGTGAACATTGCATCGTCGGCAGCAATGATGATGTCGGCTACCCACAACAACATGAGGCCACCAGCAATGGTTTTTCCTTGCGCAGCAGCAATGACTGGCTTGGGCAAGTTGCGCCAGCGCCAGCACATATTGAAGTACACCTCTTCTTCCCACGCCATCTGGCCTTCTTGGCCTTCGCGGCCAAAACCACCAACAGGGAAAACAAGATCAAACTCACGATGGCTTTCATCGTCGCGCATGTCGTGACCCGATGAAAAGTGAGGGCCGTCGGCCTGCAGCACAATAACTTTTACTTGGCTACTACGTGACGCTGCAGAAAAGCATGCTTCAAGTTCATAGGTCATGCGCTTGTTTTGCGCATTACGGCTATCGGGTCTATTCAAGGTGACAACAGCAATGCCGTTCTCCCCGGGGTTCACTACTTCATAGCGTGTTGCTTGAAGGTTGTTGAGATCTACCGGCATGGGGGTTCCTATCTTTATGCGGGGGTGAAGGTGAGATGCAAGTTGGTGAGACCACGCAGGGTCATGGATAACTCACGATGTGTTGGCGTGTCGACATTGGCAAGTGCAATGTTGTTGAGACGACTGAGGAGAAGTTCGAACGCAATACGTGCCTCGCTACGGGCTAAAGCTGCACCTACACAGAAGTGTGGCCCTTGGCCGAATGCCATTTGAGTACGAGCGTTGTCGCGTTCAATGTCGAACATGTCGGGGTTGGGGTACTTCGCGCCATCGCGGTTTGCACAGCCGTACATGACCATGACAACAGAACCTTTAGGAATGGCAACGCCACCCACTTCAACATCGTCTTTGGTGAAGCGCGGCAACATTTGTACAGGAGCTTCCATGCGTAATGCTTCTTCCACAAGGTTAGGAATAAGTGAATGGTCGGCGCGCACCTTGGCCATTTGTTCAGGGTTTTCCACGAGCATGAGTGTGGCAGCTGCAATGAGTTTTGTGGTGGTTTCATTACCTGCAACTAAAAGCTGTGCAATGACGTCGAGCATTTCTGCCATTGTCATTCCTTCGCCAGCGCGCTCGCCCGAGTCGAAGCGTGCCTGCACAAGGTCGGACAATAAATCGTCGCGCAAGTTTTCCTCACGCTCGCGCACACGGTCGACCATGTACTTCTGAAATTCAATGCGGCTATGAGCACATTCAATTTGACGTTCCGGCGTGAGCATGCCCGATAGCGGCGCAACAGAGTCGTCACTCCACTTTTTAAACTTCGGCATGTCGGCACGGTCTACACCCAGCGCGTCGGCAATAACGGTGAGCGGAACACCAACGGCGAACTGCTCGACCAAGTCGACCTTGCCGTCGTTAATGAAGGCGTCAATGAGGTCGTTGGCAATTTTACGAATGGAGTCTTCGAGTTGGGCAACACGCTTGGGCAAAAATGCCTTGTTCACCAAGTTGCGAAACTGTGTGTGCGAAGGAGGGTCATTCGACAACAGCGTGTTGACCCGTGGGTACCCCTGCTTGGCAATTTCAATGACTTCTGGTGGTGGTGGTGTAACAAATGAATTGCTTTGCGCAAGCGATGAGAACATTTCAGGGTTGCGCACCACCGACAATACGTCTTCGTAGCGCGACACTGCCCAAAAACCGAGTGGAGTTTGGTGCACCGGTGCTTCTTCACGCACGCGCTCGTAATACGGGTATGGGCACTCGAGAACTTCGGGCGACACCATATTGACTTTTGTAATATCTGTTGCATCGATGGAATTGCTCATTGCTATTTCTCTCCTGTTCGATAATCACCAAATGAACTGTCTCGTGCATCGAGAGCCTGCGTGACTCCCCCTGCAAATTTTGCAAAATATTCTTTGCTTGCACGCTGATGGAAACCAAGAGCGTTGATGTCGGCAGTTGCGCGCATGCCATCGCGCATCCCCATTGCTTCCATTGCCCTGTGCACTACTCGCTTATTCAGCGCCTGCAGGTCGGCTGGAATCTTTGCCACCCGCTCAGCAATGGCCAACACTTCGGCATCGAGTTTGTCGGCAGGAAATGCTCTGTTTGCAAAGCCTGAAGCAACTGCTTCGTCACCCGTCATGGAATCGCCGGTGAGCATTGCTTCCATTGCGCGACGCATGCCGAGCATCCATGCATGCCAGGCCATATCGGGCGACGACATTGAGCGCACTGGTGGGTACCCCACTTGCGCGTCGTGAGCAACGTAAACAAGATCGCATGCAGTGGCAAGCTCGGTGCCGCCCGCTAAACAAAAGCCATGCACCTGAGCGATGATGGGCGTTGCCATATCCATCATTTCAAACCAGCCAGTGAGCACATGACGTGCCCATGCGCCGTCGGCCGTACTAATGGGCCACGGTGGCGTTTCCGATTTGTCTTGCGCGAGGTCGTAACCAGCAGAAAAACTTGGGCCGGCACCACGAATGATGATGACGTTGATTGCAGGGTCTGCATCGGCCTCGCGGAGCAATTCAAATAACTGAGTACGCAACGCATACGACAACGCGTTGCGCTTTGTTGGTCGATTGAGCGTTAATCGTCGCACATGAGGCACAGGTGTTTCACTGAGGACAAGTTTCTCTACTTCACCGCTTTGAGTTGTCATTGTTCCCCCATTGTGATGCCCCCGCATCAGCCAATTGTGCGGCCGCTTTCCCAATAAGGAGCACGCAGTGTGCGCTTATTGATTTTGCCCATGGCATTGCGACCCACTGTAGAAACAATTTCTACGGTGCGCGGGCACTTGTAACCAGCAAGATGTTCACGGCACAGCGCAATGAGCTCTTCAGGTGTGGGCGCGTTGTTCATGTCTTGGGGAACAACAAGTGCCTTCACTGCTTCACCCATGTCTTTGTCGGGCACGCCAATAACGGCGACGTCGGCAACTTGCGGGTGCTCAATGAGAACTTTTTCTGCTTCAGCTGGGTAGATGTTGACGCCACCCGAAACGATCATGTCGCTGAAACGATCGGTGATGTACACAAAGCCATCGGGGGTGACGTAACCAATTTCTCCGAGAGTGAAAACGCCTGGGCGCAAGTGAGCTTTGGCAGATTTTTCGGGGTCATTTGGGTACACCACACCACGACCAGTGGAGTCTTCGAAAAAGAGGCGGCCCTCGGTGCCTGCAGGCAACTCATTGCCGTCGTCGTCGACAACTACACAACGCGTAAATGGCGGAATCACTCGGCCTACTGAACCTTGATGTGTGAGCCAGTCTTCGCTGGCAATAGAACAAACAGTTCCTACTTCGGTTGCACCGTAAGCATCGACAAAAACCGGACCAAACCATTCGATCATCTGCTGCTTCACATCGATAGGGCAAGCCGAACCGGTGTGCGACATGATTTTCACACTCGATACGTCGTATTTTTT
>WLST01000067.1 GCA_009711295.1 Actinomycetota bacterium | reverse complement strand
GCTTGGGTGTCGCTACGCCAAGCATCGAACATTTCCCCTGGAGTCAACATATCCATCAACACTTCGGCCTCCTGTGTTCCTAGAACTTCCTGTGCCCGTGCAAAGAGCATAAGCCTGGCGCTTGATGTTGTCATACCATTTTTCCTCTTTACCCCCTAGTAAAAAGACACGAAAAGGCATACTATTGAAAATATTTCAAAAATTTAAGGGAGAGACAAATGAAGACTCTGGCCATATCAGCAGTAACAGTTTTTGGTTTGCTGGCCACGACGCAGGTCGCTGACGCCGCCGCCCTTCCAAGAGCTGCGAAGCAAACCGTCAAGTTCAGCGTGACTGGCGATTGCAAAGACGAAGAAGAAATGATTGAGGATGAGTCGAAGGACAACTGCAAAATTGTTGTCAAAATTTCACCGACAACCCCAACGAGATCTGCAATTCTAGAACAGCTCAATGATGACGATGAGTGGGATGAAGTTGCTTCTGCAAAGTCAAAGTCTGGCAAGATCACTTTTTCAATTGAGGCAACAGACGAAGACGATCTATGGCTCGACGGAGACTTCACCTTTCAGGTCAGAGTAAAAAAGTCTGGCACCAATAAGGCCGTCGTTTCAGACGAATACACGTTCACTTTTACTCCTGCCGAATCGGAAGACGAAGACTCTGGATCTGGCGAAGCATCTTCAAAGCAAAAGGGCAAGTCAACCGGCAATACAAAATTAGATTCCGTTCTGGACAAGATGGACGACAAGAACAATACGTATGACGACAATTGCGAGAAGTCATTTGGGGCAGATTGCAAGCTGATGTTCACCCCAACTGGGCCCAACTGGGCAAAACTGACCACTGCCAAGTGGCAGGCAATGTGTGAGAAATTGCTGAAGCAAACTGCCGCTAATTGCAAGTCGATGTACGGCGCCTCGGCGCCACCTCCTGGCTCAAGTAACAACAACCAAGGCGGCTCCACCAACAACAACCAAGGCGGCTCCACCAATAACAACACCGGCGGCTCCACCAACAACAACCAAGGCGGCTCCACCAACAACAACCAAGGCGGCTCCACCAACAACAACCAAGGCGGCTCCACTAACAATCCAGGCGGCTCCGCCCCCGTGAAAGTTACGGAAGCAGACGTCAAAAAAGCCTGTACCGCAGCGGGAATAACAGATTGTGATCCGGTTGTTAGAGCAATATTGGGCAGTACACCGCCATCTCAATCGCTAATGAGCAGTCTGCTAGGGAACAAGATGGATGCGTTTTTCAAAGCGATGCCGGCACAACCAAATTCGGGTAGCTCAAACAACCAGCCGAAGTAGGAATAGCTCGTCCGAGAGGACAAAAGCACTTTCGGCTTGTCATGTCATAACCATTTTTGGCCACCCCTTGAAGGCATGTAACACCCCTATGAGATATTGATTGTGTGCCCCCATTTGGCACGTCCATATCTCGACCCCCTTCAGAAACGCCCCACATCGGGGCGTTTTTGCATTTCCCCAAACGAAAGGCGCTTATGAGTAACGCATCACATATTTCAGAACTTGAGAAAGCTATTTCTTTCCTCGCACATGGTCATCGCCCAGAGGAAGGCTTTCTTGCGCACACTTGCGAGGCATGCCACGAACCTTTCCCTTGTCGCAGTGCGCGTGTGGCAACAGCAACGCGTTCTTTGGGAACTCACCACTTTGGCTCTGAGACTGCGACTCGAGTGGGAGTTCCCGCGAACGTTTCATTTGCTTTGCGACAACTGGACCATTGGTTGACGCGCCTCGAAAAAGGCTCAACTGACGTTTCCTCATGTATTGACGCCTTACACCGTCTTGTTATCTCTGAAGATATGGAGTGTCTCGCCATTGTCAGCACAACCGGGCTACTTGAATTCCAAGTACGTCTTGTTGGCCCCGACCAGCTCGCTATTCCTTTATGGGCAATCGTGAATTACGGAGATGAGTATTCATTGCGCATGCACATTGGGCAACTAACGAATGCGGGCCGCACATTTCTCACCGATCTCATATCCGACTCATACGGCATCACCGATGCTCATGCGCTTTTGACATGGTGGCAGCAACTCGATGGCGGCTCGTCGCGAACCGTTACCACTCCTCTGCCCACCAATGCATTGGATGTTTGCGGGGCTCTCACTTCGGTGATTTCTGCAACATACGCCGCTGCCGAATTCCACTTCACCTCTTTCGAAAGGATCTCTTATGAGTAACGCCGAATGGCTTAATGAGGGCGCGCAATGCGTGTTGTGCGAGCAGTTTTATCTGGAACTGTTGGGGTATCAGGCGGAAGGTGCCCTCGTGGAATGCGGTTCATGTCACCAGGTGTACATTCTCGCGCCACACCCCGAGACCGGTGGCTTTCCTTGGGAAACCGAAGACATGCCGGTCATTGAATGGAATTACAACGGGCCCGACTCTGAAGAGGTGAATCTGTTCGACGATGCGCCCGATGGCGATGGTTACTCGTGGTAAGCGCGTTGCCGCGTTAGCGCGTTAGCGCGTTAGCGCGTTAACAAGACTGTCACGATGAGCCCGACTGTCGTCACAAACAGTGAGAGCGAGAAAGATGCAGCCCACTTCACCAAATTTTTATGCATTGCTGTCATTTGTTTTTCAAGTGAGACAAAGCCTTCATCAACTTTGTTGAACCGTGTGTCGACTTGGTTAAAGCGGGCATCCACCTCGTTAAACCGCGCGTCGACCTGATTGAAGCGGGCATCGACCTCGTTAAACCGGGTATCAACCTGGTTGAAGCGGGCGTCCACTTCATTGAAACGAGTGTCTATTTGATTGAGGCGAGCATCAACCTCGTTGAAGCGCGAATCCATATCGGTGAAGCGCGCAGACACCATGGCGAACTCCATGTGCATCTCGGCACGCACTTCTTCTATTGACGTCAGTTTCTCCATCAAAGTGTCAGCCTCCTGATCACCAACTGCTTTACGCAACGATGCCCTCAGCCTAATCTCATTTTCGGACCCCATGAAATACCCTTTCCTGCTTTGTTTACAGGAGTGTGTGCGGGAGGAGCCGTTTGGTGCCAGAAGTTATTTCTTGCGGGTGAAGCCCTTCGGGCAGGCTGGCTTAATGGCTGTCACTTTCGTTGTGCGCTTGCCTTTTGTGCAGGTCAAGGTAACCGCTTTGGCAAAGCCGCTTGCGCATTGTGGGCGCACCATAGTGACCAAGCGAACTGAGGTGTTCTTGATGCAAACAACACTGGTGACGAGCCCGTAGCCCTTCGGACACTTCGGCTTCACGGCGATGACTCGCTTGGCAGAAGCACCGCGACCACACTCAATTGCTGTGGCTGCAGAGAATTTCTTCAGGCAACGTGGCGATGCTGCAACAACAACGTCGACCGTCTTGCCCTTAATGCAATACTTTGTGACGGCTTTGGCGTATCCGGTTGGGCACTTCGGAGATACTGCTGTCACCTTCTTTAATGAAGCTCCCGCAATGCAGGTGAGAGTTTTTGCTGGATTCACACCCAGCGCCACTTTTAGAGTTGGTGCAGAGAAGGTGAAGTTTGTTGCTGCGAACTTGAACCAGCCGTCGCTGAGGTCAATAGTCGTATTTGCGGCGGCGGTTTTTTGTAGTTCAGTCACCACGTCGGCGGCAACACGGGCCACCACTACTTCATCATCTGACTCGTCCAAGGTGAGTGTAGATTCATCGGCCTCTGCCTCTTCGAGAGTTACTTCTTCAACAAGTGGCTCCTCTTCGCTGAAGTCGGCTTCAGTTGCTGCTTCGTCGTATGTGGCTTCCACGGCATTCACGTATTGCTCAACATCGGGTTCGGTATATTCCGTTTCTTCGGCGTACACCGTGCTTGGTGCGGCAAGTGTTTTCGAGAATCCGTAGAGGCATTCAGCAATGTCGTCGCGCACGGTGAGGTTGTAGGTGCCTTTGAATTCTGTTTTGCCGTCTTTTTCATAGTGGGGCGACGCCACTTTGTAATTCAATGTCTTGGTTTCTGTGTTGAACGTTGGCGGGCCCTCGGAATAGAGCAGAGAGTTAGTGGTAACGATTCCTGTTACTCCGGTTGCATCTTTAATGCACGGCCCTGCTGAAAGCATTTCACTATTAGAGAGTGTGCGTACTCTCCACTGACTGGTGAGCGCGGCCGCCTTATCTTTGATGTAGTTCGTCCATAACTTCAGTTCGCTGAATGTGGCTTCTGAATATACGCGTGGCCCGGAAAAGGCATTGCTTTGAAGGGGGTCAGAACTCTGCCCAGCGCGAGTACCGCATGCAGCAGGGCAATTATCGATAAACCACTTTTGAATATCAGCAGGCAGATCGGGCCACATGCCTATGCCAGCAGCCGTTGGTACACGAACAGGCGCAGCGGTAACAGTAACCGTTGTCTTGCCGTCAATGGTTGCGAAATCGATATTGGGGTTTTGCATGCGACCATGCAACCAACCCACCGGCTCAGAAGCCAACCGAACTTTTAACTCATAAGAAAAGCCGACGGGGAACGCGCGACCCAGCGCACATTTGGCATTTTCGGCCCAGACAACACATCGATATTTGCCGTAGTCCGCAGCGACACCGGAAAAGAAGATCTTTCCTTTTCCATTCGCATCGTATTGCTGCCGATAAATGTCGTTGCAATAGCCGTCAAACCGTGGGTCACAGTCAGATTGAAACATGCTCACCGGAACAATGCTTGCTTTAAATGAACGTGCCTTGCCCATGCTCAATTGACCTTTGACGCCGACTATCACAACATAGTCAGAACCAAATGCATGCGGTGCGCCACTTAAAGTCCAGAGGCTTGGAGTGCGGCCCATTGGTACACCTTTTTCCACCGAGCCATCGAACTCATTATCTCCTTTTTTGGGAAGCATTTCTTTATAGGTTCCCGGCACGGATACTTGCGTGGGAGAAATTGAACTGACGCCTTCAATGCAGTCGATGGTGATAGTCGCCGAACATGGCGCCAATATTGCCTGATAGCTGTAGTCATCGGCGTTAGCGCAAGGTCCGTTGACTAATGAGGTACACAACAATTCGCCGGAAGATACCGACGTAGCAGACAGCACCGAAACACTGTTATCTCCTCCTGATGCCTGCACAGAATCTTCAAGAATGATTCCGTGAAGCCCAGGTGTTGCAGCCATTGGGCTAGGCCACTGCTCGTCTTCAACAACGGCATCGGCTGCGCCGACGCTACTGGTTACACCAATTACTGCTGTACTTGCCAGCAACGCTGGAAGAGCAAGCGAAACAGCAATAAAGGTTCTCAGACGACTATTCATGATTCCCCCAAAATTTTATCTCGTTACTTTTTTGGCTTATAGCCCTTCGGGCAGGCTGGCTTGAGCGCTGTCACTTTTGTTGTGCGCTTGCCTTTTGCGCAGGTCAAGGTAACCGCTTTGGCAAAACCACTTGCGCATTGTGGGCGCACCATGGTGACCAAGCGAACCGAGGTGTTCTTGATGCAAACAACACTTGTGACGAGCCCGTAGCCTTTCGGACACTTCGGCTTCACATCTATGACTCGCTTGGCGGAAGCTCCGCGTCCACACTCAATTGCTGTGGCTGCAGAGAACTTGGCGAGACAACGTGGCGCCGCGGCAACAACGACGTCGACCGTCTTGCCCTTAACGCAATACTTCGTGACGGTCTTGGCGTATCCGGTTGGGCACTTGGGAGAAACGGCCGTCACCTTCTTTACTGACGTTCCGGCAATGCAGGTGAGAGTTTTTGCCGGGTTCACACCCATTGCCACTTTCACGGTTGGTGCAGAGAAGGTGAAATTTGTTGCCGCGAACTTGAACCATCCGTCGCTGAGGTCAATAGTTGTGTTTGCTGCAGCAGTTTTTTGCAGCTCAGTCACTACGTCGGCGGCAACACGGGCAACCACTACTTCATCGACTGGCTCGTCCAAGGTAAGTGAAGATTCATCGGCCTCTACATCTTCAAGAGTTACTTCCTCAACAAGAGGCTCCTCTTCGCTGAAGTCGGCTTCGGTTGCTGCTTCGTCGTATGTGGCTTCAACGGAATCGACATATTGCTCTACATCGGGCTCGGTGTATTCGGTTTCTTCGGCATACACAGTGCTTGGTGCGGCCAGCGTTTTAGAGAAGCCATAGAGGCACTCGGCAATGTCGTCGCGCACGGTGAGGTTGTACACGCCTTTGAACTCGGTGGTGCCATCTTTTTCATAGTGCGGTGAGGCCACTTTGTAGTTCAACGTTTTTGTTTCCGTGTTGAAAGTTGGCGGGCCTTCGGAATAAAGCAGCGAGTTGGTAGTCACGATTCCTGTTACACCTGTTGCACTGTTAATGCACGTCCCTGCAGAACCCATTTCACTATTGGAGAGTGTGCGCACTCTCCACTGACTGGCGAGCACTGTTGCTCTATCTTTGATGAAGTTTGTCCACAGTTTCAGTTCGTTGAATGCGGCTTGAGAATATACGCGAGGCGATGAAAATGCGTTTCTCAACATTGGATCGGAACTCATGGGACCATCTATGCGACCGCCGCACCATGCTGGACAGTTATCGGTAAACCACTTTTGGATATCTGCTGGTAAATCTGGCCACAGACCAAGACCAGCGACAGTGGGTACGCGAACAGGTGCAGCAGTGACTGAGACCGTTGTCTTGCCATCGATTGTTGCAAAATCGATATTGGGGTTTTGCATGCGGCCATGCAGCCAACCCACCGGCTCTGATGCCAGACGCACTTTTAGTTCGTAAGAAAAGCCAGCAGGAAACGCATGGCCTAGTGCACATTTAGCATTTTCGGCCCACCCGACACAGCGATATTTTCCGAAGTCGGCAGCAACGCCAGCAAAAGATATTCTTCCTTTTCCATTCGCATCGTATTGTTGGCGGAATGTGTCAATGCAGTAGCCGTTAACTTCTGGAATGCAATCGGTTTGGAAAATACTGACCGGCACAAGACTCGCCGAAAATGAGCGCTTCGCTTTGAGAGTTTTACTTCCACTCACACTCACTAACACCAAATAGTCGGAGCCAAATGCATGCGGTGCCCCACTTAATGTCCAGAGACTTGGGGTGCGGCCCATGGGGACACCTTTTTCAACTGAGCCATCGAACTCGTTGGCTCCCTTTTTGGGAAACATTTCTTTGTAGGTTCCCGGCACAGCTACTTGAGTAGAAGAAATTGAAGTGATGCCTTCAATACAGTCGATGGTAATTGTTGCTGAACAAGGCGCCAACAGTGCCTGGTAGTAATAGCCGCTCGCGCAGTTTTTATCCTCTAACGATGTACAAAGCATCTCACCTTCAGATGCAGTGTTGTTCGAAAGAGATGAGACGCTTCCTTCGCCGCTAACACCAGGTACTGCATCTTCAAGAACAATTCCATGTAGGCCGTATCTCCCATCGTTGGGCTGTGGCCACTGCTCATCTTCAACAACGGTCTCGGCCGCGCCAGCGCTGCTTGATGCAGTGGACACAACGGTTCCCGCAAGTAAAGCCGGTACTGCAAGCGCAACTACAAGTGATTTTCTCAAGCGACTTTTCATGATTCTCCCAAAATTTATTTCATTACTTTTTTGGCTTATAACCCTTTGGACATTTTGGCTTTGCTGCCGTCAACGTGACGAACTTTTTACCCTTTGCGCACACAAGTTGTTTCGCGACTGCGAAACCATTTGAGCACTTCACTCGAACCGAACTTACTTTGCGGGCAATATTGTCTTTGACGCAGAAATAAGTGTTTACCTTTGAATAGCCTTTGGCACACTTGGGGCTGACAGCTACGACCAACACAGCCGTTGCACCTTTCGCACACTTCACCGACTGAGCGAGCACAGTCTTTTTAGGGCACTTCGGCTTCGCACCAACAACAGCTTCGGCGACTTTCTTTTTCATGCAATAGATCGTCTTAGCGATGGTTGTTCCTGCAGGGCACTTCGCCTTAATTGCTTTTACCAACTTGATATTTGCACCAGACACACAGGCGACAACTTTTGAAGGTGTTGCGCCAAATTGCACTTTCAACGTTGGTTTCGAGAAGGTGAAGTTCGTAGCAGAGAATTTAAACCAGCCATCTGAAAGATCAATAGCCGTATTGGCCGTCGCAGATTTCTGCAGCTCTGTCAGAACTGCAGCATCGATAGATGCAACAACTGCCTCTTCAAAAACTTCTGTTTCATCAATAACTGCTCCAGACGCATCTTTGTCTTCCGTCAGCGTTAAGTCTTTTTCTTCGGCTACGTATTCGGCGAGCGAGACTTCTTC
>WLST01000066.1 GCA_009711295.1 Actinomycetota bacterium | reverse complement strand
CCAAGAAGAAGAATGCTTCGGCGAGTTCGTGTGGCTGACCCCAGCGCCGCAACGGAATACGTTTCGCCATGTCATCCATTGCCCCAGGAAGGCCCTTCAACCGTTCGGTGATTCCGGTTTCCACAGGTCCAGGTGCCACACCATTGACGCGAATGCCGTAGACGCCAAGGTCGACAGCAGCAGCACGTACAAGGTTGAACACAGCTGCCTTAGAAGCGTTATAGGCATAGTTGCCTGGGTCACCACGAAGTCCAGAGGTGGAGGCTGTTGCCAAAATGACCCCGGTTCCGTTCTTCTTCATCACTTCTGCTGCATGGCGGATGCCATGCACTACCCCGGTGACGTTGACGGCCATGATTCGTTCAAACTTCTCCACTGCGCCCGGATCTTCCCAAGGCAGAGTTCCGACCATTCCCGCATTCAACACAGAAACAGAGAGTCCACCAAAATGCTTCACAGCGGCTTCAACTAACGCTGCATTGTGGTCTCCGGCCGACACGTCGCCTGGCAGGGCGAGAAATGACTGAGCATCTGGTGACGCATCGACCCATTTCAAGCTTTCAGGAGAAAGGTCATTAACAACCACCCGATAGCCCCGTGAGGCGAATAACTCGGCTGTGGCGCGGCCGATTCCCGAACCGGCACCAGTAACAATTGCGACTTCGCTACGACTCATACTCTTACCCTATGCTGGGACACATAGTCATCTAGTACTGGGGGAAATCATGGATCTTGGATTGCGTGGAAAAAAGGCGATCGTTACTGGCGGCAAGCGTGGACTCGGTTTTGCAATCGCAACATTGTTGGCCAAGGAAGGCGCAGATATTGCAATTTGTGCCCGTGGCGACGTCAGTGAATCAGTAACTGCCCTCTCGGCATACGGCACCAAGGTTGTCGGCGCAGGAATCGATGCTGCTAATGGCGAAGAATACAAAGCATGGCTCAAGACAGCCAGTGACCAACTTGGTGGCTGCGACATTTTCATTCACAACATGTCGGGTGCATCGGGTCGCGGCGAAGAGCAGTGGACCAAGAACCTTGAACTCGACGTATTGGGTCTCGTACGTGCTCAAGAAGTGCTAGCTCCAATCATGGAAGCTGGCGGCGGCGGCTCAATGGTGTGCTTGTCCACCATTGCGGCACAAGAAGAGTTTGCCGGACCAGGAAGCTTCGGACCAATGAAAGCAGCAATGACCGCATACGCGAACAACTTGGCTCAATCTCTTGCAGGAAAAAACATTCGTGTCAACATCGTCTCACCAGGCCCCGTTTATTTCGACGGCGGCAACTGGGACACCATCAAGACCCACATGGAAGATTTCTACAAAGCGACTGTGGCAAAGATGCCCATCAAGCGTCTCGGCGAGCCACAAGAAGTGGCAAACGTTGTAGCTTTCCTCGCATCACCAGCTGCCAGCTTGGTAACAGGTAGCAACGTCACCGTTGATGGTGGCTACACCAAGCGCATCAAGTTCTAGACCATGAAAGCTGGTCTCGTTACAGGACATCGCACCTTCACTATTGTCGAAGTTCCTGAACCAGTTATTTCAGACGGCAAAGCAATAGTTCAGGTCGATAGTTGCGGTATTTGTGGTACAGACCTTCACGGGTTTCTTTCACATGACCCTTATAACCCGGCAATTTGTGGGCACGAATTCTCTGGCACGGTGTCGGCAGTTTCGAAAGAGATTCGCCATATCCGCGAAGGTGACAGAGTGGTGTGTGGTATCGCCCCAGCATGCGGTCGTTGCCCACAGTGTTTAGGTGGTCAAAGCGGCTATTGCATGTACGCCTTTCTTGGCATGATCGGACGAGACCCTCTCGCACCACCACACGGTGGTTTTGCCCCGCGCATCGCCCTCGATGCAATGCGATTAGTGAAAACAAACGCAGCCCTCACAGCTTCCCAGGCTTCTATTGTTGAACCAGCAACTGTTGCGTATCACGCCGTGATGCGTTCGTTGCCTCGACCCGATCAAGAAGTTGTTGTGCAAGGATGCGGGCCTATTGGTTTACTCACATTGCAGGCCGCAAAGGCTGCTGGTGCCGGACGTGTAGTGGCCATTGAGCCAAACGCTTTACGCAGAGAAAAAGCTCTCGCCGTCGGAGCACATGAAGCAATTACGCCTGAAGAAGCCAAAGAGCGCTTCTCATCACAAGGCGCAGATCTCATTTTTGAATGCGCAGGCATACCTCCCACCATCCAGTCGGCCGTCGACATGATTCGCCGCGGTGGAGTTGTCAACTTGGTGGGTTTAGCCAGTGGAACTGCAACGATCAACCCACATACTTGGCTACTCAAAGAAGCAACCGTGATTTCATCACTTGGCTACATGCATCATGAATTTTCTGACGTCATGAACCTCATTGCCGATGGTCGCATACTTGTTGACCCTCTACACGACAAAACAGTTTCACTCGAAGAACTACCTGCAGCTATTGAAGCATTGGCCGATAATCCTTCAAGCGCAGTGAAGATCTTGGTTGATCCCAACGCTTAGGTGTTAACGACCCACTGTTTTGGATGTGATATCTACACCGCAGTCAGCAAATATGGGGTTGAAAGCTTTGTCCAAGTCGTCACCATTCGCCTGGTTCTGTGAAACCGTTTGGGCCTTTTCACCCAAACATCTTGCGACGTCGTTAGACACTTCTATGCCCAAAGACTCTGCGATGGTGAGTCCTAATGAAACGTTCTCGCTCACTGGTGACGGGTCTGGATTCACACGGTCAATCACCTCAGCGAGGAGCGAAGTAGAAGTTGCAACAACTTCAACAACGCTGTCTGGCGGAGCGACATTATTTTGAACATCAGTTGCGCAGTTTTTCAGTAAAAACTCTGATATGCGAGCAAGGTGTCGTGTTGTCGTTATCGTCGAGAATTCATCGATGACTTCGCTCACGGAAATATTTGTAGCAGCTACCGATGCATCCCACGACAGACTTGACATCGCTGCGTAAAGCGATTGATTGATCCTAATGAGATAAGCAAAATCATCTTCTAAAGAAGTTGGACTCACGTCACGTGCAACTGTTAACGCATCGAGATCATCGACTAATTGAGATTTCAGAGACGGTCCGGTGTACGTACCAAAGGTCAGAGGCATGTTGCCGATATTGTCGCTAGCTACGTCAAGCCGACTGGTTCGTGTACACAGTGCATTCTTCTGAATGGCGCCTGCGCTGCAGGCCGTAAGGCAAATGATGAGCACAGTAAGTTTCGTTAGGGGAACCCATTTGCGCAACATAAACAAAAGTTTATGCCTCCATTCGTTGCTGTCAGTGCATCAAAACATCTAACGTGTTCACATGTCAACCGTTGATCTTGCTGCGTTACTTCTACGTTTTGCTCTCGGTGGAATGATCATTCTCCATGGATTCAACAAAATGAAGAATAAATCATCTCTCAAGGGCACCGGTCAATGGTTTGCGTCAATTGGGATGCGATACCCGCGCCAGCAGGCTCTCGTGGCCGCTTTAACTGAAACACTCAGTGGATTATTCATTCTTATTGGACTTTTCACACCCCTTGCCTGTGCCGCGCTGATTTCAACCATGATGGTGGCGATTATCGTTTCACATCGTTCATCCGGGTTTTTCATTTTTAACGAAGGTCAAGGCTGGGAATACTGTGCGTTTATTAGTGTTACGGCGTTGTCCTTAGCAACAATCGGATCTGGTAAATATTCTCTCGACAATACATTTGAAGTATTCAAAGACGGCTGGCTCCCTTTTACCCTGTGTGCACTGTTAGCAGTTACAGGTGCCGCACTTCATTTGGCCCTCTTTTATCGTCCTACATCGAAGCCGTGAGAGGAATAATCAGTAAATGATTCGTCGTATCTACAAGCCCATGCTCATTGTGATTTGTCTATTGATAGGGGTTATGTGGATCTATGCACTATTTTTCGCGAGCAAAGTATCTATCAATAAGATTGGAGACAGCTCTTGGAAAATTGCAGCTGAAAAAATTTGTCTAGTATCTGAAAAAGAACGTATGGCACTTATTGACCTACGCAAGGTAAAAGACTCCGGAGCAAATGCTCTTTCTGAACGAGCACAAATTATTGATAAAGCGACTGATTCGCTGGAGCGCGCAGTGAACGCATTGGCCGCCCTCACTATTTCCGACGCAAAAGGGCAAGCTCTGGTTCCACTTTGGCTGCAAGATTACAGAACGCATATTTCAGATCGACGCGGTTACACAGAAAAACTACGCTCAGGAGTGAACAAGCCATTCTCCGAAACAGTGATTGAGGGGTTACCCATCAGCGAGAAAATTGCTACTTTCGCAGCCGACAATGCAATATCGAGTTGTGCTCCACCTATTGATCTTTCGGTATAGAAACCCAGCCTTGGCCTTCTCGATATTGTTTGATGACTCGGGCAGGTGCGCCAACAGCGACCGAATAATCGGGAATCACTCCACTCACAACCGACTGGGCACCAATCACTACGTGTTCACCGATATTTGACCCAGGAAGCACCACGCTTCCGTGACCAATCCAGCTGCCTTTACCAATGCGCACTGCGCGTTCAGGTTGACTCTGTTCTGAGATCGGCCGAGAAATATCTTCATAGCCGTGGTTTTGGTCGGTGATGTATACGTGGTGCCCTGTCCAGACATCATCTTCAATCAATATTGAAAAATGCCCAACGATGCCACTACCACGACCGATGAGGCATCGATCGCCAATACTCACCACCGGATTCACTACACATTCCTGACCTGGAACCATCCCTGCGGACAGGGCAACGTGTTCACCGATCATCGTGTCGTTGCCGATTGAAATGTATTGCTCATTGAAGATCGTGGTCTGAGGAAAGCAAATGACGCTGCGATCTCCAAAGTGTGAGAATTTCTTGCCAGAAGCATTTTGCGCTCCAATGGCACCGTACAACACAATCCGT
The DNA here is from genome assembly GCA_009711295.1 of Actinomycetota bacterium. Taxonomy (GTDB): domain Bacteria; phylum Actinomycetota; class Acidimicrobiia; order Acidimicrobiales; family Ilumatobacteraceae; genus F1-20-MAGs119. Next base: position 3,430 of record WLST01000066.1, on the reverse strand, counting down.
TGGCGCAAAGACTGCACCACTTGATGGAGAAAGTTATTCATTTGCAGGTTCTTCACGTGTGAAATCTACCCAATAGAACGAGTTACGCTCTTGTCGTGAGTTCTCTTCGCGTTACATGGATAGTTGGTGGACACCCTTACGACGAAACAGCATTTGCCGACATGCTCAATAGTCTCGATGGAGTCGAATCAGACGTGCTGAAGTGGCCAGACGCGTCAGCACTCTTCACCGTAAATGGCATCGAGCAGATGCACCGAGAAGGTCGAGTATTGGCTCTCTATGATCTTCCCGGAATTCACTTCAACAAGGGCAGCGAACCAGACCTCATTGATCCACCATCTCCGGTCATTGAAGCATGGAAAAGAATTACCCAACTGGGCATACCAGTTCTCGCAATGCACCACGCCATTGCATCGTGGCCCACTTGGCCACTTTTTGCGGAAATACTCAAAGGTCGTTTCCACTACGTACCGGCCACGCTGCGCGGAAAAAGGTACATCGATAGCGGATGGGCAAACCCAGTACACCAAATATTTGACGTGCTTCTCCCCTCTCATCCCATCTGCGAAGGCCTGCCTGAATCATTTGAACTCACCGACGAGACATACCTTTGCCCGATATTTGAGGATGAAGTAACTGCACTCATTTCCACTAGAGCGAATGGCGATTCGTCAAACTTTTCATCTGCTTATGCTGCAATCCGACGCGCAGACGCAGGAGATTGGTTTCACCAAGATGAATCACGGCTCGTTGCTTGGACTCATCAATATGAAATGAGCACGGTTGTGTACCTTCAACCCGGCGATGGACCTCTTGCTTTCAGCAACGATCACTATCGAAAACTCATCAGCAACACCCTGTGCTGGCTCGGCAAGGAAAGAGAACGCATCAATGAAAAATAATAAAATCCAAAAATCAACCGCGCGCTATGACATCATTCAAGTGAGCTACAAATATGCAATGGGCATTGATCACCGTCAATGGGATCTATATGAAACCTGTTTCACCGATGAATGCGAGTTTGACTTCTCGTCTTTCTCTGGACGACCAGCAACTGTTCTGACAGCAAAACAATGGCGCACAAATGTCGAGTCATTAAATGGCAATTTCGATGCGACAGCACACCAAATGTCGAATCACGTCATCAGTAAATTGAAGAAATCAAGTGCAACCTGTGTCACTGAGCTCAGGGCGCAACATTGGTTTTCTCAAGAGACAATGTCCTTGCTAGGGCATGCTGGTGAGACCAACTGGTGCGAGCTCGGCGGTCACTACACAAACGAACTCATACGCGAAGGAAAAACGTGGAAAATTGCTCGCTGTGCGCTCACTGTGCGATGGCGGTTAGGCAATGAAGCAATATTTGAAATGGCCCGAGGAAGAAATACTGCTCAGTAACACCATAAACTTGAAACATGGAACTTTCTCAAGCCTTGTACACCACCCGCGCAATGCGTCGTGTGAAGCCAGACCCCATCCCCGACGACGTACTTGCCAAACTGCTCGATGCTGCTGTTCGCGCTCCATCAGGTGGCAATACACAAAGCTGGAGATTTCTTCTGGTCTCAGACCCTGCTAAGCGTGTTGCGTTGCAAAAGATGTACCGCGAAGGTCTCACCGATTTAAATGCAACAAAATACAAGGCGGTCATGGACCTCATCAAAGAAGGTGACCCAACAGATCCAGAGGTCATTCAAGCAAAAAAGACCAACGCCTCCGCCGAATGGCTAGCCGACAATTTGCATCTTGTACCCACCCTGCTCTTTGCTTGGGGTAAGCCAAATGGCGAGAGTTCAATTTACCCCGCCTTGTGGAGCCTCCAATTGGCAGCAACAGCCGAAGGAATTGGCACTTCTCTCACCACCTTGCTTTTCAAGAATCACACACAGCAGGTTCTTGAGTTATTGGGCGCCCCCGAGCCCGGCGTGTGGGTGCCTATGGCCATGATCACTCTCGGATATCCCACGGGTAGATGGGGTGTTGCGCAGCGCCAACAACCACATGAAGTGACCTTCCAAGACACCTGGGGAAATCCTGTTTCCTGGAGAGTTGAAAAGCCACTCTGGCAGTAGCGTTTAAACGCCAGTTCTCAAGGAAAACCATGACAACACAAACACGTAAATCTGTCACTGTTCCCATGCTTCAGTTAATGAAGTCTGCTGGGGAAAAAATCGTTATGGTCACCGCTTACGATTCAACTTTCGCACGTATCGTTGACGATGCTGGTGTCGATGCAATTCTCGTCGGCGATTCCGTTGCCACAGTGATGCAGGGTTACACCAATACCATTCCCGTCACACTGAACGAAATGGCTTACCACACCGCGCTCGTGCGTCGCGCCCAGCCAAAAGCTTTAGTAGTTGGCGACTTGCCTTTCGGGAGTTACCAAGTGGGTGCAGGCCAGGGTATTGAAAGCTCCGTCGTGCTCATGAAAGCTGGAGCTCAGTGCGTCAAGCTTGAAGGCGGAACAACAGTCGCTACGACAATTGAAGCAATTACGCGAGCCGATATTCCCGTGATGGGTCATATTGGCCTCACGCCCCAAAGCGTGCATCGCATGGGTGGGCACAAAGTACAAGGTCGCCTAGATGGCGTTGAGCCTGGTGGCCGACAACGACTGCTTGACGATGCACATGCTGTTGAACAGGCCGGAGCATTCGCGGTCGTCCTTGAAGGCATACCGACCGAATTAGCTCAAGAGATCACCTCAAAAATTTCGATACCTACAATTGGTATTGGCGCAGGATCCTTTTGCGACGGGCAAGTTTTGGTGATGCACGATATTCTCGGACTCTCAGAGCGTGAATTGACATTCACTAAGAAATACGTCGACATGAAAACATTAGCTACGAATGCTTTTCAAGAGTTTGCGCTAGATGTACGCAACGGTTCGTGGCCCGATGAAAAACATTCTTTCCACTAAACAATGCGCATTTTACGAAGCATTGAAGAACTGCGATCTCTACGTGCGCATTCAATAGCTACAGCCCAAACTGTCGGTTTCGTACCCACAATGGGGGCGCTCCATTTGGGCCACGCCGAACTGATGAAAGCAGCTTCTGAGCAATCAGACATCACAGTTGCCTCTATTTTTATTAACCCCAAACAGTTCAACTCATCAGCTGATTTAGCTAAATATCCACGCACCATCGACGATGACCTCGCAACATGCACAGCTTTCAAAGTTGATTATGTGTATTTACCAGAAATATCTGATATCTATCCAGAAGGTTTCGACACCTTCGTTACTCCAGGTTCGCTAGGTTCACTTTTCGAAGGCGCTTCTCGCCCTGGACATTTTTCAGGAATGGCTACAGTAGTTGTCAAACTCTTCAACATCGTTCAACCCGATATTGCCTTCTTTGGGAAGAAGGATTATCAGCAGCTTGCCATTATTCGACGATTTGTTACAGACCTCAATTTCCCCATT
>WLST01000065.1 GCA_009711295.1 Actinomycetota bacterium | reverse complement strand
GCACGCACCATAACCCTGCAACTGTTGAATCTGATCTTCGTTCATTTCGGCGAATCGTTGCGAGAAAAGGCGCCAAGCTGGTGGTCTTAACTCTTCGTGATCTGAATCGCCCGACCGCCACAATTGATGGAGTCACCCTCATTGAACGTGTCAATGGGATGATCGAGACAATGTTCGAGACTCCGCAATACGAGAATACGTATATTGCCAACTGGAAGGCCTTTAGCCGCGGACATGACGACTGGTTCCGGTCAGATGGAATTCATCTCACCATCCGCGGCACACTTGCGCTCGGATGGTTTATATCGAATGTTGTTGCACATGTTGCAGAAGTGCCGTGCACGTCATATGAAACAGAAGTATGCCCGAAGCCTAAGTGGAAAGACTCTCATGTCAATTGGCTGCGTCGCTACCGTGTGCAGTACACAGAAACGCATTGCTATGAAGATGGTGGTATGCGCAGGAAGGTCTGCGCGCGCGACCGACGACTTGGTTAACTGGGGAAGAACTCTTTGACCACAGTGTAAATTGCGTCGGCATTTGCTTGAGCTTCGCCTTCGCGCAGTCCTTTGCCAAACTCCACTAACAAACTGACAGTGTCATTGTTGTTCAGTGTGTCTGACCACATTGTTGCTGTACCGCTATACGTACCGCCTGCAATTTTGAGCAGCGGTAAGTCAACTAACATTGCATATCGTTCACGAATGTCACCATCACGACCGAGTCCTGGGCTGATGCGGAAATAGTCTTGGTGATACCAAACATTGAACTGTGGCTGAATGACTTTGCCCAACTTCATCATTGCGAGCACTTCAGGTTCTGTAGCCGGACCATTGCCGGCCCACTGCCAGAACCCCACTTCACCAAGAGGTTTCCACCGCACGGGGAAGTTGCGGTTGAGGTCAACCTTGTTCGCGTTCTGACGAGTCTTTAAAAATATTCCATCAGGGTTGAGCTCGGGGAGAATCCATAGATCGACGTTTGCGGGAACTTCCATCTTCTTGAGTAGGTCGGTCACGGCCAGGCCAGCAGTCTCGTCACCGTGAATGACGCCCACAACCAACACGCGAATGCCATTCGGGTTACCGCGCCGAATAAAAGTGAGTGGGCGATTTTGAACGGAGCGTCCAAACTCAATTTCGGTGTCATTAGGAATGGCTTCTCTGTTTGCAAAGGAAGCAAGCAGGGGAGTGGAATCGGAGTTGTCTTCAGGAATAGTTGGGATAGGCGACGCTGGGGCAGTGGTGTCGGTTGTGTTAGCTGGTGTGGTGGAAGACGTAGTTACAGTTTCGTCGCCACCGGTAAAAGTAATGAGAAGCGCAATGCTGACGGCCGCAGTAGTTGCAAGAACGGCAATCTTTTTCAGGCGCAGCAATCGAGCGCCGTCGTCAAACTCTTCTGTTTCGCTCTTGACAACCGGAATGTGTTCGGTCTGAGGAAGCTCTTCGCGAACTGGCTCAGCTACTGGTAATGGCTGGGGCTCTGGCTCGACAATACGTACTGGCTTGGGCGCAGGAGTTTCGCGGTGCTGAACAAATGCTGCTCTCTTGCCAGAGCGTTGCGTGTCAATCTTCCATGTGTGGCCGTGTGTATCGGTGTACCGCAAGGCCGTTACTTCATTGCGCGCCGCAGTCGCCGAGAGTTCGCCACGGTCGTACGCTGCGCATATATCTCTGTACTTCGCATCGAGTGCATCGAGGCCGGTGGGAACCGTGCGGCGAACAGTAGAGGGCGCCGGCTGGTCGTTGACCCGTACAAAAGCAGCACGCCTGCCCGAGCGTGTGGTGTCTACCTTCCAGGTGACCCCGTCAACATCGGTGTGGCGCAGCCTCATAATGGCGTCGCGGGCCTGGGTGGAGTTCAGCTCACCCCTGTCGAAGGCCTCACAGGTATGGCGATACACCTCTTGCAGATATTCAAATTCCTGAAGGTGGGGGCCGCTGCTCATAGTCCGATCTATCAAGGATATGCAGGGTGAACTACCTGGGGGCGTTTAATGTGCACTCGCACAGAGTGTTTCTTGCCTAGAAGCACCATTTTGGGCTCGCAATCGAGACGGTGCAACGGTGAGTTGTCACAGTGCCCATGACATTATGAACTCATGGCTATTGAAGATGTGAAGTGGCAAGAGCGAGTCACGCCCGAGTTGGTGCAGCAGTACAAGCGCGATGGCGTGGTGTTCATAGACCAGTTGTTGCATCCGTTGTGGTTGCAATTAATTGAGATGGGTATCACTCGCGTCTTAAACAATTCCACGCGTAAGCAAACCTTTTTTGCAGGAGATGAAGGACAGTTCATTGACACTGTTCGCAATTGGGAGTTCACTCCTGAATTTCAACGACTCACATACGATTCGCCCATCGCCGATATTCTCGGAGCCTTCATTGATTCACCACGGGTCTGGCTCTTGTTTGACCATGTGTTTGTAAAAGATGGCGGTAATTGCCGGCGTACCCCATGGCATCAAGATCTCACGTATTGGCCTGTGGCCGGAACGCAACTGGCGTCAATGTGGATCACCATTGACCCAGTACCTCAACATGAATGTCTTGAATATATTGCGGGTTCGCATCGTGAAACGCTGTACGACGGGTTCGACCCGCCGCGTGCGGCAGAAGATCCCACCTTGCCGTTCTACGGAGAAGGTTTCCCGAGGCTTCCCGATATCGAAGCCAACCGATCACAGTGGGATATTCGCTCGTGGGACATCACCCCCGGAGACGTAGTTATATTCCACCCAGGCGTGTTGCACGGTGGTGGACCAACATCCGAGGGGCGTCGCCGGCGAACCTTGTCGGTGCGTGTGTTTGGTGAAGACGTTGTCTTTGATGAACGACCAAAAAGCCGTCCAACAGTTCCGCGCACACCTGGCCTGGAGTTGGTCTTAAAACCAGGCGATCCGCTGCGTCATCCGTACTACCCGCGGTTGCGGCCACTACCTGAAAATCAACGCCAAAATTTCTTTGAGTAGAGCGCTAAGCAGCAGGGCGCGAAGCGAGAAACGCTGCGAAACGTGCAGGGTCTTCGAGTGGGCCAAAGTGTGAAACTTCTGGCCATTCTTCGTAACGCCCATGGGGGAGAAGCGAAGCAATTTGTTCAGAGATAGCTGACACTTGGTATTGCTGTGGAGTGCTGCCCAGCACCCAAGTGGGTGTTGCAATGTTTGCAAGTTGATTCCATGTTTCGTGAATGCCACCGGTGTCGTAAGTACGTGCTTCGTGTTCGGGGTTGCACTTCAGTGAAACGCTGCCATCGGGTTGTGTGGCAAAGCCGTAGTCAACGTAGGCATGTAGTGCATCGGGGTGGAATGCATTCATGGGTGGCTTTGAAGAAAAGTTGGTGAATGCTTCTTCGCGTGTAGGAAACGATGCGCGGCGTTTGCGTGTTGCTGCGGCAAGTGGGTTAGGCGGCATGTCGGCGGGGCGGAAACCGCTTTGCGGAAACACAATGGGTTCAAATGCGGTGATGCCGGCAAAGAGTTGCGGGTTTTTCACGGCGGCCATGAGCAGTGTTGCGCCACCCATGGAATGACCAGCAGCCCATACTGGAGCGCTGTTCACATGTGAGGTGAGGTACTGCACTACTGCTGTTGCGTCTTCGCCATAAGCAGGCCAACGCACTTGCCAGTCGTAAGGGACAGTGGAGTCGCCATAACCGCGGTAGTCGAGCGCCCAACAATCAAATATTCCTGCAAGGTGTTGTGCAATGGGAAGCCAGCAATGCCCGTGAAAACCCGTTGCGTGCGAGAGCAACATGATGGGAAGAGTTCCTGCAGCGGTGTCGCTGAGGTGATGCAGTGCGAGTTGCACGCCATCGGTTGATGGCACGGTCACAGTGGTTGACATTTGTTACTTCTCTTTTGTTGGTTTTGGTTCGCGAGGCAAACCAAGAAGACGTTCGCCAATGATGTTGCGTTGCACTTGGCTAGTGCCACCTGCAATACGACCACCAGGTGCCGAGAGCATGCCGAGTGCATCGCTGCCTTCGAGCATTGCGGCTGCGCCAGAAAGATCGCCGCGCAACATGGCGGTGTCGAACATCATTTCGGTGATGCCGAGTTTCATGAGTGACGCTGCAGTGGAAGCTTCTGGGCCTTGACGCTTACCCATTGCTTTGAATGCGTGACCACGCGACAAGAGTTGCGCGAGGCGGTCGCGTTCAATGGGGTTCAGTTCGCGGTTGTTGCCCAGAGCAGCCATCGACTCCAAGCGACGCTCTAAACCAATCACACTGGCGCCAATGTGGCCGCGTTCGCTGGTGAGTACTGCCATGCCTACGCCCCAGCCACCATGCAGTGGGCCAAGAAGGGAAGTAGCAGGAAGGTGCACGTCGGTGAAGAACACTTCATCGAATTCCGATTCGCCAGTCATTTGTTTGAGTGGGCGCACTTCAATGCCAGGAGTATCCATGGGGCATAAGAAAAAGGAAATGCCCTCGTGCTTTGGCGCATCGAAGTTGGTGCGCGCCATGAGAATGCCCCAGTTGCTGTAGCGACCACCGCTGCACCACACTTTTTGACCATTGATGATGAAGGTGTCGCCATCGAGTTCGGCTTTGGTTGACAATCCACCTAAGTCGCTGCCGGCACCAGGCTCGCTAAAGAGTTGGCACCATACGTGTTCAGCAGCGAGGCTCTGGCGCAAATGTTGCGACTGTTGTTCGGGTGTTCCGAATTTCATAATGGAACCGCCAGCAAGAACAAGACCCACCATGTTCAACACAGGTGGAACACCGTGCAATGCGCACAGTTCGATCCATGTTGCTGTGTGTGTAGAAGTGAGGCCTTGTCCGCCGTGTTCAACGGGCCAGTGAATGCCTGTGAAGCCTGCGGCGTGTAAACGTATTTGCCATGCCTTGCCAGCATCAATGAGATGCGGTGGGCAAATGGCGCCGTAGTCACGAGGAGCGTGAGAAGCGTTGTCGTGCAGCCAAGCCTCGGCCCGTGAACGAAACGCTTCCACGCTCTCTGACATGGTTACTTCAATTTCTCGAAGAAGGCGCCTGTTTCATCAGCCAAGTTTCCTGGCACGAAGTAGCCGTCTTGGCTCATGATGGCATCCCAGTTGTCGCGCAGGTCTTCAAGTGTGTGACCAGGCTTGGTGTAGCCCTGTGTTTCACCAATGAAGACATTGGCAACGCGACCGCCGCCAACACTGAAGATGTTGCCGCTCACTGGGCAATCTTCGTGCGCCAACATGGCAACGATTGGAGTGACTTGTTCTGGCCCCAACTTGTCGGCAAGGTTGCCCATGAGTGTTTCGGTCATGCGGGTGAGTGCAAGTGGTGCAATGGCATTCGCCTTGATGTTGAACTTTGCACCTTCAACTGCAAGCACGCGTGTGAAACCAACAAGGCCCATTTTTGCAGCGCCGTAGTTGGTTTGGCCGAAGTTGCCGAAGATACCTGCAGCAGATGAAGTGGAGATGATGCGACCGTAACCCTGCTCGCGCATGATGAGGTACGCAGGCTGTGTGACGTGAAATGCGCCTTTGAGGTGAACGTCGAACACTGGGTTCATGAGGTCTGGGGTCATGTTGTGGAATGACTTGTCGCGCAAGATGCCAGCGTTGTTAATAACGATGTCAACTTTGCCGTATGCATCAACTGCAGTTTTCACAATTGCTGCTCCACCTTCTGGTGTTGCAACAGAGTTGTGGTCGGCAACGGCTTCGCCGCCAGCTGCTTTAATTTCATCAACAACTTTTTGTGCAGCTGAGGCATCGGTGCCGCTGCCGTCGATGCTGCCACCGAGGTCGTTCACTACAACGAGTGCACCGCGCTTGGCGAGCAAGAGAGCGTGTTGACGACCAAGACCGCCACCTGCTCCGGTGATGATTGCTACTTTGCCGTCGTATCCGAGTTCTGCCATGGGGAAACCTTTCTGGGGGCACTCACGTGAGTGCAGTCATTGTGTAGACGCGAGTTCAGATCTTACTTGTGGGTGCTGGTGTTGCCCAATAGAAGGGGTTATGCCTTGAGCGAGTCGATGGCTTCTTGCTTCAAGCGCTTGTAGTCGAGCTTGCCGTTGGGGGCGCGGCCAATGGTGGCCACCGTAATGACCGATTTTGGCGACTTATAAGGGGCCAAGGTGGAGCGCACATGGGCAATGAGGGTTTGGGCATCGATGCTTTGGCCGGGGCGAGCCTCCACCAAAGCGGTAATGGCTTCACCAAAGCGCTCGTCGGGCAGGCCCACTACAGCGGCGTCGAGTACCGAGGGGTGGGTCTTCAAGACCTCTTCTACTTCTTCGGGGTAGACCTTTTCACCGCCAGTGTTAATGCATTGGCTGCCACGGCCCAACAGGCGAACGGTTCCATCGGCATCTACTTCGGCGAAGTCGCCAGGAATGGAATAACGAATGTTGTCGATGGTGATGAAAGTGGTTGCCGACTTTGCTTCGTCTTTGTAATAACCCATTGGGGTGCGACCACGAAGCGCAACACGACCACGCTCGCCGCTGCCAGGAACAACATCGCGACCATCTTCATGCACCACACGTGTGTTGGGGCCGAGTTTGAAAGTTGCAGTGCTCGATGCGCTGTCGGCAGTGGTGGTGGCTGCTGCCATACCAATTGCTTCTGATGAACCCAGGCTGTCGATGAGAATAAGTTTTTCATTGTGACGCAACAGGCCGGCTTTTGTTTCTGCCGACCACATGACACCACTCGACACAATCATTTTCAACGAAGAGATGTCGTACTTGCCAGGGTTTTCATCGAGCGCGCGCAAGATGGGTTTGGCAAAAGCATCGCCAACAATCGACACGCTGTTCACTCGTGCTGAAGCAACAACAGCGAGAAGTTCTTGCGCGTCGAATGTGCGGCTGGTCATGGTGGCAATAGAGCCGCCTAAGCACAAGTTCCACATTGCATTAAATGCGCCAGTGCCGTGCATGAGTGGAGCTGCTGGCATGTTGACCGCACCAGGCTTGCTGACTCGTGCACCAAGTGCGTCGTAATCTTTGAGCGCAGGAAGCGGACGCTTTGATGGTGCATCGAGGCTGGCGATGATGTCGTCTTGACGCCACATCACACCTTTTGGCATGCCTGTGGTACCGCCGGTGTAGAGGAAGTACATGTCGTCGCCGCTGCGTGGCCACGGTGCAATAGCTGGTGCTTGGTTGCTCGTTGCGGCGGTGTTGTAGGGAACGGCCCACTCGGGGCAAGGTTGTGAACCATCGTCGACCCAGATCCATGTTTTGACATTCGGAACACGCGCGCGCACTGCTGCACAGCGGTCGGTGTAGGAAGCATGGAATACAACTGCAACAGCGTCGGAGTTGTCCCATAAGTAGGCAAGCTCATCTTCGGTGTAGCGATAGTTGGTGTTCACAGGAACAAGGCTGATTTTGAAGAGGCCAAACATTGACTCTAAAAATTCGGGGCAGTTGTGCATGTACTGCGCCACTTTGTCTTGCTGCTTCACGCCTGCTGCTAAGAGCGTGTTGGCGATGCCGTTTGCATTGGCGTTGAACTCGGCCCAGGTGCTGGTGCGATCGCCATGTGTTTGTGCGGTCACTTCGGGGAAGCGTGCGGCGTGGAATTCCCACATCTCGGCAAAGTTCCAGCCGTTGTCGTTGTAGGTCGGGGTCGAAGATTGAGTCACGAGAGGAAACACTACGCTGTGAGACGTGGATCAACTATTGCCAGGCGACACCGACGAGCGAAGAATTTCCATTCGTACATGGCTGGCAGAGCATCCGCGGCCCACGCCACGTCAACTTGCACATGCTGGCTACGTGGCTCCACATTGGCCAGCGCCGTGGGGCTTGGCCGCCGACCCCATTCATCAACTCATCATCGACGACGAGCTCGCGCGAGCAGGAGTGCAGCGTCCATCGAATGCCATTGGTATTGGCTGGGCAGGGCCCACCATTGCCTATGCCGGAAGCGAAGATCAAAAAGAGCGTTACCTTTTCCCACTGCTCACCGCGGAGGAAATATGGTGCCAACTCTTTAGCGAGCCAGGCAGTGGTAGTGATCTTGCAAGTTTGTCGACCCGTGCCGAGCGCGATGGTGACGAATGGGTGGTGAATGGTTCCAAAATTTGGACCAGTGGTGCGCAACATTCCCAGTTCGGTATTTTGCTGGCGCGCACCAACCCCGATGCCGCAAAACATAAAGGCATCACCTATTTCATTTGCCCCATGAACTTGCCGGGTATCGATATACGACCCATTCGGGAAATGACGGGTGGGGAAACTTTCAACGAAGTGTTTTTCACCGATGTGCGCTTGCCGCTCGATGCTGTGGTGGGCGAAGTAAATGATGGTTGGCGTTTAGCAAAAGTAACGCTGGGCAATGAGCGCGTGTCGCTCAGTACCGGTGGTGTTCTGTGGGGTCATGGGCCAACTGCACTCGACCTGCTCGCACAAATTAAACGCGCGCCGGTTACTGACCCTGTGCTGCGGCAAAACATTGTGAAGGTTTACATTGAGCATCAGATTTTGGAACTCATTCGCATGCGTACATTGAGTGCACGCATTCGTGGTGAACAACCTGGCCCCGAGGCAAGTATTCGTAAAATTCTTGCCGACGAACATGGGCAACACGTCATGGACCTTGCGTTGTCGTTGCAGGGCGCGTCGGGAATGATTGCCAACGCTCATGAGGGTGGTCTGAGTGGAACCCAAGGTGCCTCTGCCATGG
>WLST01000064.1 GCA_009711295.1 Actinomycetota bacterium | reverse complement strand
AGGTGAGGCAACAGTGCGAACCGCAACAAGTACGGCAGAAGCAGCACGACAAATTGCCACCGAAAAGCTTGTAGGAGTAGCTGCTATTGCACCTGAGGTGGCAGGAACTATCTACGGTTTAGAAGCAGTGGCACGCAATATTGCTGACCATGAAAATAATCAAACACGATTCGTGTTGGTGGGGAAAGATTTCATTCCACAAGCAACGGGGCACGACCGCACAGCCTTGGTGGTGTTCCAGCGCGCCAACGAACCGGGCAGCCTCATTTCCATTTTGCAAGAATTCGCTGCCCGCCGCATTGACTTGTCGCATCTCAGTTCACGACCCACGAAAAATAGTGGTCTGGGCGACTACTGCTTCATTATGTATGCCGATGGGCATATCGACAGCGAGCTGATGGCCGACGCTTTGCGTGAATTACGTGCAAAACAGGGCGGCGTGAAGTTCTTTGGCTCGTATCCGGCTGCTGGCGAAGCGGCCCATAGTGCCCGGGAGCACGCCGATACTCGCTGGAAAGAAGCAGATGATTGGGTGACGCATTTGCGAAGCCATATTGCCCGATAACATCTCAGACGGAACGGTGGCAGAGCGGCCGAATGCACCTGTCTTGAAAACAGGAGACCTGCAAGGGTCCGCAGGTTCAAATCCTGCTCGTTCCGCCAAGTATTCCCATTTGACTCACAAATCTGTACCCTAAAAATATGGCAAGTCGGTTGGAAGAAATGCGAACACAACGTGAGGCGATCCTCCGTGTTGTGGTTCGTAACAAAGCCTTCAACGTGTCTGTCTTTGGAAGTGTTGCACGGGGTGAAGAAAAACCCGACAGCGATATTGATCTTCTCGTTGATTTTCTGCCTGAAGCATCTTTAATCGATCAGTTTCGTCTTCAAGAAGAGCTATCTGCACTTCTCAAAACACCGGTTGATGTTATTTCGAGACGATCACTGAAACCGAGAGACCATGACATTCGCAATGAGGCCATGGCACTGTGATTCGCAGTGACGAGCAACGCGTAGCAGACATTCTTGAATTTGCCGACAAGTTAGAGCGCTATGTACTTAAAGGGTACGACGAGTTTTGTTCAGAATTTGGAACTGGCTTGGCTGTTGAAAGATTGTTGGAACTTATTGGAGAAGCAACAAGTCATCTCTCCGATGAGTATAAGCAGTCCATTCCGGAAATTCCATGGAAGGAAATTGCTGGAATGCGCACCTTGTTAGCTCACGCATATCACCGAATTGATTTTGCAATTGTCTGGACAACTGCCACCACCTCTGTTCCGGAACTAGCTCGGTATATTCGCGCTAAGTAGTCGTTGCATGATGCGACGAAACTCAACGGTGTTGCGGTCGGCCCGCGTGTGTATCTGACCACGTTCTAGCGGAACAATTTTATCGTAGAGACCTTCAATGACCTTGAGGTCTTCAGCCAAAATATCCATTTCATAAGCAGCAGCTGCTTGTGCAAGAGCATCGGTGGGGCAGTCGTTGCGCAACATCACTGAATACAAACACGTGGTGTTGTTGTCGATGGGCTGACAGAACGTAACGATGGCGTTCACCATTCCAGTGGTGGGGAGCTCAAGACGCAAGTTGCACGAGAACGGTGCAGTGAACTCGTAGCGCATGATGCGCGGTTGTACGAGGGGGTGTTCCCCCGTTGCCACAAGTGGGTCTTCATTATTTTCAATGGTGTGTTCGTAGTTCACCACGAAACCCCAACCCGACTCATCTTTTTCTACTGAGTACTCGTGAATGTTTGCATCTTCGCCCGAGCCAAAGGTGCCAGCGTGCACAAAAGGGAAGTGTCCGAAGTCGAGAAAGTTGTCGATGAATTGCGCGGCTGCTGCTTTGATGGTGATGGGTTCTAGCCACACGTGGCGCAGCGACGCATCGTTCCACTCAGAAATATTGATGATGTTGGTGACGGGTTCTTCAGGAGCGAGCCACACCAGGTTGTATTTTTCAACAACACGTGCGGATGACAGTGCAGTGTGTGGCGGCAGTGTTGCGCCTTTGCCGAGTGCAGGAACATGAGCAACATCACCTTGTGTTGTGAATTCCCAACCGTGATAGGGGCATTGCAAATGTTCGCCCACAACACAACCATCAGAGAGGCGAGCATTGCGATGCGGGCACTTGTCGACAAATGCGGTGAGTGTGTTGTTGATGCGGGTGAGTACGTAGGGCTCGCCGAGCAACACCACACGTTGTGGTGCGTTGTGCAAAAGGTCTGCACTACGCAACACCGGGTGCCACGCGCTGTGCAACCCCGGCGAGGTATTCGTGAGCGCGGTCGGTGTGTTCTCTGTGCTCATCGCTCTTCGCGTTCATAAGGAACGCCAAGAGCTGCAGGAGCGCCAAGACGCTTGTGAGCGAAACGACTTGAAACCAAAACAAGAACAACGATGGTCATGATGAAGGGAAGCGCATCGAGCAAGTCGCCAGAAATATGAAAGCTACGTGCTTTCAATGTGGTGCCGAGTGATTGGAGTGCACCAAACAAGTACGCACCAACCAATGTGAGGTCGGGGCGCCAGAAGCCGAAAATAACAAGTGCAATTGCAATCCACCCTGCGCCCTTGGTGAGGCCATCGACCCATGTAGAAACAATGGCGAGGCTGTAGAACGCGCCACCAATACCGGCAAGCATGCCGCCCAAAATGGTGTGGAAGTAGCGATATTTCACCACGCTGATTCCCATTGCGTCAGCGGTTTGTGGCGACTCCCCCACAGCACGCAATTGCAAACCAGTCTTGGTGCGAAAGAGGTAGAACGACGACACCGCAACAAGCACCCAACTCACATAGGTGAGGATGGTGTGATTGAACAGCAGTGGACCAAGTACTGGTGTATCGGCAAGACCGAATACATCAAGTTTACGAATGGGCCGAGTAACCGGATGAGCCGCAACTTTCCATACATTGGCGAAATAGCTTGAGAGGCCTAGTGCGCCAGCAAAAATGGTGATGGAAAGACCAGCAACTGTTTGGTTGGCTTTCAATGTGACACACAAAAATGCGTGCAGGAGTGCAGTTAAGCCTCCGGCAAACATGGCAATGAGAATGGAAGCAAACACGGTGAACCACGCTGAACCACCAACGTGTTGCGATGCCCATGCACCGCTGACGCCGCCAATGAGCATCATGCCTTCAACACCGAGGTTGAGTACACCACTGCGTTCAGTGAATACGCCGCCGAGTGCTGCAAAGAGTAAAGGAGTGCCGTAAAAAATCGCTGAAGCTAAAATGACAATGAGGAGGCTGTTGTTCACGATGCAACCGTCGCTTTCTTTGCTGCAGTGTTGCGTTTCACGCGGTACTTCATGAGAATTTCACCAGCTACTGCGGTAAAGAGAATGAGCCCTTGCAAGGTGCCCACCAGACCACTGGGGAAGTCGGGGCCTTGCAGTGAGTAACCCGCGTTGGTGAGCCCACCCAGCAAAATGGCAACAACAATGGCGCCGAGCGGGTTGAGTCGTGCAAGTGCAGCAACAACAATTCCGGTATAGCCAAAGCTGTTGAGTTGCAAGCCCTTCGCATCGAGGTAGTGCGTGAAGTCGCCGACCTGGCTTGCACCACCAATACCGGCAAGAGCACCAGAGAGTGCAGTAACAACCACGATGGTGGTCTTGGTGCGAATACCGATGTAGCGCGCTGCGCGTGGGGAATCGGCAATCACTCCAATTTCAAAACCAAAGCGGCTGCGCTTGTACAGCACCCACACAGCAAGTGCTACGAAGGCGGCGAGGATGAGCCCGAAGGAAATGCCGACGCCACCAATGTCATACGACGGCCAAAATGCTCGCTTGTCGAGCGGTTTACCAGATGGAAAACCTGCTGAGCGTGGGTCGCGCCAGTATGAGAGCGAGTTGAAGATGAGATAGTTCAAAATGATGCCCGCGATGTAGTTCATCATGAGCGAGGTAATGATTTCATTGGTATTGAATTGCGCTCGTAACAACCCAACAAAGCCTGCATACATTCCACCGAAAATCATTCCGGCGAACACCATGGCAATGATGACAATGCCGACGGGGTACGAGTTGCCCATGATGAGCCCAACGTATGAAGCACCAATGGCACCCATGTACAACTGGCCTTCACCGCCAATATTGATGACTCCTAAACGAAACGCTGCAGCTGCACACAACCCGGTGAATGCGAATGGTGTAGCAGTGCGCAAGGTCCCGGTGAGTGCGCGTGTGGAAAGAAAGCCACGTTCAAAAATGCGTTGGTACACATCGAGGGGGTTCTTGCCGGTGAGCAAGAGCACAATGGCACCTACTGCTAGTGCACCCAATAACGAAATGAGAGGAATAGCCCAGTTCAGCCACTTGGGCTGTTCCAAACGGCGCTCTAAGCGCACTGGCGATTTCATGATGTTGCCTCCAATTGTGAACCGCCCATGAGCAAGCCAATGGTTTCGCGGTCGGCTTTGTCGGCGGGAATGACTGCAACAATGCGGCCTTCGTACATCACAGCAATGCGGTCGGCGAGCGACATGATTTCGTCGAGGTCTTCGCTAATGAGAAGAACTCCCAAGCCGCCATCGGCTGCCTCTACTAAACGTTCGCGTACCGATTCAATGGCACCAACGTCGAGCCCGCGCGTAGGAGATGCGGCAATGAGAACTTTTGGACCAGTGGAAAACTCGCGAGCAAGCAAAACCTTTTGCACATTGCCACCAGAAAGCAAGCGCACAGCAGTTTGTGTGCTGGGGGTTTTCACGTCGTATCGCTCGACAAGTGCGGTGGCACCATCGCGCATTGCCTGGCGACGCAGTAAACCAAAACGTGAGAGCAGCGATGAGCGGTACGACTTCAATGCGAGGTTGTCTTCCACGGAATGACCAGCAGCAAGACCCGTGTGCAAGCGATCTTCAGGAACGTGCGCAACGCCTCCAGCAATTGCAGCGCGGGCTTTGCCGCTTTGCAATACTTTTCCTTCCACGCTCACGGAACCAGTTGTGGCATGACGCATACCTGCAATCACTTCAGCAAGTTCGCGTTGTCCATTGCCAGCCACACCAGCAATACCAACAATTTCTCCGCGACCAACAGTGAGCGTGACGCCATGCAGTGCATCGCGACCACGGTCGTCGTGGCCACCAAGGTTTTCCACGTGCAACACAACATCGTTTGCTTGCGCAGGTGTTTTACGTTGTACGCGCGTGAATTCAACATTGCGACCCACCATCATGCTGGCGAGGTCACGCTTGTTCGTAGACGATGTATCGACGGTTCCTACTGTGCGGCCACCGCGTAAAACGGTAATGCGATCGGACACCGCCATCACTTCGTCGAGTTTGTGCGAAATAAAAATAACCGTGCGACCTTCAGCGGTCATTGCCCGCAGTGTGCGGAACAATGCGTCGGCTTCAATGGGAGTGAGCACTGCTGTGGGCTCATCGAGAATGAGAACTTGCGCACCGCGATACAGCACTTTCAAAATTTCTACACGCTGTTGTTCGCCCACACTGAGCTGCCATACGCGAGCCTCGGGGTCAACAGCCATGTCGTAACGTGCGGCGAGTTCTTTCACGCGCTCATTGATGGCGGCAGTGTCGAGAAGAAATGCCGTGTCGGGGTTGCCGAGCACAACATTTTCTGCAACAGAAAAAGTTTCTACTAAACGAAAGTGTTGGTGCACCATTCCGATGCCGGCATTCAACGCATCGCGGGGTGAACTAAAAGAAACAGGGGCACCGTTCAATTCAATAGTGCCTTCATCGGGTCGATATAAACCCGTCAAAATATTGGAGAGCGTTGATTTGCCGGCACCATTTTCGCCGAGCAATGCATGTACCTCTCCGCGGCGAAGTTCAAACTCCACGCCGTCGTTAGCAACGACTCCAGGGAATCGCTTCACGACCCCAGACATATGTACAGCAATTGTGTTTGTCATGTTCCCCACCACATAGAACGCTAGACGACAAAGGGGGGTAAGCCGAAAGGCTCACCCCCCTTTTACGAACAGTTAACACTGCAGAATCAGCTAGCGGGGATTTCCCCGTCAACGCCCTCTACCAAGAAGTTCTGGCTCATGAGTTCACCGTATGTTGCCGACTTGCCTGCAGGAATGACTTCCTTGCCGGTGTTGTCGTTCAACGGACCAGTGAACATTGAACCTGGAGCCTTGATGAACTCTGCCTTTTTGGCTTCAATTGCAGCCTTGGCTTCTTCGCTTACCAATTTGCCGTAAGGGGCAAGGCGAACGAAAGTGTCTTCGATGTCTCCGTAGTAGTTACCTGCAACCCATGTGCCATCGAAGATGGATTGAATGCGAGGAATTTCATAGACATCCCAGTGGTATGTAGTAGCGGTAAGCCACACGTCTGGGTAGTTCGCACTTTGATCGCTGTCATAACCAGCCCATGGAACACCAGCAGCTTTTGCGGCATCACCAGAAGCAGGAGAGTCTTGCGACTTCACGCCAATCACGTCAGCACCACCGGCGATGAGTGCTTCAGCAGTTTTACGCTCAAGTGCTGGGTCGAACCAGTTGTTGGTCCATACCAATTTCACTTCAGCTTTGGGGTTTGCAGCACGTGCACCCAAGGTCCAGGCATTGACGCCACGGATCACTTCAGGAATAGGGAATGCTGCAAGGATGCCGAGCTTGCCGGTCTTTGATGCATAGCCAGCTGCCATACCAGTGAGGTAGTCGGTGTCTTCAGCTGATCCGTAGAACTGTGACAAGTTCGGTGCACTCTTATAGCCAGTTGCAAACTCGAAGCAAATGTCTGGATTCTTTTCTGCAGCTGCAGCAAAGGCATCTTGGAAACCAAAGGATGTTCCAAAGATGAGTGTGTTGCCATCGGCAATGAGGTCGTCAATTACTTGTGCAGTCTGATCACCTTCAGGAACGTTCTCCTTATAGGTGGTCACAATTTTGTCACCAAACTTTTCTTGTACAGCAAGACGGCTTGCATCGTGAGCTTGTGTCCAACCACCATCGTTGATAGGGCCTACATAAACCCAAGCGGCCTTGAGGGGCTCGCCTTCTTTTGGTCCACACTTCACTGGTGCAGCATCGGCTGTCCATGGTGTGAAGTTGCTTTCCCAGCTCGTACCGTCTGCTGCAGGAGCAGCAGTGGTGTCGTCGGTTGGTGCCATGGTGTCTTCTGTAGCCATGGTGTCTTCTGTAGCTGCGGCGTCGTCAGATGCACTGTCGCTTCCGCATGCCACGAGGCTTGCTCCCAATGCCAAAACGGCAATGGCGGGCAGCCACTTCTTTGTCATTCGCTTATTCAACTTTTCCTCCCGGGGAAATATCAATGCGATGCCTTCGGCGAAGGCGATGTATTTATAGTAGAGCCTGCCGACATAGCGAAATTCCCGTTAGGAAGTTGGGAATTGTGCCATAGACTGACCGTGTCCAGGAGAGGTGCCAGAGCGGCCGAATGGGGCGCCCTGCTAAGGCGTTGTCTGTGTTAAAGCGGACCGTGGGTTCAAATCCCACCCTCTCCGCCAGGTGTTTTCGCGGTGCCCCGGGCACCCGTCGTTGGCCTCAATTGAGGTTATCCACAGTGATTTTATTGGGTTTCGTGGCCTCCCTTGCTTTTGGCAATGTGCCCCGATAGACCAAAAGGTACCTGCGGGCGGAACTTGTGGGGCTCGTTATGACACACCAAAACAACAACTTCTGGGCTGACGCCGACCGGAACCCACGGTTGAGCCGACCCACCCATCCTTTGGCCCGGCGCCTGGGTGTGGTGGCCGTTGCGGTGGCTTTGTGTATTCCGGTTGCTCGAGCTTTGGGCGACAACAGTCCAGCCCCAGTGCCAGGTGGCGCCGGAGCAGTAGCGGTGCTGGAACCAGGCCGCGAACCCGAGCCAACCACAACTGTTGCCACGCTTCCCGCCGTCGTTGAGGTATCAGAACCTGTTGCCACACTTGCACCAGCGCCACAAGTTGTTGAGGCAAACGTTGTTGTTCAACCCGAAGTGAAAACACCACAGTGTGGAGCGAAGTTCAATGTGCAACTCGGCGATTCGTGGAGTTTGCTCGCCGACTACGCCGGAGTAGGAACACGCGAATTACTCCAAGTAAATAGGGCTAATGCGCGCACAGTTATTGTTCCTGGCGATGAATTGTGTGTGCCAAGTGGTGCACGTATGCGTCGCCCCGCGCCAGTTGTTACAACACAACCTGCACGTCAGGCGTCATCACCAAAACCCGTTGTTGTAGTTGCTGCGAAGCGATTCACGGTTGCTCAGTCAACTCAAATCATTCGCGATGTGTTTCCCGATGCATTAGAAAAGCGCGCATTAGAAATTGTTCAGCGCGAGACCCACACCAATGCCGCTGCGTATAACTTCTGCTGCTACGGCCTGTTTCAAATTCACTTTCAGGCGCACAAGAGTTGGCTTACCGCCATTGGGGTGACGAACCCTTCACAGCTGCTCGATGCAGGCACCAATGCCCGCGCGGCGCTCACGCTGTACAAGCGGTCAAACTCTTGGGCGGCGTGGAATTAAGTGATTTTGCGCAATTAACGGGGCAGGTTTCGCCCTTGGCGTTTTCCCCTTAGAATGCATCGCCTAAGCGCTTGTAGCTCAATGGATAGAGCATTTGACTACGGATCAAAAGGTTGGGAGTTCGAGTCTCTCCAAGCGCGCCAGTTGTTTTGAGCTTGTTTTACGTGT
>WLST01000063.1 GCA_009711295.1 Actinomycetota bacterium | reverse complement strand
CATGCTCAAGGTTTGCAGCCCGACAAAGTGGTCGACCTCCCTCAAGACATTCGTGATGTGGTGCTCATTACCGAAGACCAACTCACGGGTTATCTACTTGCAGAAGCAGGCAAAGCGGGAGTGGAACTTCTCGAAGACGTCGATGTTGTGTATGTGGTGCAGGCACACCTGGCTTATTTCGATGCCATTGGCGCAGTGGGGCCCACTGCTTCATCAACTGATCTCTGACCCGGACGATTCGCTTTCCACGCCACCTGGTACTTCTGTAAAGAAGGGTGCCCGTAGGTTTCATTTTCTAATTGGTCGCGCCACCGTTCGCCCAACAGTGCAACATGGGTTGGGTTGAGTTTTGCTTCACGGGTCTTTGACTCGAAGTGAAAACAATCGGTGTACGGGGTGTAGAGAACTCGTTTGCCCACTAACTGTAATTTGAGCGCAAAGTCGATGTCGTTGTAATCGCCTGGGAACAGTGTGCTGAGCCCACCCACTTCAATAAAAACTTTTCGTGGGGTGAGCGCACATGCTGCAATGACGCTCGACACTTCGCGTGCAACGGTGAGCATGTTATAGGCACCGGCACAATTTCCCGGAAAGCCGCGGTATGAGTCGTATGGGACAGGATTAAAGAAGTGTCCAGCACTTTGAATAGAGCCATCTTCATAAAGAAGTTTCGGACCCACAAGACCAACGGTGTCGTCGGAGAAATAACTCAACAACGTGTCGATGAGGTGTGGATTGCTTGGCTCGGTGTCGTCATTGAGGAGCAGCAAATAATCAGCGGTGGTGTGTGCAACACCCAAGTTGACTTTTTCAGCGAAATTAAAAGGGCGATCGAAAGGAACAATTTGGGTACGGCCAGGCGCCGCATTGTTAATTTCATGCAGTGCGTGTGCGGGAGTTTCCTCGTCGACAATAACAATGATGTCGAAATTCTGGAACGCTGAGTGTTCCACTAACTGTGCAATGGCATGCGCAGCTAAAACGCGGTTTTTGCCGCGCACCTCTGCTTCGGTGCCACGAGTAGGAATGATGACAGTGACTGAGGGGTCATTGTTGCGCGTGCGTTTGACGACAACCCCTGAGCCACTGTCGTTGAGGGAACACTGAGCATGAATTCCGGTACGTAAACAATGAGATGTCACCGCGTCAAGATCGGCGCTGGGGAACCTGTGTTCCCATGGTGCGCTATACAAAAAAAGAGGCATGCGACCAATTGATGAAGCGTGTTCGCTGAGAAGTAACGCACGGTGATGCGAAGAGAGCGAACACAATGCATCGGCGCCGCCCACTCGTGCAACAAGGTCGGCAGCGGCAAGCACCACATCGCCTACATAACAGTGGCCACGGAGTCGTTCAGGCGACCAACCTGGGCGAAGAACCTGGATGGGCTCTTCATATTTGTCGTCGGTGGGGTGCAGCGAGTCGCCGTACACCATGTCGAATGATGACGCCCTCAGCCACCGGCCCATCTCGGTGCGAAATTCTCTTTCGAGCTTGCAGTGCGCGGGAACAAACGCGATGTATTTGCCAATACGCCGAGTGGTGGTGGTCACGTTGCAACTCGTTTGATGCGGGAACGAATGGCTCGAGGTAAGTGACGATAGAAAAACCGCAACGGGCGCACCCACCAGTGGTGGACCCAGACCTTTTGTTCCTCGGCAGACTTGTACGTGGGGAACTTGTAGGTCTCGACAGGAATTCCGCTGAGCAAGTGATATTCGCGCACTCGTTTTTGGGCCGTTTGGCCAAGAACAGAGTCGGTTTCTTGAAGTTGCGTCAGAAACTCTTTCATGTCGTTCTCGCTTGGCGCCACAGCACAGAGCCTAGTGCCGCTACTCTTGGGTGCATGGAGCGACCCATCAAGTTTGAACATACGCGCTATCTCGGAGACAAACGCACACAGCTCGTTTACGACCTCGACAACTGGAGCGACCCCGACATCATCAACGACATCGTGGCAAGTGAAGTGGGTTTGTGTTTTGGGCCAGATACTGAAGTTGAGGCGCGTAACCGCGGCTACACATTGGCCACTCCGGGTAAAACGCGTCGCATGCGCGCCCCTCGCGCCTAACTGTTTTTATGGCTGCAGGTGAAAGTTCTGGTGCAGTAAACACAATGTTGAGCAACTCGACGTTTTTGTCGAGCGGGCTCACTCTCTCTAGTTATTTCGCGCGGCCAAATGGCGTCTTTGGTCCACTGCCTGGGGTCATCTTGTGTCACGGTTTTCCCATTGGCCCACTCGACGCTCGTCAGTCGGCCGGCACCTTTCCTCAAGTCATCGACCGCATGGCAAATGAAGTCGGGTGTGCAGCGCTCACCTTTACCTTTCGCGGCTGCGGTGCAAGCGAAGGTGATTTCTCTTTACAAGGTTGGGTCGATGATCTCAGAGCTGCTATCGACCACTTAGTTGCTATTGGAAATGTCGACAGCGTGTGGCTGGTGGGTACGAATACTGGGGCCTCGGTGGCTCTATGTGTCGCAGCCGATGATCCGCGAGTCAATGGTTGTGTGTCGCTAAGTGGTCGCGCCGACTTCGACGACTGGGCCGAGCAACCACGTCGCTTTTTGGAACACGCACGAGACATTGGGGCTATTCGCCGTGCAGGGTTCCCACAGAACTTCGATGAGTGGAGCAGAGAACTCAGGCGGTTTCGCCCCATCGATGCAGCGCGGCGTTTTGCACCACGGCCGCTATTGGTGTTGCATGGCGACGACGATGAAAGTGTGCCAACAGCCGATGCACGTGCATTGGCTCAAGCACATGGGTCTGCAGAGTTGCGCATTATTGCTGGTGCAGGGCACAGGTTGCGTCACGACCCGCGAGCACTTGCGGTGCTATTTGGGTGGCTCGATCGCGAGAGGTCGCGTTTAGCTTCGTAATTACTTGGTGTAGCCGTTGATGTGCGTGCTGTGCCATTGCCACGCAGTGGAAATGATGTCATCGAGTGAATACTGCGCTTGCCATCCAAGAGTTTGCGCTGCAAAAGCGGGGTCGGCGTACACCTCAACAGGGTCGCCGGAACGACGCGGTGACATGACGTACGGAACTTTGCGGCCAGAAATGCGTTCAGTTGCCTGAATGACTTCGAGCACTGTTGTGCCCGTTCCGGTGCCCACATTGCAGGCAATGGTGGGTTTACCTTCGGCGAGATAGTCCAAAGCCTTCACATGTGCATCGGCAAGGTCGACCACGTGGATGTAGTCGCGGATGCCTGTGCCGTCGCGGGTGGGGTAGTCGTTACCAAAAACTTCCAGAGCATCACGTTTGCCCAGAGTTGCTTTCATAACAACCGGTACGAGGTTGGTGGTGACCGACCAGTCTTCGCCAATGAGTGAATCGAAGGAGTCGCCTGCAGCATTGAAATAGCGCAGGCTGACGGAACGCAGGCCGTGAGTTTCGCTAAACCAATGCAGCATGCGTTCGGTCATGTATTTCGTTTCGGCGTACACACTTTCGGGGTGGAGCGGAGCATCTTCACGCACAGGTACCGTGTCGGGTGTTCCGTATACCGAAGCCGATGATGAGAAAACAATTTTATCGATCCCGGCTTGCGCAAGTGCGTCGACGAGCAGAGTCGACCCGGTGACATTGTTCGAAAAATATCGACCAGGGTTGCTCATCGATTCCCCAACGCTTTTGTATGCAGCGAAGTGGATGACTTCAGTGATGCCGTATTTCTTACATGTTGATGCAATGAGATCTTGATTCGCGATGTTCCCTGCCACCAACTCGGTTCCGAGGAGAGATTCGCGATGTCCAAGTTCAAGTGAGTCGAATACAACAACATCACGACCTGCATTTACCAGCTGGCGAACGGTATGTGAACCGATGTAACCAGCGCCACCGGTGACCAGGGTGGTCATTTGCTGGTTTTAGCTTTCAAGGGGCGGCTCTGCTTGTCGCGTGCAGCTGCTTTCTCTGCCTTTTTCCAAGTGCGTACCATGAGCAAGGTTTCAGGCGATGTGATGTCGGCAACAGTGCGGGGGTTTGTATCGCTAAACACTCCTGCTTCGGTTTTCCAATTTTTTGGCACAACGCCCATGCGCTTGCCAAGAAGTGCAATAAAGATTTGAGCTTTCTCTTCACCGAACCCAGGCAACACGCGAAGGCGCTCGGTGAGGAGAGCAGCATCGGTGACACCCGCCCACATGTTTTCACCCTTGTTCTTGTAGTCACGCGCAATGATGCAGCACAGTTCGTGAATGCGCCTGCTCATTGATGCGGGGAAACGATGAATGGCTGGCTTTTCACAGCACATTGCCACAAAATCTTCTACGTCGATGAGCGAAATTTTCTTGGGGTCTAAATGCCCCAGTCGCTCTTTGATGGTGGCGGGACCTTTGAATGCCCACTCCATCGGTACTTGCTGGTCGAGCAGCATTCCAATAAGCAGGGCGGTTCCGTTGCTGTTGAGCAACTTGTCGGCGGCTGTGTCTCCGGTGATGTAGAGGGTTCCTGTGCTCATGATGATCTCTTAATACAAAAAGGGTGAAGGGCTATTTGGTGCGATGTTGTATTTGTTCAATGCTTTTTCTACTACGTCTGCAGTGATTTTTCCATCTTGCTGTAACGCATGTAAAACAGTCACCACAATACTTGGCATGTCGTTTTCAAAGTATTGACGCAAAGCCTCGCGAGTATCGCTACGGCCCATGCCATCGGTGCCAAGGGGAACGAATGTTTTATTGGGTATGTAGCGGGCAATTTGCTCGGGAACAATCCGCATGAAGTCGGTGACCGCAACGATGGGTCCGGGAACATCGGTGAGTAACCGTGCAACAAGTGGAATTGCTGGTGGATGAGTGGGGTTGAGGCGAGCAATGCGCTCGCAGTTCATTGCTTCTTCACGCAGGTTCTTGTAGGAAGTTGCCGACCACAGTTCCACTCCAACGCCGTAGTTCTCGAGCAACTCCTTTGCGGCTTCGCGCGCAGCAGTATGAGCGCTTCCTGAAAAAAGTATTGTTGCTTGTAGCGGTGCTTGCGGTGCATCGGCAAACTTGTAGAGCCCACGCGTAATGTGTTGCGCTTCAACGGCAGCGGGTTGTGCAGGCATCGGGTAGTTCTCGTTGTACAAAGTGATGTAGTAGAAGATGTCTTCAGGGTTGGCGCCGTACATGCGCTCGAGGCCGTCTTCAATAATTGCCGCAACTTCGTAAGCAAAGGCGGGGTCGTACGACTGGCATGGAGGAACAGTGCTAGCGAGCACCAAACTGTGCCCGTCTTGGTGTTGAAGGCCTTCACCCATAAGAGTGGTGCGCCCGGCAGTAGCGCCGAGGAGGAAACCTCGCGTACGTGCGTCGGCTGCTTGCCAAATGAGGTCACCTACACGTTGGAATCCGAACATTGAATAGAACGTGTAGAACGGCACCATAGGCACACCGCGCGTTGCATAACTTGTTCCTGCTGCAATAAAGGAAGCCAAACTTCCTGCTTCAGTGATGCCTTCTTCAAGTATTTGCCCATCGGCCGACTCGGCGTATGACAACAAGAGGTCGTGGTCGACTGGTTCGTACTTTTGCCCTTGGCTTGCATAAATGCGTAGTTCGCGAAACAGGGCGTCCATACCAAAGGTGCGTGCTTCGTCGGGAATGATGGGCACAACGCGCGCACCAAAGTTTTCATCGCGAGCCAAGTTGCGTAGTAAACGCGTAAAGCTCATAGTGGTGCTGACGGCTTGCTCGCCACTTCCTGCACGCAGTTCTTCAAACACTTCTGGTGCTGGTAACGACAATGGGCGACGTGCAACAACCACTCGCTTGGGAACTGGCCCGCCCAGTGCACGACGACGCTCCATCATGTATTGGTATTCCACACTTGTTTCAGCCGGGCGGAAATATGGCGGTTCGTCGGCTTCTAGGGCGCTATCGGGAATTTCATCTTGGAGGTACAAGCGATCGCGCAATACGCGCAACTGATCGGCGTTCATCTTTTTAATTTGATGCGTTGCATTGCGACCTTCAATGGAAGGGCCAAGGGTCCAACCTTTGACGGTCTTGCACAAAATAGCGGTGGGGCGACCCGACCCTAAATTTTCAGCAGCCGAGCGATATGCGGCATACAACTTGCGGTAGTCGTGCCCCCCACGTGGCAACACACTGAGGTCTTCATCGGTGAGATGTGACACCATCTGGCGCAAACGTGGGTCGGGTCCGAAGAAGTTTTCGCGAATGTACGAACCATCTTCCACGGTGTAACGCTGGAATTCACCGTCAACCGTGGTGTTCATTTGGTTGAGCAATACACCATCGACATCGCGAGCAAGAAGATCGTCCCACTTGGAACCCCAAATGACTTTGATGACATTCCATCCGGCACCACGAAAGGTTGCTTCAAGTTCTTGAATGATTTTTCCGTTACCACGTACTGGGCCATCGAGGCGTTGCAGGTTGCAGTTCACCACAAAAACTAAGTTGTCGAGTTGTTCACGTGATGCGAGCGACAATGCGCCAAGTGTTTCTGGCTCATCACATTCACCGTCACCAAGAAATGCCCACACGCGACTTGCTGACGTGTCATCGAGTTTGCGATTCAACAAGTAACGATTAAAGCGCGCATGGTACAAAGCGGTAATGGGGCCAAGGCCCATAGAGACGGTGGGGTATTCCCAGAAGTCGGGCATGAGCCGTGGGTGCGGGTAACTCGAGAGGCCTTTTCCTTCGCGCCCAATTTCACGACGGTAGTGGTCGAGGTCGTCGGTGCTGAGGCGTCCTTCAAGAAATGCGCGTGCGTAAACACCTGGTGCGGCGTGTCCTTGGAAATAAATGTGGTCGCCGGCTTGACCATCGTCTTTGCCACGAAAGAAGTGGTTGAAACCAATTTCGTACAGCGATGCAGAACTCGCAAAGGTAGAAAGGTGGCCGCCAATTCCTTCTGCACGCGTGTTGGCGCGGATGACCATGACTGCAGCGTTCCAGCGGATGTATGCCCGAATGCGGCGTTCTAAATGCTCATCACCAGGAAACCAAGGTTCTTGTTCGCGCGGGATGGAGTTCACATACGGGGTGGAAACAGTGGCGGGAAAACTCACTTGGTTTTGTTGTGCACGTTCCAACAAACGTGAGAGCAAATATCGAGCGCGTGTTTTGCCGTGCGAATCGATGACGGCGTCGAGTGACTCCATCCATTCGTTTGTTTCGGTGGGGTCGATATCGGGAAGCTGGTGCATGGAGCCATCGAAGATCATGTGTCTATTCTCGCAGGCGAAGCGTGATACCAAGCGTTAGAGCGAAAATAGGTAATGATCTATAGCAATGGAACTTGATTTGGGTTTTAGTGACTCCGTGATGAACGCTCGGGAGCTCTTAAGTGCACTGCGGGCAACGCCTTTGGCAACCGTGGTGCCGGAAAATGCCACCGTGGTGTACACCGATGGAGCCTGCTCGGGAAACCCTGGCCCTGGCGGCTGGGCCTGGGCAATTTCTCCCACGGGCACGCCCAATGGCTCGGGGGCCGAAAAGCCGAGCACGAACCAGCGCATGGAGTTGTATGCGGTCATCGATGCCCTGCGCTCCTTGCATCACATCAACGGCGTGGTTGAAGTGCGCTCCGATAGCACCTATGTGGTGAAGTGCTTTACCGACAAATGGTGGCAGGGTTGGCTCACTCGAGGCTGGAAGAACTCCCAACGCCAGGCCGTGGCAAACCAAGACCTCTGGGAGCAATTACTCGCCGAGGTGGTGAAACGTGGGCCAGAAAAGACCTTTTTCACCTGGGTGAAGGGTCATTCTGGGGAACCCATGAATGATTTGGTCGACGCTTTGGCAGTTGCTGCTGCGTCGGCATAGCCTCGCACCATGGACATTTCAGGAGCAAGCGCAATAGTGACCGGTGGAGCATCAGGAATTGGTGCCGCCTCAGCCCGTCTTCTCGCCAAGCGTGGCGCGAAGGTCGTCGTAGCCGACCTTCAAGAAGACAAGGGACAAGAATTAGCAAAAGAAATTGGGGGAGCATTTTGCAAAGTTGATGTCACAAAGACAGAAGACATCATCAACGCAGTGGAAATGGCAAAGTCCATGGGCCCACTACGCGTACTTGTGAACTCTGCTGGCATTGGTTGGGCACAACGCACCGTTGGTAAAGATGGTTCGTACGACTCAGCAGCCAACCTCGATGTATTTAAAAAAGTAATTGCCATCAACCTCATTGGTTCTTTCGATTGCATCCGTTTGGCAGCAACTGCCATGAGTGTTACTGAGCCACTTGAGCACGGCGAGCGCGGCGCAATTGTGAACATCGCATCAGTTGCAGCATTCGACGGTCAAATTGGTCAGGCTTCATACTCCGCATCAAAAGGTGGCATCGTAGGAATGACACTTCCTATTGCTCGTGACCTTGCAGCTATTGGTGTTCGCGTGAACACAGTGGCACCGGGCCTCATCGACACACCTATTTACGGTGATGGTGAAAACAGCGAAGCTTTCAAAGCAAACTTGCAAAAAGGTGTGCTCTTCCCACAGCGTCTCGGCGCTCCAGAAGAACTTGCTTCAATGGTTATTGAATGCATTACCAACAGCTACATGAACGCAGAGAGCATTCGTGTAGACGGTGGCATTCGTATGCCGCCTAAATAACTAGGTGGTGTAGTCGGCGTTAATGCGCACGTAGCCGTCGGTGAGGTCGCATCCCCACACTGTTGCGGTGCTCGAACCGTTGTTGAGTGATACATGAATGAGAACATCGCTGCCCTTCATGTACTCGCTCAACTGCGCAAGACCACTTTCTGAAACAGGGTGTGGGTACACCTCTTGTGTGCCAAAGCGAATGACGACGTTGTCTTGATCAATATTCGTGTCGTTGCACTTACCCACGGCCATGGCAACGCGGCCCCAGTTGGGGTCTGCGCCGTGTACAGCTGTTTTGACGAGTGGTGAATTAACAATTGCTTTTGCAACTCGTTTTGCCTGTTCGTCGGTTGCTGCAGCATCGACACACACCTCGATGAGTGTTTCTGCGCCTTCGCCGTCGCGGGCAACTTGTTTGGTGAGCGACAAAGCCACTTCGTAAAGAGCATGTTCAAACGCGGTGTTGTCTACTGCTCCGCTCGCCCCACTAGCCATGATGGTTGCAGTGTCGCTGGTAGAAGTGTCGGTATCGACCGATACGCAGTTGAAGGTTTTGTTCATCACGCGTCGAAAGATGACATTGAGTTCTTCTTTTGGCACATCGGCATCGGTGAACATCATGGTGATGAGCGTTGCCATGTTGGGCTCAATCATTCCTACGCCTTTGGCAACTCCAACAATGCGGGCGTTGCTTCCGGCGATAGATGCCTCTGCAATTTTGTGCACCGTATCGGTGGTCATGATTCCTTG
>WLST01000062.1 GCA_009711295.1 Actinomycetota bacterium | reverse complement strand
TCCGCAACATCGCCAAGTTCGCAACCGGCGAACGCTTTGAAAATGAAGTTGACCTGTAAGAACTGTTTCTAACGAAACGCGCTCATCACTTCCTGTGCAAAAAACTGCACGGCTGGCTCCCAGGCACCCTCAACGCGTGGCCCATTGAAATACAAAGCCAGTTCATCAAACTGAATGGCATCGTGCCAACGTTGAATTTCGTCAATACACATTTGAGGCGTTCCAGCAATTGCACGGTCACGAACAAATTCTTGAAAACTCACTTTTTCACCGTCAGCGACACGTTGCAGTACGGGGTCTTCCCCATCGCCTCGAGTACCTGCGTGCCAGTAGTACTTGTGAAACTCCAAAGCGTGAGCAAACCATTCTTCTTCTACTTGCGCCTGCGTTGGCGCCGCCCACGTTTCACGCATCAAACAGATGTAGGGTTTCACACCGGCTTGCGCACACTGTGCTCGATAACTTTCGGCGAGTTTTTGCACGTATGGCAGGGTCTCCATAGGAAGCGAAAACCAGCCATCGGCAACGGTGGCAGCACGAGAAATTCCGCTGCGCGAAGTTCCTCCCGACAAAATCAGTGGATGCGGCTTTTGTACGCACGGCGGGTCAACAAGGTTGTCGGGAATATGGAAAAACTCTCCGTCGAACCCGTGACGCCCGGTTGTCCATGCTTTTTTCATTACTTGTAAAGACTCAGTAAGGCGTCGGCCGCGACTATGAAAGTCGACGTTGTACCCCTCGTACTCATAGGGGCGATAGCCCACACCTACGCCCAAAATGGCACGACCACCCGACAGTTGGTCGAGTTGTGAAACCTGTTCAATCACGTTGGCAGGATGATGCAATGCAGCTAAGTAGATTCCTGTACCAAGACGAAGTTTTTCGGTGCGTGCAGCAAGTGCACCCATCACCACAAATGGCGCTGATGCATCGGGAGTTTCGCTCGTGAATGAGTGATGTCCTATGTAACCCGCGTGCATGCCGAGTGTGTCGGCCATTTCTGCAGCGCGGAACATGCGCTCATATGGTTTGCTGTTCCCCGGCTCAATGAGCCGAGGAAGAAACATACTGAAGTGAAAAGGGGCCACCTAGAGAACAGTGACGGTGCCGTTGTTGCCGTCGACGGTAACCATTGCACCATCGGCAATACGCACAGTTGCATCGGCAACCGACACCACACAAGGAATGCCAAGTTCGCGCGACACGATCATTGCGTGACTACCAAGTGCTCCAACGTTCACTACAACAGCTGATGCCGTAATGAACAATGGCGCCCAAGAAGGGTCGGTTTGTGGAGCGATGAGAACGTCGCCTGGGTCGAAATCGTCAAGTGCGCCTGGGTCAAGAATGACTCGTGCTCGGCCAGTGGCTACACCACCAGAACCGGCAACACCAACAAGCACTTCACCAGTTTCTGCACGAGTAGCTGTGGAGTTCACACGCTTTGGCCAAGTGCTAATAGGTGGGCATACTCCATCTACTGCGAAGGGTGGCTCAACGTCGAAGAGCGAACGATGTTCTACTGCACGTGCGGCAAAAATGTCGGTGAACTTTTCTGGTTGCACGCTGAACTCATTGAGTTCAGAAGCGAGCACCATGAATACGTGCTCAACTTCTTTGAGCTGACCCTTGGCAACAAGGCGGCGGCCCACTTCACGCATTGCTTCGCGAATTTCGCCCACAATTTTGATGCAGTTGGTCTTGTAG
Source organism: Actinomycetota bacterium (assembly GCA_009711295.1). Taxonomy (GTDB): domain Bacteria; phylum Actinomycetota; class Acidimicrobiia; order Acidimicrobiales; family Ilumatobacteraceae; genus F1-20-MAGs119. Next base: position 7,611 of record WLST01000062.1, on the reverse strand, counting down.
CGCTCGCGCCCACCAAGGAACACAGTTGACGACTGCATACCAGCCTCAAACATGCCAAGAGTTTCTGGGTCGCCAGCTAATTTCGCACGAATGTCGGCTGCAATGCGGTCGCGTTCGGCAACTGCTTCACCGTGACGAAGAACTGGGTCTTGAGCAGCTTCACCAAAGCGCATGCGGTCGATTGCTGCAAGTGCAATGTCGGGCTTCGATTCCCACGACGGAGCAATTGCGTCCCACTCTGCTGGGCCACGTGAGCCATAGTTGAAGAGGAAGTCGTCGAATGCAACAACGAACTTCTTCACTTCTGCTGAACCACTTGCGCGCAAGCGATCATTCAGGCCTTGAACACCAGCTTCGAACAATGCGGTGACTTCTTTTGATTCACGTGCAAGACGCGACAACTTCCACATCACACGTGGTGGCACAGAAGAGTCGGCTTCGATGCCGGCAAGAAGACGAATGGTGAGCGATGGGTCGCCCAGTGCTTCACACACTGCACCCAACACGCCTGGGCCCACAGAGGAAACGGTTGAGGCAATCATGCCGGTATCGAATGCTTGGCGAATGTAGGGGAACATCGCACGCACACGGTCGAGCAATGCCTTGTGGTCGAGCGTTGCAAAGTCGGGGCGTGTTGCCCGCAAGTTGTCGGCCATTACTTTGTCGCGGTCGAGTTCAGGGAACGATGGCGTACTTAAGGTCCACGCTGCGGTTTCTCCTAATTTCGCAGCATGCTTTTCCGACTCGTGCCATGGTTCTGCTTTGTATGGCGGCACAATTTGGCGGTCATCGAAGAAAGCTTTGTCGACAATTTCTGGCGATGCACCGGGCATACGTGCTCCGAACAAGCGGATGTACGACAGTGGGTTATAGACATAGCCACCAAACACACCAAACATGGTGGGGTCGGCTGGGTTTTCCACTTCTTCCCAGTCGAGTACGCCCATCTCGGTGTAGGCGTCGACGAGCGCGCGGCCAAGGCCTTCACGCAAGTATGTAGAGGCAAAAAACGGTGAAGCTGGGTCGGGAAATACGTCGGCCGCGTTGCCGCGGGTCCATGCTGGGAAACGTACGCCTGGGTCTGTGTCAATAATCCAACGGTCCATAGGTTCTGAGCATATTCCACCGCCACCAATTTCTCCCTATAACAACGTCACCTTGATGGGGAGTTTGTGAATGGCCCGCAACATAAAGGTCTGGTTCCACGCCAAATGGTCGGGCTCGAGCAACTCATAGGAAGCAATTGCTTTGACCAGCTCTTCTGCAGCAACTTTTGCTTCAAGGCGTGCGAGAGGCGCCCCAACACACAGATGTATTCCCTTTCCAAAGGCCAAGCTGTCGCGCATGTTCTTCCTGTCTGGGTTGAACTCTTCGGGGCAACTAAATACTTGCTCATCGTGATTGCCCGACATGTAGGCCAACAGCACGTCTGCTCCGGCAGGAATTGTGACACCGCCCAATTCCACTGGCCGCGTGGTGCGTCGGCGATTCACTCCACTGGGGGTTGTGAGCCGGAGCAACTCCTCAATCACGTGCGGAATGATTGCAGGGTCATCTTGCATCGACTTCCACCAGTGTGGCTCGGAGTGAAAACGCACCATCAACTGCGTCAACAAGTTGGTGGTGGTTTCATTTCCCGCCACTAGTAGTTGGCGCACAATGCTGACAATTTCCAGGTCGCTCAATTGCTTAGATGTACCTTTTTCTAAATCTGATGCTTCTTCATCGCTGAGTGTTGCATGTACCAAAGTAGACAAAATGTCGTCACCGCCTGGATGTGCTCGGCGATCAACAATTTCACTTTGAATGAAGTGGCTGAGTTCATTGTTCGCACGCATTGCCGCCAACACTTCTTCATCTGACAAATCACTTCCAATGAGAGCCACCGCCCCATCGGACCAACGCTTGAAGTCGTCGGCACGAGATGCCGGCACCCCAAGTGCTCGCGCAATAATGCGCACAGGGAGTGGAATAGCAAATTGCGAAACGAATTCAATGGGCTTTGACACATCCCAATGTGCAATGAGACCGCGACACGCCTGGCGAATTTCTGGCTCGTGCAGTTCTACCGCTCGAGGGGTAAATGCACGTGCCACCAAACGACGATTACGCGTATGCAGAGGCTTGTCGGCCGTGAGGAGCGATGGAACATTACGAATTCCCTCTGCCGCAACAGCACGCATTTTTTCGAGTAGTTCTGCTGTTGGAGTTGCAGTAGCCAATGAACCGATATTCGACGAAAATGTTTCAGGGTCATTAGCAGCTTGCACAATGAGGTCATGGCGAGTGACAAACCAAAAACCTTGTCCGTAATCTAAATATGTCACCGGAGATTCAGAACGCAACTTTTCATATGCCGGAAAAGGACAAGCAATAAATGCTGGGTCAACAGGGTTCAGTGTTTCTAAAGTCATCTCAATACCTTTCACACACAATCCGTATTGTGTGATGACACCATTTTTCAATGGAGACTGGCCTCAATAAGTGTCAGCAGAAATGAAAAGTATTTTTGTATACGTCGATGTGACGCGCGTTACGAAATGGAAGTACCGAAAAGCTTCCCTACTGCCATGGTGAGACCGATTGCAACAAGCCCACCAAGAACAACACGCACAATGGGTCGAACAGGGTGTGCTCCACCTGCTCGGGCACCGGCAGCCCCAAGGCCAAGCAACGCAACCACCACAATTGCGATGGTCACCACAATGCGATTACTGGTTGACGAAATAGCGATGGCAATGAGTGGCACAGCAGCACCAACAGCAAAAGCAGCCGCGGAACCCACCATTGCCTCAATGGGCTGAGCACGCGAATGCTCGGAAATTCCAAGTTCCTCTGCGAGGTGAATTTTCAATGCATCACCAGCAGTGAGTTCTTCCGCAACTTGTCGTGCCAGATCTGGGTTCAAACCTTTGTGTACATAAATCGCGGTGAGTTCCTCGAGTTCATGCTCGGGGACATTGGCAAGTTCCCACTTTTCTTTGGCAATGTTTGCGTCTTCAGCATCTCGTTGCGAGCTGACAGAGATGTATTCGCCAAGCGCCATTGAGGCTGCACCAGCAACAAGACCAGCAAGACCCACCGTCAGAATTGCACTCCGAGAGGCGCTCGCTGCTGCTACACCCAAAACCAAACAGGCCGTAGAGATAATGCCGTCGTTTGCGCCAAGCACCATGGCCCGCAACAAGCCGACTCGCGTTCCGCCGTGACCTTCATTGTGAGTAGCCATATTTCAGAGGTTAGTGCAGGAACTTCTCTTCATGGCGAGTACAACCCCACGTTGAGCACGGTTTAGTGTGTGGGGTATGGAAGTACGGGGTTTGCACCATGTCAATGTCAATGTTCGCGATCTCACTGAGGCGCTCGACTTTTATGTGCAGGGTCTTGGCTTCGAACAGTTTCACCGACCCGAAATGGCTGTTCGTGGCGGATGGCTTCTTATGGGACCACATGAACTTCACATCATGGAAGTTCCCAACATTGTTCCCGACAAAAAACAACACTTTGCTTTACTCGTCAACAGCGTTGAAGATACGTGCAAAGAACTCGATGAAAAGGGTATTTCCTTTCGGCGCATCACCAACACCGATGGCCGCAGCGACCAGTTATTCCTGCACGACCCCACTGGCAACCGCATTGAAATTCAGGAGTAATTCATGAGCAACCAACTCGTAGTTGATTCTTTGCAACGCCGCATGAAGGCAATGCACTCGCTCTACCACGATGCAACAAGCACCATGACCGTTGAACAGGTCAATCATTTTGAACGCGAAGGCGTAGTACCTATTGCCTTTTGTCTTTTTCACATCGTGAACATGATCGATGCTTCTTTCATGCTCATGACTGGTGCAATGCCCATTTGGAATGACAACTGGGCGAATCGTGTGCAGATGAGCATTAACGATCACGGCAAACATCGCACGGTTGATGAGATGGTCAACCAGCGCATTGGTAACTACCCCGAATTCATTGCGTACATGAACGAAGTATTTACTCGTACCGAGAAGTGGCTAGAAACACTCGACCCCTCCGAACTCGATCGTGTTGTCATCCCACGCCCCTTCCCACCACAAATTGCAAGCACCTACTCTGCACGCGTGGCCGGAGAAGTGGGCATCACATTGCTCGATGCCACCGAATGCTGGATCTACCAACACGGCCTACGCCATATGGGCGAAATTGAACATGCCCGAGGTCTTGTTGGCCTGCAGGGAATGACATCGTGAAATGAGTTTTTGGCGTACCATTTCTTTATGAGCGAAGAAATGACTGTGCCGCAACAAACCATTCAACGTGAATGCGACTTGTCTGAGCAGTGCATCCACTGCGGGGCACGTATGCGCCAAGAACACGCGCACTACCGTTGCCCACAATGTGGCAACCGCGACGCGTGCTGCGAAGGTATTTACTAAATCAACTGGCGAGTGCGGCAGCAATAGCCTGCGCACCAGCAAGGAAATCTTGACGTGCCTGTGCGTTCAATACGCCATAGGCAGGAGCCACAAGTTTGTCGGTGAGTTCTTCAGCAGCCACCATGCGAGCGCGCAGGTCGTCGTCAATGTTCGGCGCATCGGCTTCGGTCCAGCCAAACATCTTGACGTCGTTCGGGCGCTTCACGAAGTGAGCAGTTTTTGAATCGATACCCATTGCACGAAGTGCCAGCAAGTGAGCACTGCCGCGGAATTCTCTGAGCACTGTTACCAACTGCATCGCACGACCAGGAAGATCGCTCACCAAAGGCTCTGTTTTAATGGCTGCGTATAGCGTTAAGCCATCGGGGTCGGCTGCGTTGTTCACTGCATCGGCTGCGGCAACAAAGGCAGCGAGGCCAGAAATATTGCTCAACTTGTTGCGACCATGTTCGGCACAGCATTCCAAGTGAGCCTTACCAGCAACGCGAGGAGAGACCTTTGCTTTAGCGCTTTCCCAAGCACCACCAGATACTGCTGGGTTGAAGTAACCGAAAGCCGACGCCAATGCAGCACCATCGCAATCGCCAAGTGGGCCACCGCGACCCGCAACATAGAACTCCATGCCTACAAGGCCAAGTTCTGCACCTTTAGCTTGAGTGTGTGGAGCGAAGTAATACGCCCAACCCGAGTTGCCAATGAGAGGGCAAGCTTCACGAACAAAATCTTCTGTGGATATCTGTGCTGCGGTCATTGCATCACATTAGTGGGTTGTGGGTACCCCAAAAATCATTGGCGCTACCACCCTGCACTGGAAATCTCTTAGGCAACGGCTGGCCGCGCGCGCAATGTGTACTTCAAAGTACGAGGAGCAATTTTCGTCGCATCAGGACGGGCTTTTTTGCCCGAGGTCAACCACTGACGTGTCCATTTGCCCTTTGCACTAATTGTTGTCTCGCCCTTTTGTACCGCAGTGATGAGGGTCTTAGGCAAAATGCACGCTTTCTTTGGTGTGTACCAACGCCACTTCACTGAGGTGACTTTTTTCGTCGAACCAAAGGGTTTAAATTTGCAGGAATATTTCTTTGATTTGCCAGCATCTTTATACGTTGCAGAAATACTCATTTTGATTTTGCCTGAATAATTCTTCGCACGAAGCTTCGGCTTGATTCCACCCTTTGCATCAATCACGAATCCAAATTCGTCAGTGATGATTGAGTTGCCAGGAATAGGGTTTGGAAAATAACCCTCTGTGTTCGTATCAAATTCAGAATCTGTTTCAGGCTCTGTATCCCATGTGGGAACTTTTTTCTTAGACAGAGCCGTGACCGACGCTGATGCAGTACTCGCAGACGAACTGCCTGCACTCGTGTTGGCCACGGTGGTGAATGTGTAAGCAGTTCCTGCAGTGAGCCCAGTAATGATGCACGACCCGCTAGAACCTGTGACGGTGCATGTTTTTCCACCTGGCGATGCGGTCACTGTGTATGAAGTTGGTGAGGGGCCAGAACTCGGAGGTGTCACGGTGACCGTTGCACTCTCGGGCCCTGCAACAACTGTTGCAGCACCAGGGGCATTGGGAATTGCCGCATTCGCTGCACTCAAGACGGTCACCGCAGCTGATGCGGGACTCACGGCAGAATCTGCGAAGCCATTTCTTTTCGCAACGACCGAGAATGTGTATGCGGCACCCGCGGTGAGCTCACTAATAACGCACGAGCCGCTAGCACCTGTGATGGTGCATGTTTTTCCACCAGGAGTAGCAGTAACTACGTACGACCTCGGTGCTGAACCCGAGGTGGGCTGTGCCACAGTAATTGTTGCACTCTCGGGGCCAGCAACAACCGTGGGTACCGGCGTGGCACTCAAACGTTGCCCGGCAGTTGCGAGATCAAGAGTGAAAGAGAATGACCCCGTGTCTCGACCTATTCCGTCTTGAAGAGCCGCATTATTGAGTGAGTTATCAAGAGTTGGCGCGGTGTACGTCACCGACGCAGTTGTTGACGTTTGATACACGGGAGATGCAAGGGTGAGGTAGAGATAAAGATTTAATGAAAAGTCAAGAGAAACCACATCAATGCGAACTCCATCGACCTGAACATTGAATGCCGAGAGAGGTGGCTGTTGAGCAGTGGCAGCAGCAAAGGAATAGGGGAATCCCTGAAGGGCGACTTGGGTACCTTGATTCCAAAAATAGGCAAGACCTGGGCCGCTCAAGGCAGCCGACGCTTTTCGCACAGCACCAAGCCCCGGCAGTGCCACAAAAGCAGCCGCCAAAAGGGCGGCGGCCAGAAGGGAATGACTGAATCGAGTACGTGTATTTCTTTTAAGTGTCACCTAATAATCATAGATCACACCAAAGAGATATCTGTACCCCTCAATGCGGGTCTTATACAGCGCACTCCGAGTCGCCGACGGCAGCAACGAATGGGCCCGTCTCGCCGTAGTCGATATAGAAATTGGGGTTCTCTTCTGGTGTTGGGAAGAAGTCGAGATCGCGCAGTTCATCGGCAACTTTGTCGACTCCCCCCACGCGATCCATCCAGGTGCGGAAGGTTTCGCCAGCAACGCGCTCGTTAGCGAACCTGCGCACCACACGGGCAACTGCTTCGGGTGCAGCCTTGGCGGGAACGCGCAATGCCTTTTCACCGAAGTGGATTTGTTCTTGACCTACGTACCCACCAAGCAGCATCTGATAACCAGGTGCCGACTGACCATGCGCACGGCGCTCTGCACCAAAGAATCCGATATCGGAAGCGTGGTGCTGGCCGCAGCTATTGGTGCAACCTGAAATATTGATGCGCACTCCGCCCACTTCGGCAAGACCCTGTGCTTCGAGTTCATCACCAATTGCTTTTGCCAGACCACGTGATTGGGTGACGGCAATATTGCAGGTATCGGCGCCTGGGCAAGCAACCACATCGCGAGCAAGTTCTGCGCCTGGGCGTGCCATGCCAATGGCATCGAGGCGATCGTAAAGTACGCGCAACTTCTCTTCAGTGAGGTTACGGAATACAACGTTTTGACGGTTCGACAAACGCACGTCGGCATTCAATTCACGTTGCATTGCTGCAAGCGCTGTGAACTGGCTTGAAGTGATGTCGCCCAACTCGGCATAAGCAATTGCAGAAATGGTTCCGTTTGCGGTTCCGCGAATAACGCTGGTTTGCACCCAGCGGTCGAATGGATCGCGTGCAGTGAG
>WLST01000061.1 GCA_009711295.1 Actinomycetota bacterium | reverse complement strand
GCTGGACCACAAAAGATGGTTCACCCATGGCTTCGATTTTGAGTTACTTCTATGCCGACGGAAAGTTTTGGATGACATCTGCGGCACATCGCAAGCGCGTTCCTGCAATCCGCCGCGACCCACGAGTTGCGTTAGTTATTACGTCAACGGGTATGGAAATGGGCGGAAGCCGCACGGTCACATACAAGGGAACCGCACGAGTACTTGACGATCTCGAAACAAAGAAATGGTTCTACAGGGCTCTTGCAGAAAGACTGTACGAAAAATTCGGCGAAAATCGCGTCAAAGAATTTGCAATGATGCTCGACTCACCAGACCGCATCGTCATTGAAGTGACTCCAGGCTTGCGAGTTGGCTACGACGGCACAAAGATGGGTGCAGCTACCACCAAGTCTCGCGAAGCAGGGATCCTTAAAGTCGATTAAATCTTTAAAAGATTGATCGCAATATCTCGAGTGATGTTGTAGTCGGCTTTGCCGCTCGGGCTTCTGTACACAGCATCAACAAAAACTACGTGTCGTGGGCATTTGTACGCCGCTAGTGATTTCCGCATTTCAGAGAGAAGTTCTTCAGTTGTAACTGTGGAACCGGTGGTGCGCGAAACGACAGCGGTGACAGCGTTTCCGAAGCGATCATCGGGGACCCCTACAACTGTGCAGTCGGCAATGCCTGCGATGGATCTAGCTACAACTTCGACTTCTTCTGGGTAGATCTTCTCGCCTCCACTGTTGATGCATACAGATCCGCGACCAAGTAGCTGCATAACTCCTTGAGCGTCGATCAGGGCGTAATCTCCCGGAATGGTGTATCTCACGCCATTGATTTCCTTGAACGTTTGAGCAGTCTTTGCTTCGTCTCGGTAGTAACCCTGTGGCATCGGGCCCGACACTCCGAGCACGCCTGGCACAGTGCTTCCGCGGGGGAGTGGTTCCCATGTTTCGTCGTTAAACGTGGTGGCATTGGGCGGCGCGATGAATACCGCCGTCGCGATGGGGTCTTCATTTGGGGCTGTCATTGCGATACCGAAAGGACCACCTTCGCTAGCACCCAGCATGTCAATGATTGTTGCGTTCGGCATGTACTTCTGAAGGAGTGACTTTTGCTCGCCTGAGAATGTTGCGCCAGATGATGTGATGCGAATGATGCTTTCGAGGAGAGGAAGAGGTTTGCCATCTTCTTCAAGAGACTGCAAGTATCGAGTGATTGGCTTAGAGAAGGCGTCGCCAACAATGGATAGCTGTGTTACTGAATATTTCTCTGACAGATCAATGAGTTCCTTGGCCTCGAACTTCCGTGATTTCAGGAGAATTACTTTTCCCCCGAGTACGAAACTAGACATCGCAAGAAAGAGGGCCACGCCGTGCATGAGTGGTGCAGCGCAGAGGTTTGTAGGGCTTTTTTTCTCGGCTGCTAACTGAGCAGCAGTTTGACCAACCTGTTGCACCGTTGTGGGAATAGGTAGACCCAAAGCGAGGTATCCGGAATAAGCAAGCGCTCCAAATAGGTCTACGTGTCTCCACATCACGCCTTTGGGCATTCCAGTGGTTCCGCCTGTGTAGAGAAAGAGCAAATCTTCGCCAGATCGTTCGATGCGTTGCGCTGGCACAGCGCTCGACAGAACATCCTCGTAATGCAGATGACCGTCTTCGAGAATGAATTCAGCGCCTACATCGTTCACGCAAATGAGAGTTTTTAAAGTAGGTACGAGTTCTTTGATGCCAACAACTCGCTCTGCTAACGATGCGTGATAAACGAGAATTTCAGATTCGGAATTATTGAGAATGTATGCAATCTCACCCTGGAGATACCGATAATTGATGTTGACTGGTGTGGCCCTCAATTTGAAAAGCGCATAAATTGACTCAAGATATGCCGCATCGTTAAACAAAAGCTGCGCAACTTTGGAACCCTTGCCAATACCACATTGGGAAAACACCGTTGCTAATTGTGCCGAGCGCTGGTCGAGTTGCCCCCATTTAATTTCAGCGTCACCAAGAACTACGGCAACATCATCGGGTCTCTCGTCGGCTAATGCTTCCCATAGAGTTGCCCAGTTCACGCTGAGTTCATTTACTTTTTCCGACATCTGAACATATTGACACTTAGGCGCACCACACTTCAACGTCTAGAATGGTTCTATGCGCATCACCCTCATTCGTCACGGAGAACCTGAATGGGTGAGAAATGGTTTGAACGTAGATAATCCACCCTTGACCAGCAAAGGACAAGAGCAAGCCGAGATGGTTGCAACGTATCTTGCCGACACGGTTTTCGATGAAATTTATGTAAGCCCCCTTTTGCGCGCCCAGCAAACAGCAGCGCCTCTACTTCGCCAAAGCGGAAGAACAAGCATTACAAACAACTGGCTACAAGAAATACGCAACCCCATTTGGCATGGCACCCCTGTAGAGAAAGCTGTAGAGGCATATAAAGAAGAGCGCTCACGGCCGAGTAATCAGCGATGGGGTGGTCTTAATGGCGGCGAAGCTGTTTCAGACTTCGTGCAACGCATCAATAACGACTGTGCGACTTTTCTCGGTGAGCATGGATACCAGAAAATCGGAACAGAACTTCCTGTTTGGTCGCACGGCAAAACTTTAGAAAAGCACGTCGCCTTCGTCGCTCATGCGGGCACAAATTCTGTCGTCATTTGCCATTTGCTCGGTTTAGAGCCGACACCTTGGGAGTGGGAGCGTTTCGTGTTGGGTCATGCGTCTATTTCTGAATTAGAACCACTTGCATTGTCGGACGGTGTGACGTTCTCGCTGACACGACTATCTGGCGTAGAGCACCTACCGAAAAGCCACCGAACGGTCTGACCTTTAGGAGCCTTGACGGCAAAGGTCTACCATTGGCCAATGACATCTACCGATCAAGCACTCGACCCTGAGGCACTAAAGCTCTTTTCGTTCAACGTTTTCTCGCAGCTGTCCGGTGCGGTCACAGCTGGCATGATTCACATCGGAGACCAGTTGGGCCTCTATCGCATTTTGGCAGCGTCTGATGGTTTAACTAGTGCCGGCATAGCTCAAGCAGGAAATCTTTCTGAACGGTGGGTGAGGGAGTGGTGCGCTAACCAAGTGGCGGCGCGAATCATCACTGCCGACTATTCATACAGTCTCGACAAGATGACAGGGCCTGTTGACGAAAATACAATTTACAAGCTCACATCTGAAGCGGTTGCAGTTCTGGCTAACGAAGAGCATCCTGCATTTGGTATGGGCATGTTCCATCGTCTCCCGGCAACCTTTGACAGGTTAAAAGATTTGCCAGAGTCTTTCCGCACAGGTCTTGGTTTCGACTATGACGCGCATGGTCCAGATGGTGCTGTCGGTATAGAGCGTTCATTTGAACCATGGAGTAACGCATTTCTCATTGATCTTGTGTTGCCAAAACTGGCAGGCATCGTCGACAAATTAAAGGACGGCATCAGTGTCGTAGATATCGGCTGTGGTGCGGGCTCTGCTGTGTTGCTCATGGCTCAGCACTTTCCCAACAGCACATTTACTGGTATCGATATTTCTGAGCATGCTCTAGCAAGAGCTTCAGAAAAATTGGCCCTCTCAGGTCTGCGCAACGTCACCTTTGTGAACCCTAAAGCAGCATCTTTGCCAACAAGTTCCACGGTTGACTTTGTTACCACTTTCGACTGCATTCACGATATGACTCAACCGCGCGAGATGATTGAAAGTATTTACCGCATGTTGAAAGAAGATGGATCATGGCTTCTGGTCGACATCAAGGCGGGAAATACGCTCGCAGACAACGTCAGTAAAAACCCTATGGCTGCATTGATGTACGGAATCAGTGTTCTTTCCTGCATGGCTTCTGCTTTGTCGGATCACAACGGAGAAGGGCTGGGAACACTTGGTCTTCCATCACTGCTAGCTGAAGAATTTGCACATCAGGCTGGCTTTACGTCCTTTCGTCAATTAGATATTTCGCACTCGGTTAACGCGTTCTACGAGATTCTGAAGTGATTATTTTTTCTTGCATGCATCGACAGCTTTTACAATTGGGAATGGGTTAACAGCTGCTCCACCTTTAGGGTGCACCTCGAAATGTAAGTGAGGAGTGGTTGTGTTGCCGGTTGAACCAACGAATCCAATTACTTGACCAGCTTTTACCGGTGTGCCAGCTGCAATTCCAGGAGCGATTGAATCGAGATGAGCATAGAAAAAGTATGTTCCATCTGCTGCCGTGAGGCGCAAACCATTGCCAGATAATGAGCTTGTAGCAGCATCGTAAGCTCGTGTAATGACACCATCGCTCACTGCAAGTAATGGTGTTCCACGGTTTGCGATAATGTCAACGCCTTCATGAAGACGATTCGCACTACGTGCCTCTTGCCAAGTGTCAATGAAGTAGCAAGCCGGTTGCACAGGAAACACTGCAATCGTCACTTCAAGAACTGGACGAGGAAGAAGGCCAAGCTCAACTGCTGTATCAACATCAACCTTGCCTGAAGCAACGATGTTTTTTGTTTTTTGGAATGCACTGATTGAATTCTTTGTTCCCGCACCAAAAACGCCATCAGCGCCACCTTTCACAACTACACCAGCAGTGATGAGTGCATTCTGCAATGTTGCAACAGCTTCACCCTTCGCACCAATAACAGGAAGTGTCTCTGGCGTAAATGTCACGGCTGGCGCAGGCGCAGGTATTGCAACAGGAGCAGGTTTTGCAACAGGAGCAGGTGCTGGAGCGGCTACGGGGGCAGGAACCGGAGTTGCGTTTAAGAGGCCAAGGACTTTCGCAGTTTTGCGGTCAAGGTTTCCTGTTGCCTTCAAACCAACAACTTTCTGAAATGAACGCAAGGTGGCACGTGTACGAGGACTAAAAGTCCCGTCGACTCCGCCCACCAGCGTGAAACCATTCTTGAGGAGAGCTGTTTGCATCAACTTCACGCTCTCACTCACTTCACCGAACTTTGGTAATTGAACGCTTTGGGCCAATGCGGCAGATGGTGTGGCTGCAGAAGTTGCTGCTGAAGCGCCAGTTGCGCCTAGTGCGGAAATTGCGATTGTGGCAACTAATCCGATGGTGAAGGTTTTGATTGCTGTTGTGTGAGAAATACGCATGTGCTGCTCCTTGTGTGATCCACAAGAAACAACGGCACCCCTGAGGGGAACTTGAGTAAATTCTCACTTAAAATATTTAGAGCATCACTCTGAGTGGTTTTATATCAAATTTCAACACTTTCTGTTGTGTAGCCATCACTCAGGGCATAAAAAAAGGGGCCCACCAGTGGTGGGCCCCAAGAGAGAGATAACCGAAGAAATGGTCTAGTTGCGTTCGATAATTTCCAAAATTCTCTCTGAAAAGAGCCACTCGCCATCAATTTTCACATATTGATCGAGATATTTGGCAAGGAGATCGCCACGCGTACCGTCGGTGCGCTCATAGCGCTCCCGCACCACGACATGACCTGAACCAGTACCGAGTTCCTCATTGATATTGAGAGAGAAGTGTTCAGCAGTCTGGATGGTCCAATTAAAAGCGCCCATAGCTGTTGTCCAGAGGTCGACAATTGCCTTCTTTCCCAGGACCTCGCGACCCATACCGAGATTCCAATGTGCATCGGTTGACCACGTGGCTCCCCAGATGCCTGCATCACGACGGATGACACCATCGCAATACTGGTCGACGAGTCTCCGAATGGCGACTTCAGTCTCGATTGACAATTTGCTCATAACGAGTCCACCTTTTCTCTACAACTTGATTACGCTCAAATAGTAGTGATTTTCTTCCCGACACGGTTTGTCGGAGATTTAGTTGCGGGGTCTAACGTGGATCCATGCCAGACAGAAAAGATATTTCTTTAGATCAGATAGTGAATGAGTCGAGTCGCTTTGGCCGTAACGCCTACATCGCTTCGGTGTCAAAGTCCTCTGTCCCTTTTGTCTCTCCAGTGACGTTTAATTGGTTCGGAGAAGACCTACTTACTTTCCTCGCGAGCAATGAGCAGAAAGTGAAGAATTGCCGAGTGAATGCTGCGGTCAATATTCATTTTCCCGTGTCTGAAGCGAATAACTGGGACAGTCTTCTTTTGTGGGGAACTGCGAAGATTATCGACGATACACAAGGTCGCGAATACCTGTGGGACAAAATGGGTTATGACTGCAATCTTTTCGAACCAGGTGGACCGAGTGCAGAAACACACGTTTTTATGCATATCCGCCTTGAAAAAGGACTCGTATTGCGCCGTTACGGAATAGACGGACGAGAGGTGTGGAGACGTGAATCGTAAGATTTCGCCTCGTGCTTACGAGAAGTTGTGTCTGGCTTCCTACCTGTCACTCTTCATCATTGTTATTTCCGGCGGCCTCGTTCGACTCACCGGTTCCGGATTGGGATGCAGCGACTGGCCGCAATGCAACTCTGAACGCTTTATTGATGTTTCTTCGGTGCACGGTGCAATTGAACAGATCAACCGTTTATTTACCGGTGTTGTTGCTGCACTTGTCATTGCTGCGGTATTGGGATCTTTATTTCTCGCTGAAAGAAAACGAAAACTTACTCAACTCTCACTTGGCTTAGTTGCAGGAGTACTAGCTCAAATTATTCTTGGCGCAATTGTGGTGCTAACTGGTTTGAACCCATTTGCGAATATGGGCCATTTCTTACTTTCAATGGTTCTTATTGCTAATGCCATAGTTCTTTACCGTCACTCATGCATCGACAAAAACCCAGTTTTAGATTGTTCACCACGGGAAAAGCAATACTTATTTGGAGTCGGTATTCTTTTCATGTTCTCCGTTATTTCTGGCACTGTCGTTACGGCAACTGGCCCACATGCAGGAGATGAAAATGCCGTGCGATTTGGATTCGCAATTTCATCAGTAGCGCGCATCCACAGCATCTCTGTTCTTCTCTCGCTACTTGCCCTATTGCTCGTGCTGATAAAAGTAAAAAAGAGCACAAAAACTCGAGAATTTCTCGAACAAAGATTGGCAATTTTTCTGGGTGTTGGTTTGCTCCAGGCACTGGTTGGCTATGTGCAATATTTCAACGGAATTCCTGTTGTTCTTGTAGCAACTCACCTTTTTGGCGCTGCGCTCATTTGGTCGTTAGCCGTCGACACCATCATTGTGTCGGGAAGCGGCTTATCGCTTCCCAAAAACCTGACATCGTCTCGTTGATGATTTGAGCAACTGGCTTCACCGATGTAATTCTTCCGGCAACTTGGCCAGTGAGCGCAATTGAAGACTCCATGTCGCCTCCAAAATAGAGGTCGGTCATATTGGCAAAATTCTCGAGACCAACATGATCTTCGTGTTCCAAAAGAGTTGTCTTTTCGGTACGAAGTGCTCGCAATGCGGGTCGAGAGAATCGATTAAGAAAAACGGTATCGGTTTCTTTTGCATTGATAATTGCTTGTTTCCAATTCTCATGCACCGGACTCTCTTTGGCAGACACCATACGAGTACCCATCTGCACACCTTCGGCACCTAATGCAAAGGCAGCTGCCATTGACTTGCCATCGGTGATGCCGCCGGCTGCAATAACGGGAATCTCTACGTGCTCACATACCAAGGGCAACAGAACCATCGTTGCTACATCTTTTGGATTCTTGAATCCGCCGCCTTCGCCACCCTCGACCACCAGACCATCTACTCCGGCATCTTGCGCTTTGAGTGCTGCTGCCAAAGTGGGTACTACGTGGAATACCTTTAACCCTGCTGATTTCAGTTGCTTGGTGTACTTAGTGGGGTCGCCAGCAGATGTAGTCACCATTTTCACGCCTTGTTCTACGACGAAGTCGGCAATGGATTCATCGCGAACGAACAGTTGAGCAATGTTGACGCCAAAAGGATTCTGCGTTAATTCCTTCATCATCGTGATTTCTTTGCGCACCGCAACAAGATCTCCAGATGATGTCTCGATGATGCCGAGTGCTCCAGCATTAGATACCGCCGAGGCGAGAGCCGAACGGGCGATGTACCCCATAGGAGCTTGGACGATGGGGTAGGGAATGTTGAGAAGCTCAGTGATTCGATTTCGGATAGGCGACGGCTTGTTTTGATCCATCTGCATATATTTACACATTTTGTATCGGCTAACTTATGTGAATGGCACCTTCCGCATCTCCTCAAGAAGTTCTTTACGAAGTCTCAGATCACATCGCAACAATCACCCTCAACGCGCCGGAAAGAATGAACACCATTTCTAGTGCGATGCTCGACCAGATGTCCGAGTCATTTTTGCGAGCCGAAAAAGATAGTGATGTTCGGTGCGTAGTTCTCACCGGTAACGGAAGAGCATTTTGCGCCGGGCTAGATCTGGCTTCGCAAATGTCTGGCCCAAAAGATGCCCTAGGCGGCTTAGGCAATATTGGTGCTGGAGCAGGCGAGTTCGATTTGCGTAATGCACCACCTGTTGTGCTGCACCACATGGATACACCTACTATTTGCGCCATTAATGGTGGAGCTGCCGGTTACGGGCTCGATATGGCTTTCGGTTGCGACATACGTATTGCAAGTACCTCAGCAAAACTTAATCCAGGTTTCGCTAAACGTGGAATTGTTCCTGAGAGTGGTGGCACATGGTTGCTCCCCAGAATGATTGGCTACGCAAAAGCAGCAGAAATTTCCTTCACAGGCAAAACGTTGACGGCCGATGAGGCGCTATCTCTCGGCATTGTGAATCATGTTGTATCACCTGATGAATTACAAGCTTTTGCTCGCTCAATGGCCGTCGATATCGCAAGCAATGCTCCACTTGCCGTGAGAGCCATCAAGCGCATGATGCGAGCAGCCGAAACGGAAACTTTCGATCAAAATATTCATCACGTCTTCCTCCAGCTTCTCCCGTTGTTTAAAACCAAAGATTTCCAAGAGGGTGTAGCCGCATTCATGGAGAAGAGAGATCCTCATTTCATTGGAAGATGAAGTGAAGTGGGCAGAAAATCTGCTCAAGTTGAGTTCACCCTATTCGCACAGCGAAATTGAATCTGCACAACGAGCAATAGTAAAGATTGTTCACCCCGATGCTGGTGGGTCACACGCAGCATTTATCGACGTCACAAAGGCAGCGCGCATACTTCTAGAAAAAGATGAGACTCCGAAGCGTTCTTTGGAAGCCACATTTCATAGCGCAAAAAGTGATCATCCCTCTTTCAGCATCGATGTATTGCCGGTGGAAGCATATGAATACATCTTCGTAGCTGCAAACGTGTTGGGCCAGGTAGCCGACGAAGATCCTCCGTATTCATTACAGGTACTCATGAATGATCCGCAGCATTGCTGGTGCTTAGTTACAGTCGTGCCCGAAGCTGGGGGCTCAATAGTGAGCATCGCAGTTCACAATGCCGACGACCACCAAAGTC
>WLST01000060.1 GCA_009711295.1 Actinomycetota bacterium | reverse complement strand
TGATAATCATGCCTGCGCAGTGAAGACAGATTCCGCTGTCATGTGTTGGGGCTACAACTTTGATGGGCAGCTCGGCGATGGCTTAACCAGCGATAGCAACGAACCCGTTTCTACCTTTTCCGGGCTTTCGGGAATTACTGCACTCGCCTTAGGAGCCGATAACACATTCGTCGCTGCGAGTGGTGCCGTGCATTGTGCGGGCTCCGACGGAATCCGTGGTGTGTGTAATGGTCTCGGTGTCGATGCAACTTCGCAAGTAGCAATGAGCTACTTGAGTTCTGGTGTCACCTCTCTGAGCGCCGGCAACTTGGGAGCGTGTGCTGTGGTGGCAGGTGCTGCAAAGTGTTGGGGTGCAAACGACGTCGGGCAACTCGGCGCACATGCAGTAACTAGCAATGCAACTTCGCCACAATCGGTGGTTGGTCTGGGTAACGGCGTATCGAAAATTGCGAGTGCGCGTTCAACGGGTGCGCACTCATGTGCGCTCACTACTTCAGGTGCAATCTATTGCTGGGGAAACAATACGTATGGGCAACTAGGAAACAGTGAGAGCGCTGTGGTGCTGGTGCCAACAGTGGTGAACACGATTGAATTGCCCGGTGTGCCCACGGGTGTCAACGTTGTTGCCACAGGAGGAACACTCACGGTGTCATGGGCCGCATCAGTCAGTGGGGGTGCGGAAGTTTTGCTCTACAGCGTTGCGGGTACTGTGGGAAGTTGCATCACGCTGGGTTCCACGTCGTGCACCTTGAGCGGTCTGGCGCTGTCTACGAGTTACACCGTGAGCATTACGGCAGAGACCGTGGCAGGAGTGTCGGTAGCAGCTACGAACAGTGCAACTACAACAGGTGTGCCAGGCAGGCCAACTGGAGTTGCTGCGAGTAGCGGCAATGCGAACATTGATGTGTCGTGGAGTGCGCCGAGTAGTTCTGGTGGTGAAGCGATTTCGGGTTATAGCGTTTACGTAAATGGTGTGTTGGGGTGTTCTACTTTGGTTACTGACCCCCAACCATTGCGGTGTGTGGCTTCCTCGCTTGTAAACGGCACCACATATGCAGTAACGGTGAGGGCCGAGAATGTGAATGGATTAGGTGCGGCATCTGATGCGGCGTCGTCAACGCCAAACACCACAACGACGACAACTACGACGTCTACAACCACAACGACGACATTGCCCGCGACGACGACCACGTCAACGACATCGACCACTTCAACGACCTCAACGACCTCAACTACAACCTCGACAACAACGACCTCAACTACAACGACAACGACTCTGCCGCTGCCAACAACAACGTCAACCACGCTCGCCACGAGGACGGGGACAACCACATCAACATTGAGCTCGACAACGTCTTCATCAACGACGACTTCGAGCTCAACCTCGGTGCCACCAACTTTGGTAACGACGACAACAATTGCAAGTGGCAGTGTCGCACCGAAGGTGGCAGCGGTGTTGAAGGCGTTTCACGTACTTTCTGCTGCAGATGCAAAACGTCAGAGCATTGTGACCGCAACTCCGGAAGTATGTATTGCTGGTGGCTTATACGTGGTGACGGTAAACATTGGCGCCTGTGTTGTGCATGTGAAATGGGCAAGCGGAGCAGTGGCACGTGATTGGAAGACTTCAGTACGTTCGGTCTCGCTTTCCTCGTCGATTTATGATTTAGGAGTCAGCGTTGAAGTGCTGGAACCGATCTTTTTCAGGCATATGTCGAGTGTGCCAATGGGGTACTTGGCGCCAGTGGCCAATGCAGCAATGAGCGCAAAGACTGTGTTCGTAGTGGGGCACTCGTCGTTATTTGCGAGCGAAGTGTTGTCGAAGCCCAGTATCAGTTTGCGGCGCGCAAACGCGGTGAAGCAGGCCCTAACGGCAAAACGGGTGAGATCGGAAATCATTGCGGTGAGCGTTAGCTATGGATCGCCGGTGTCGTTGAAATTGTCGGAATCAGCACAGGCAAGCAACAGGCGGGTAATGGTGTACTTATTTTCCTAAACAATGGGTTGTATATCTCTGCAGAGGTGACGCAACTATAAATGCAGTCAGGGTGACGGAAGTTTTACAACCGGTTATCCCTTAGCCAGTTGCTGAATTATTGTCGGAAAAGTCGTTAAGAGTGGTGCAACCCGTCGGTGACTCACTTGACTCGTCGTAGAGATTTGAATCTCCCGTTTGTGCTTCCCAAGCCTTTTGAATAGACGCAAGTTCGGAGAGTATTGAGTCTTTTTTGTCGGGAGCGAAAAATCTCATTGGGCATGCGTGCCATGGACCGGGTGAATCTGACTTGGCAAAGAAAACTCCGATTTCCACAACTCCAAATCCAAGAGCTTTCCAATCGTTGTGGTAATCGCTCACGGTGGCTACTTGCTGTCCGGCTTTTACCGTGTCACCAAATTTCACTAGGGGATTGATCACATGCTCAGTCTCAAAAAGTATTTGGGCTCGACCTTCATGCTCACATTCCGTACCCAGTGGTGCAATGCGGACGCTGTAGTCCTTGCTGTAGAGAAGTGGGACATCGCACACCACTCCGTCGACCATTGAGATAACGGGCGTGCCTAGAGGTAGGAAGAAACTTGGTTGGAGATCAGTGTGTCCGTTGTCTGGATCCCCATAGACAACGAAAAGATAGTTAAAGTACTGCGCGTTGTTGGCATCGAAAGGCGGCGCTTTGACGCCTTTGATTTTCATTGCGCCCGCCATACCTGTGGCCGGATCATACGGCGCTAACTCAAAGCCCAAGTTTTGAACGACTGCAGGAATGTCATTTGAAGACGCAATACCAAACGCGGTTGTTGAATTTGAAGACCCTTGTGGTGTGTTGGATGCATTTTTAGATGACCATGTCAACGTTTTTTCTCCAGTGAGAAGACATATATAGGTCGATCCTGAAACTGTTTGTACCTCATCTGGGGTCGTGCAGACGGCACCTTCTGCAGCTGCCTGCAATTTTGACTCTTCGCCTTTAGATGAAGAACCACCACAGGACACGAGAGCAAAACCCATAGTGGCGCTAATGACGAGACTTACAGGAAACTTAATGCGAACCATCATTCCACCTAATTTCCGTCAATTTAATGTGTTTTGCAAATTCATTATAGACCAATGACTGGAACACGGAACAGATCATAAATTCGTCAGACAGGCAAGCAACAGGCGGGTAATGGTGTACTTGTTTTCCTAAACTGCCGCCTCGTTTCCTTTGGGGGTGTTCTGGCGTGGCACTATTGAGAGATGGGTTTACCACCAATTACCTCTATTCCGGTCATTGACGTTTCGTCTTTTGCGACAGGAATGACGTTGCCTTCTTCGGAGGCGCGTGAAGTTGCTGCGGTCATCGACCAGACATGTCGCGAGCTTGGCTTTTTGCTGGTGAAGGGTCATGGAGTGCAGGCGAGCACTAAAGAAAACTTGCTGAACAAGATGCGTGAGTTTTTTGCTCTGCCAACAGAAGAGAAGAACAAAATCGCCATTGGGAAGAGTGCATACCATCGCGGATACATCGGCATTGGCGATGAAAACCTTGAAGGTGCGCTAGCCGATACCGAGTTGGAAGCTACCTATGGCATCGGAGATTTAAAAGAAGGCATCGACTCGGGTCTTGAACAAGGGCCAGATCATTTTGAAGTTGTGAAAGGCACGCCTCTGCACGGCCCGAACCAGCTGCCATCGCTGCCAGGGTTTCGTGAGGCATGGCAGGCCTATTTCGATGAGGGCTATGAAGCAGTTCGTCGTTTACAGCGCGGTGTGGCTTTGGCCCTCGAGCTCGACCCAAACTTTTTTGAAAATCAACCCGGTGAGCCGATGCTGCACTTGCGGATGCTGCACTATCCGCCATCGTTCAAGGTGCCAGTAGCGCCAGGTCGCTTTGGCTGTGGCGCTCATACCGATTACGGGAGCATCACAGTTTTGTCAGACGATGGCGTGGGTGGCTTACAGGTGCGTCGTCGTGATGGTGAATGGATCGATGTGGTTGTGCCTGAAGGTCATCTTGTGGTGAACCTGGGTGACTTGTTGGCTATTTGGACCAACGACAGGTATGTGTCGAACCCGCATCGGGTCGTCAACCCGCCCGACGTTGACCGATATTCCATTCCGTTGTTTGTAACCCCGCCTTTTCATCTCACTATTGAGGCGCTGCCCACATGTGTTGAGCCCGGTGAAGTGGCGAAACATGCACCGATGGTGTCGGGCCCGTACTTGCTCAGCAGGTTTGATGGCACGCACAACTACCGCAACCCGCTCATGATGGAAGGCGAGTAACAATGCCAAACGCTCTTATTAATGGTGTGAACATTTATTACGAAGACACGGGCAGCAATTTGCCTGCTGTTGTTTTGAGTCATGGGTTCTTGATGGACCATGAGATGTTTGCTCCGCAAGTAGCGGCATTGAAATCAACTCATCGGGTCATCACATGGGATGAACGTGGGTTTGGCGGCACCTTGGCGACCGATGAATTCACCTATTGGGATTCCGCAAAAGACGTGCTTGGGCTAATGGATTTTCTGGGCATCGACTCGGCAATCGTGGGTGGGATGTCGCAAGGTGGATTCTTGAGTTTGCGGGTAGCACTGACTGCCCCTGAGCGCGTTCGTGGTCTCATTTTGCTTGATACGCAAGCGGGGTTGGAAGAGCCTGGTTCCGATGACGGATACATGCTCATGCATGACACCTGGATGGAGCATGGTCCGGAGCCGGTTCAAGAATTCATTGCCAGCCTCATTTTGGGTCCTGGTGAATGGCCAGAGTGGTTTGCCAAGTGGGCAGTACTCAATAAAGAGAGTTTTAGCCGTGCCTTTAGATGCTTATTGCACCGCGACGATATTACGTCTCGCTTGGGAAGCATTAGTTGTCCTGCATTGGTTGTTCACGGTGATGCCGATGTGGCTATTCCATTATCGAAAGCAGAAGCTTTGCGCGATGGTCTTGGCGGCAAGGTGCAATATGTTGTGGTGCCTGGTGGGCCTCATGCCGCAAACCTCACGCATCCAGAGCCCGTGAACGCCGCCATCACCCAGTTTCTTGCCACCTTGTAGAGTTGGGTGAACTCGAGGGGGAACAATGAGTAGTGGTGTGGAACATATTGGATTAACAAATGTCGACATTCAAGACAATCCGTTTCCGTATTACAAAGAGCAGATGTCGAAGTGCCCCGTATGGCATGAAACCGATATTGACCTCTATGTCATTGGTGGACACGAGGAAACGCGCGCTGCTCTAGGCGACATCGCTACATTTTCGAACAAACCATCTGCTGGTGGACGTGCGGCCAATATGGACGCCATCTTGGCGTATCAAAGTGTGCTGAAAGAAAAGGGATGGACACACCTTCCCGTACTGCAACGTTCCGACCCACCAGAACACAGCCGGTATCGCAAACTGTTAAATCGCGTCTTTACGCCAGCGCAGGTGAAGGCCTACGTGCCGCAGTTAGAGGAAATTGCCAACTCGCTCATCGATTCCATGGTGGAAAAGGGCAAGTGCGAATTTGTTCGCGACTTCGCCTTGCCGCTGCCGGGCATATTCATTTCCACCCAACTTGGCCTCGACCCTTCGCAGTATCCAAAGTTCCGCCGCTGGGCAGAAGCAATGTTGTCACTTGCTCAGCGATCACAAATAACGGTTGAAGAAGCAATTATTGAAGCCAATGTTGAAATTGAAGAGCAGCATTTCATTGCTGGTGAATTCGAGAAGCGCCGTGCAAACCCCGGTAAAGATCTCATCTCGCTCTTGGTGAATGCTCACGTGAATGAAGAAGGGGAAGAACCTTTCACCATTAACGAATTGATGACTGTGTTGCACGCGCTCATTACTGGTGGTTTTGAAACCACAACCGGTGCTTTGTCGTCGGCCATGTTGTTGCTCATTGAACATCCCGACCAAATGGAAATGTTGCGCAACGATCGCTCGCTCATGGGCAACTTCATTGAAGAGGTATTGCGATTCGACAGCCCAGTGCAAGGTCTCTGGCGCAGCGTGAAGTGCCCCGTCACTTTGGGTGGCTTCGATATTCCAGAGAACAAGTCGGCAATGGTGCGCTTTGGTGCCGCAAACCGCGACCCGCGGGTATTTGAAAACCCCGATGTATTCGATATCAAGCGTGCCAATGCAAAGAACCATGTGGCTTTTGGCTTTGGAGTGCACTTCTGTTTAGGTGCTGCTCTTGCGCGTCAGCAAATGGCAACGGCGTTCAACTTGCTGCTCGATCGCTTGACAGAAGTTGAACTTGCCGGCCCGATGGAACTGCCTATTCATGAACCAAGCTTCTTTTTGCGCCCCATGCGCGAACTGAACCTTGTTGTTAAGGGCTCCTAACCTTTCTTTGGGGCTTCTCAGGTCGCTCGCGAAGGGGTGCGGGAGAGTACCGTAGAGATACCAACCACACTCGGGGGTATGTAATGAGTAGGCAAGAACTAGTACGTATGGCTCAGCGGGCAGTCGATGCTCATGCTGAAGGCAAAGGCGAAATTGTTGACGACATTTTGCGTGTGCCAGTGGAGCATTACTTCGACCAAGAGCGTTGGCAAAAAGAAGTCGACCGCATTTTCAAGCGTCTGCCTTTGGTGCTTGGCTTTACCTGCCAAATGCGTGAGCCTGGCTCTTATAGCGCGGTCACCATTTTGGGTGTTCCTGTGCTCATGGTGCGAGGTCAAGACGGCTCAATGCGTGCGTTTCTTAATGTGTGCAGCCACCGCGGCGCGCAACTTGCTGAAGATGGCTGTGGCACCGCCCGCCGCTTCACATGCCCCTACCATGCGTGGTCGTACGACACTGCCGGAGATCTAGTAGGTATTTACGAGGCAGAAGCATTTGGCGATCTCGATAAGTCGTGCAATGGCTTAACAACACTTCCTGTTACCGAGCGTGCCGGAATCATTTGGGTCACCCTCACGCCAAACTCCACGCTCGATCACGATTCGTTCTTTCATGGTTATGACGAAGTGTTAGAGCATCACCACTTTGAGAACTGCTACTACGCGGGTCAGCAAAGTATCGATGGAGCGAACTGGAAGGTGTGTTACGACGGTTACCTCGACTTCTATCATCTGCCCATTTTGCACAAAAACACTTTTGGTCCCGACTTGTCTCCGAAGGCGCTTTTCGAAGCGTGGGGTCCGCACCAACGCTTGTTGGCTCCCGATAAGCGCCAGGTAGGCCCACTTGAAGGTGTGCCGGTGTCGGAATGGCCAACAGAAAAGTTGGTTTTCGGTGTGTGGACCATATTCCCGCACATTTCCATTGCTTCCTTTGAAGCCGATGGTCGCATTTACATGATCTCGCAGTTGTTCCCCGGAGCAACTCCTGAAGAGTCAGTCACTGTGCAGCATTTCTTGCATTGCGAAACACAAAACCCAGAACGTGACGCTGCTGTTGCAGACCGCATGAAGTTCATGCGCTTTGTGGTGGAAGAAGAAGACTACAAAACAGGCATTCAAATTCAGCGTGGTTTAAAGAGTGGCGCAAAGAAAGAAGTTTTGTTTGGCCGCAATGAAGGTGGCACACAGGCATTCCACAAATGGGTACAAGCACTTATTGACACCGACGATGCAGACCTCTCGGCACTTTTTGCCAAGGGTGTTGGCGCAAAATCTAACTAAAGGGAACCATGTTCAATTACCAAGACATTTATCACGTTGGCGTTCGTGTGAAAAACATTGAAGCTGCAATGGAAGAGATGGGTAAGGGTTTGCAACTCACCTGGTGTGAAGTGCAAGTGCGCGAACAAAATGCGTGGTTGCCAGGAAAAGGCCAAACCACCATTCCTTTGAAGTTCACCTATTCATGTGAAGGACCACAGCACGTTGAGCTCTTGCAGGGTGCTCCCGGAACCATCTGGGATGGCTCAGACGCCCCTGGCGTACACCACATGGGTATTTGGGTAGACGACGTGAAAGAGACCACCGAGCGCCTCATGAAAGAAGGCTGGAGTTTGGAAATTGCACAAGTGTCTCCTGAAGAGGGCTACGGGGCATTTAGTTATGTGCGTTCGCCAACAGGTTTCTTGTTGGAGCCAGTCACACGTGCAGCACTTCCCGCATTCGAGCGGTGGTGGGCTGGCGGCTCGCTCTAATAACTGATTTAAATCAGTTCAGGTGCATGAGTCTCGGTGCGCCATGAAAAGTTGAGCGCAGCAACTGCGCCAATCACGATGGTGCACGGTGCTTGTAGCGGTGTATTTCCTAGTTCGCCCAATGTGGTGCGCACTGTTTCTTGCGTTGCGCGGGTTCCCCAGCGCGTCGCTGCAACTGGTGTGTTGTGGCTGAGGCCACCAGCAATGAGTCGCTCGGCAATAATGCCTCGTTCGGCTACGCCCATGAGCACCACGATGGTTCCGCCAACTGCAGCAAGTGCTTCCCAGTTCACGCCCGATGATCCGCCCTTTTCGCGATGACCAGTGACCACGGTGAATGATGCCGATAAGCCGCGATGTGTGACGGGGATTCCTGCGTAAGCAGGTACGCCAACAGCAGAGGTGATGCCAGGAACTACTTCAAAGGGAATGCCTGCTGAAATGAGTGCTTCAGCTTCTTCGCCACCGCGACCAAAGACGAAAGGGTCGCCACCTTTCAAGCGCACCACGCAGAGACCTTGAGCGCCAAGGTGCACAAGCAGAGCATTGATGGTTTCTTGTGGCGTTGGATTACCAGGTTTCTTACCCACGTCGATGAGGTCAACGCCAGGAGCTGCAAGTTGAATGATGCTGTCGTCGGCTAAGCGGTCGTGCACAATCACATCGGCCTGCGCAATGAGGCGTGCAGCTTTCACGGTAATGAGATCGGGGTCGCCGGGGCCTGCGCCCACTAAGTACACAGTCATTGCGGAACTCTTTTCGACGACTCGCGGGCTTCTTCGAGCGCAGCAGCAATGAGCGGCGCCCAATTGACATCTTCAGTGCTCACACCCTCGGCATGAAACGCGGCACGTTTCGCAGCGAGTATTTCCACTGCTTCTGCAAACTCGGGACCAATGGTGTTTTCCAGCGTGGAACGAACCCACGACGAGATCGCGGGGCTGGCACCAGCAGTGGAAGAGGTAATGAGTAGTCGACCGCGGCGCATGCTGGCGGGCAATGTAAATGTGCAGCGGTCGGGGTCGTCAGCAGAGTTCACCCAAATACCCAGTGATTCACATTCATCAAAAATCTGTTGGTCAACAACGTTGTTGGCGGTTGCGGTAATGACGAGTGAGAACCCCATTACATCGAGTGCTGCATATTCACGTTGAATGAGTGTTGCGCCAGTGGCGTGAAAGCGCTCGTCGAACTCTGGGGAAATGACGGTGAGTTGAGGTTCGCACACTAAGAGTTGCTCAGCTTTGCGGTACGCAATGCGTCC
>WLST01000006.1 GCA_009711295.1 Actinomycetota bacterium | reverse complement strand
GGTCTAACCTTGCGGTAACCACCAACCAACCTGTGGGTCAAAGTCGACTCATAGAACAAGGGGAGAAAATAATGAAGAAATCCACTCTGTTGCGCGCAGGCGCAATCGCAGTGAGCCTTGCCTTCGTTACTGCAGCTTGCGGTAGCGACAGTGAAGGTTCAGTTTCAGAAGACACCGTAGTAACCGAAGACACCGCAGCAGCAGCTGTTGACGGCGTGACCTGCGAAGGCGTTTCCATTGCCTTCTTTGGTGCGCTTTCAGGCGATGCCGGCAACCTCGGTAAAAACATTCGCGCTGGTGCAGACCTTGCTGTGAGTGAATTCAACACCGCAAACCCAGACTGCCAAGTTGGCCTTGTTGACTTCGACTCACAAGGTGACCCAGCACAAGCTCCAGCACTTGCTCAGAAAGCAATCGACGACGCCGGCATTCTTGGCATCGTTGGACCTGCATTCTCAGGTGAGTCAAAAGCTGCTAACCCATTGTTCGATGCAGCGGGTCTTGCCATCATTACTCCTTCGGCAACGAACGAGACATTGAATGACAACAACTGGAAAGTCTTCCACCGCGCACTTGCCGGTGACGACAAGCAAGGCCCTGGTATTGCTACTTACATCCAAAAGACATTGGCAGCTGCCAAAGTTGGCATCATCGACGACGCTTCAGAATACGGCAAGGGTCTTGCCGACATTGTGAAGACAACTCTTGGTGACGCTGTTGTTGCAAGCGATTCAATCGACCCTAAGGCTGCTGACTTCTCAGCTGCTGTCAGCAAGATGAAAGAAGCTGCTCCAGACGCAATTTTCTACGGCGGCTACTACGCAGAAGCTGGCAAGCTTGCCAAGCAACTTCGTGACGCTGGCGTGACCGCAACACTTGTGTTCGGTGACGGCGTAAAAGACAATGGTTTCATCGAAGCTGCAGGTCCTGCTGCTGACGGATCCATCATCACCTGCACATGTGCAGATGGTGCTTCAAACGCTGAATTTGCTGCTGCTTACACAGCCAAGTTCCCTGGCGAAACACCACAGACCTACGGTGCAGAGGCTTACGACGCAGCAAAGGCATTCCTTGCCGCTATTGCTGCTGGCAAGACCGACCGCGCTGGCGTTCTTGAATTCCTCGGAACCTACGATGCTGCTGGTGTTACCAAGCAGATCAAGTGGGACGAGACTGGTGAAGTTGCAGGAAACGCTGTTTATGCCTACAAGGTAGAAGCAGGCGCAATCGTTGCACTCGGCTTGATCGAGTAAAACTTCGTCTCTCACAGAGAGATACGTAATGTGGAATGGCCGGGAACAAATGTTCCCGGCCATTCTTTTGTATATGACATTTTCTGCTAAACAACAAGGGAACATATTCGTTCTCGGGGACACATGCGCGACTGGCTGATTTACAGAACATTTTGGGACCTCACGGTGACCGGCGTAGCGCTGGGTTCCATCTATGCCCTTGTGGCGTTGGGCTACACCTTGGTATACGGCGTATTGCGCCTCATCAACTTTGCTCACTCAGAAATTTTTATGATTGGCACATTTGCCTCGCTCATTACGGCAACAAATGTGTTGGGGTTGCCCATGTTGGAAGCTGGCGAGTATCCGTATCGCACGGGGTTTCAGCTCGTTCTCATTTTGTTGGCCTGCCTCCTCGGCTCAATGGTTTTGTCGGGTGCGGGTGCAGTAGCCCTTGAACGTGCCGCATACCGCCCGCTACGTGGTTCGGGTGATCAATTTGGTGCCGTGGTACTGGCGTTTGTGAGCGCATTTGTTGTGGGTCTCATCTTCTTCGATACACCGAAGTCGAATCTTATTTTCGGCATCATTGGCACGGGGCCAATTGCGTGGATGTATCTCAATATTTTCCGTCGTGGACGTCAGGCGCCGCGATTAGCTTTTCTTATCTCGGCAATTGGGGCCTCTACTGCCATTACCGAAGCAGTAGCTATTTGGGGGCCGCGCGACCGCGAGCAATACCAGACCCCACGTGTTCTAGAGAAGAAAACTCTTTTCAAATTGTTCGGAACCGACATTCGTATTGACTACGTCATTGTCATTATTGGTGCACTGCTCATGATGACTGCGTTGTTGTTATTTGTGAATCGCACGCGTTTGGGTCGTGGTGTGCGTGCTGTTGCTCAAGATGTTGAAACGGCAAAAATATTAGGAGTCAATGTTGACTTCGTTATTTTGATCACCTTCTTGCTTGGCGGTGTGATGGCTGGTGGCGCCGCAATGATGTTCACCCTGGTGTACGACCAGTCAAAATTCAATATTGGGTTCCTTCTTGGCGTAAAGAGCTTTACTGCAGCGGTGCTGGGCGGAATTGGAAACCTCAAAGGTGCATTGCTGGGTGGCATTGTTCTTGGCCTCGCAGAAAACTATGGCTCGGCACTCTTTGGCGGACAATGGAAAGACGTCATTGCCTTTGTGTTGTTGCTTGTGGTGTTGATGTTCCGCCCGACAGGTCTGTTGGGTGAATCGCTAGCTAAGGCGCGCGTATGAGCCTGTCTGAGTCTCTCAAGAGCGTTACCTCTGGGGCTCGTTCCGTTTCTCGTTTAGGCGAGGCGCTTGGCAATCAGTCGCGCTCGGTGCGTTGGTCATTTGGTGCCATTTGCGTTCTTGCGTTGTACCTCTTGCCGTGGTGGCCAAATGTGCCAGTGCTTGGTTGGATTGTGGAAACGCCAGGAACAAGTTTTCCCAGCGTGCTCACCGACCAAGTGGTGATTTTCGTGTTGGTGGCATTGGGCCTGAACGTTGTAGTGGGTCTTGCTGGTCTGCTCGACCTCGGCTATGTGGGTTTTTACGCTGTTGGTGCGTACACGGTTGCTATTTTGTCGAGCCAACATGCCAACTTGCCGTGGCTCGTGTGCATGCCTATTGCCGTATTGGTGTCTATGCTGGCCGGCGTTATTTTGGGAACACCAACGTTGCGCCTACGCGGCGACTATTTGGCCATTGTGACGCTTGGCTTCGGCGAAATTATTCGTATTACTGCTAACAACATGCATTGGCTTGGCGATAGTCGCGGTATCAGCAATATTGCTACTCCGCCAAGTATTGGCCCGTTGAAATTTGGCGTGCTCGATGCAAAGCCATATTTCTTTTTGGGTCTCACCATTATTCTCATCGTGATTTTTTTGCTGCGCCGCTTGGAAAATAGTCGCGTGGGTCGTTCGTGGAACGCCATTCGTGAAGACGAAGATGCGGCCGAACTCATGGGCGTCGATACCTTCAAATTTAAATTGTGGGCGTTCGCCATTGGTGCTGCAATCGGTGGCCTTGCAGGTTCTCTGTACGCCGGCAAAGTGCAATTCATTAACCCCAGTAACTTCCCATTGCAGCTGTCAATTCTCTTCCTTGCAGCAGTTGTGCTCGGTGGTGCAGGAAACATGTGGGGTGCCATTGTGGGAGGGGCATTGGTGGCATGGATGCCAGAGCGTTTCCGCGGTTTTGCCGACAAGCGTGTTTTCGTGTTTGGTGTAGCGCTCGTATTGGTCATGGTCTTTCGCCCACAGGGTCTCATCCCGCGCAAGATTCGTAAAGAGCGGTGGCTGGAATCGTGGAAGCCATCAACTGGAACTGCGCTGAGAGACAAGGAGTGACCATGAGCGACAATCTTTTAGAACTCGATCATGTCACGATGCAATTCGGCGGTGTAACGGCACTCGACGATGTCACCTTTGCCATTCGTCGTGGAGAAATTCTTGGTCTCATCGGGCCGAACGGTGCTGGCAAAACGACCTGCTTTAACGTCATGACTGGCGTGTATGCGGCAACCAGTGGCGCGGTGCTCTTCGATGGCGCATCGCTTGCCGGCTTAAAGCGTTTTCAAATAACTAAGCGTGGCATTGCACGTACATTCCAAAACATTCGCTTGTTTCCCGACATGACCGCAATTGAAAATGTCATGGTGGGTGCCGATGCAAATCATCACACCAGTGTGGGTGGGGCACTACTTGGTTTGCCCCGTCACCATCGTGAAGAAGCTGAAGGTCGTAACACCGCAATGGAGTTGCTCACCTTTATGGGTATTGCCGACCGTGCTGGCGATGCTGCACGGAATTTGCCTTACGGCTATCAACGTCGACTCGAAATTGCTCGTGCACTCGCTACGAAACCGCAACTCTTGTGCCTCGATGAACCTGCTGCTGGTTTTACCCCTGCAGAAAAAGTTGAGTTGATGGATCTCATTCGTAAAATTCGCGACCAGGGGTACACCGTGTTGCTCATTGAACACGACATGAGTTTGGTGATGGGAGTAACCGACCGCATTGTTGTGCTCGACTTTGGCAAAGTTATTGCAACAGGCTCGCCAAGTGAAGTGCAAGACAACCCTGCGGTGGTTGCTGCGTATTTAGGAGTGCCCGACGATGATGCTTGAGGTGCAAGATCTACGCGTTGCCTACGGCAAAATTGAAGCGTTGAAAGGTATTTCTTTCAATGTCAACGAAGGTGAAATTGTTACCCTCGTTGGGGCAAACGGTGCTGGCAAAACCACAACCATGCGCACTATCTCTGGCTTGCGCAAAGTAGTTGGTGGCAGCGTTATTTTTGAAGGCAAAGATATTACGTTCATGCCTTCACACGAGCGAGTGAAGTTGGGTATTTGTCAGTCACCCGAAGGCCGCGGCATTTTCCCCGGTATGACTGTTCGAGAGAATCTCGACATGGGCACATACACACGCAAAGACCATAAGTCGAGCGCCAAAGACGCCGACTTCGCACGCGTGTTGGAACTTTTTCCACGATTGGAAGAACGCATTACACAATTGGGTGGAACGCTTTCTGGCGGCGAGCAGCAAATGCTTGCCATCGGTCGTGCACTCATGAGCCGCCCGCGGTTGTTGTTGCTCGATGAACCGTCAATGGGTCTTGCGCCAAAACTCATTGCACAAATTTTCAACATCATCACGGAAATCAACAAGCAAGGGACAACCGTGCTTCTTGTAGAGCAAAATGCATCTCAGGCATTGCGTCGTGCGCATCGTGGGTATGTATTGGAAACTGGCCATGTGGTGAAAACCGGTCTGGGTGGCGATCTATTGAATGACCCGGCTGTGCGCGCGGCGTACCTGGGTGGCCACTAGAACCCGTGTCGTTTCCTTCCGACATCAATATTGCGCGTCAGGCGAAACTGGCCCCGCTCAGTGACATCGCAAGCCAGCTGAACTTGCCCGGTGAGTTTTTAGAGCCCTATGGCCCTGGAGTTGCAAAGATCAAACTTGCTGCCTTAGAAGCGCTTCACAGCCGTCCTCAGGGCAAATATGTAGTGGTTACGGCTATAACGCCAACGCCATTGGGTGAAGGAAAAACCACTACGTCGGTCGGTCTTGGTCAGGCGATGGGGAAGATCGGGCAAAAAGCGGTGCTCACTTTGCGGCAGCCCTCAATGGGGCCCACCTTTGGCATTAAGGGCGGGGCTGCTGGTGGTGGGTATAGCCAAGTAGTGCCAATGGAAAATTTAAACCTGCATCTCACAGGAGACTTCCATGCAGTAACGGCGGCCCACAATTTACTGTCCGCAATGCTCGACAATCATCTCTTTCGTGGAAATGAACTAGGACTCGACCCCGACAACATCACATGGCGTCGTGCGCTCGATGTGAATGATCGTTCATTGCGTTCCATTTCTATTGGTCGTGGTGGAAAAATGGATGGCGTTACCCGCGATACAGGTTTCGACATTACTGCTGCATCAGAAGTGATGGCGCTGCTTGGCTTATCTACATCGTTGAAAGACATGCGTCAGCGTTTGGGTCGCATTGTGGTGGGTTACACCACAACCGGTGAAGCAGTAACTGCCGAACAACTACGTGCTGCAGGTGCGATGGCCGTGATTTTGAAAGATGCGTTGCAGCCAAATCTCATGCAGACCCTCGAAAACACGCCGGTCATTGTGCACACCGGACCTTTTGGAAATATTGCTACTGGCAACTCTTCAGTGATGGGCGATCTCATGGCAATGCGCATGGCCGATTACGTCATTACTGAAGCTGGTTTTGGCGCCGACATGGGAGCAGAACGTTTCTTCAACATCAAATGCAGAGTGTCTGGTTTAAAACCCGATGCTGCAGTTCTTGTTGCAACTGTACGTGCATTAAAAGCGCATAGTGGCGAGTACAAAATTGTTGCGGGAAAGCCACTTCCTCCAGAACTCTTAGAGGAAAATCCAGAACATGTTTTGGCAGGTGCTGCGAATTTGCGTAAGCAAATCGAAAATGTGCAAGTGCATGGTGTTTCGCCCGTAGTTGCAATCAATGCATTTCCAACCGATCATGCCAGTGAACATGAAGTGATTCGTCGCATTGCACAAGAGATGGGCGCAAGAGTTGCTGTGTGTACGCATTTTGCCGACGGTGGAGCAGGTGCTATTGAACTTGCGCATGCAGTAGTAGAAGCGTGCAACGAACCCACCACATTTTCCATGTTGTACCCCGACTCGTTTTCACTTCGCGAAAAAATTGAAAAAGTGGCCAGTACTATTTACGGTGCAGCCAGTGTGGAGTATTCCGAGTTAGCGAGCGAACAGCTTGATCGGTATGAAAATCTGGGGATGGGCAATTTGCCAGTGTGTATTGCTAAAACGCACCTCAGTATTTCGGCCGACCCCACTCTCAAAGGGGCTCCAACGGGTCATATTTTGCGTGTACGTGAAGTGCGCGCCTCGGTGGGGGCGGGCTTTGTGTACCCCATCTGCGGCGATATGAGCACCATGCCAGGTCTCGGCTCTGCGCCTGCTGCTGAAAGCATTGACCTCGACGACGAGGGCAATGTCGTCGGGCTGTTCTAGTCTTTTCACATGGCCATTCTCGACACCAATCCATCTCAGGCTTTTGCCAACGACCGCAAACACGTCTTCCACTCGTGGTCGGCGCAAAGCACACTGAACCCATTGGTTGTTGCTGGCGGCGAAGGTTCGTGGTTTTGGGACGAGACGGGGCGTAAGTACCTCGACTTTTCGAGCCAACTCGTCAATGTCAACATTGGCCACCAGCATCCAAAACTCATTGCAGCAATTAAAGAATACGCCGACCGCTTGTGCACCATTTCTCCGATACATGCCAACGATGCACGGAGCGAAGCCGCGCGGCTCATCTGTGAACTCGCTCCTGGCGATTTGAACATGGTGTTTTTCACCAACGGTGGGGCAGAGGCAACAGAAAACGCAATACGTATGGCGCGTGTTCACACAGGCCGCCACAAAGTGCTTTCTGCGTATCGCAGTTACCACGGTGGAACCGCAGCGGCTATTCAATTGACCGGTGACCCGCGACGTTGGGGCAGTGAGCCATCAACCACGGGAATCATTAAATTCTGGGGGCCATACCCATACCGTTCGCAGTTCTATTCACAAAGCGACATTGAAGAAAGCGAACGCGCACTACAGCATCTTGAAGACGTCATTATGGTGGAAGGTGCAAACAATATTGCCGCCATTGTTTTAGAAAGCGTTGTAGGTACCAACGGAATTTTGGTACCACCACCGGGTTATTTGCAAGGTGTGCGTGACATTTGCGATCGCACTGGCATCGTGATGATTTGCGATGAAGTGATGTCGGGTTTTGGTCGCTGCGGTGAATGGTTTGCAGTTGACCATTGGAATGTTGCTCCCGATCTCATCTGCTTCGCTAAAGGCGTGAACTCGGGTTACTTGCCATTGGGTGGCGTCATTATTTCTGATCGCATCTCTGAAACCTTCCGTCAAAAGCCATACCCCGGTGGTCTGACCTATAGCGGTCACCCGCTTGCATGTGCATCGGCCGTTGCCTCCATCAATATTTTCAAAGAAGAAAAGATCGTGGAGCATGCCCGGCATTTGGGCGCAGACATCATTGGGCCAGAGCTTGAAAAATTAAAAGCAAAACATCCAAGCGTGGGCGATGTTCGTGGCTTGGGCGTGTTTTGGGCAATTGAGCTGGTGCGCGATCGTGAAACGCGTGAACCACTTGTTCCCTTCAATGCATCAGGGCCTGCCGCGCAACCAATGGGCGATCTAGCGGCAGCGTGCAAGGCAAAAAACCTGTGGCCATTTACACACTTCAATCGATTGCACGTGGTGCCACCACTCGTCATTTCCGATCAGGAATTGCGTGATGGTTTAGCCATTATCGATGAGGCACTCGATGTTGCCGATGCTTTTTACACGGGCAAATAACTGAGAACTTAACGGTTCTGCGGGAACCCAAGATCAACCGTTGACGTGCGCGGGTCTGGCCAGCGCGAAGTAACAACTTTGGAACGGGTGTAGAAGTTAATGCCTTCTGGGCCGTACATATGTTGATCGCCAAAGAGGCTCGATTTCCAACCGCCAAATGAGTAGTACGACACAGGCACCGGAACTGGAACGTTGATGCCTACCATGCCCACGTTGATGTCGAACTGGAACTGACGAGCAGCTCCGCCATCGCGAGTGAAAATTGCCGTGCCATTGCCATAGAGGTTGTTGTTGATGAGTTGAACGCCTTCGTCGTAGCTCTTCACACGAACAACCGACAAGACCGGACCAAAAATTTCATCGTCGTAACACTTCATGCCAGGTGCGACATTGTCGATGAGGCTTGGCTTCAAGTAGAAGCCTTGTGCAGGAACATCGGTGCGCCCATCAACCACGAGCGTTGCGCCTTCTTGCGTAGCGCCTGCAATGTACGTAGCTACCTTGTCGCGATGTTCACCGGTGATGAGCGGGCCCATTTCGCTCGTAGGGTCGTCGCCTGCACCAACAGTGATGTTGGGGATGCGCTCTTCAATTTTGGAAATGAGTGCGTCGGCGATGGAGTCGTGTGCAAGCAATACAGAAATGGCCATGCAACGTTCGCCCGCAGAACCATAAGCAGCACTGACCGCAGCGTCGGCAGCCATATTGAGGTCGGCATCGGGAAGCACGAGCATATGGTTTTTTGCGCCACCTAAAGCTTGAACACGCTTTCCGTTTCGTGTGCCGGTTTCGTAAATGTATTTTGCAATGGGCGTTGAACCCACAAATGAAATTGCTGCAATGTCGGGGTGATCAAGTATGCGGTCGACTGCCACCTTGTCGCCGTGCACAACGTTGAAGCAGCCGTCGGGAAGGCCAGCCTGCTTGAGCAACTCGGCAATGAACATGGTGACCGATGGGTCTTTTTCGCTTGGCTTCAAAATGAACGTGTTGCCGCAACCCAATGCATTGGCAAACATCCACATGGGCACCATTGCGGGAAAGTTGAACGGGGTGATGCCGGCAACAACGCCAAGAGGTTGGCGAATGTTGTACACATCTACTCCGGCGGAAGCTTGCTCGCTATAGCCGCCCTTCAAGAGGTTGGGAATACCACAGGCATATTCAATGTTTTCCAAGCCACGGGCAACTTCACCTAAGGCATCGGAGAGTACTTTGCCGTGCTCGGCACTCAACATTGCAGCAATTTCTTTGCGATTCACATCGACGAGTTCGCGCATGTGGAACATCACTTCGGCGCGACGCGACAAGTTGGTGGCACGCCATGCAGGAAATGCTGCAACAGCATTTGCAACTGCTGCATCGACTTCGGCGACTGAAGCGAAGTCGACCGCTGCTGATTGTTCGCCAGTTGCCGGGTTAAAGACTTTTCCAGACTTACCAGAGGTGCCAGCAACGACGGTTCCATTAATCCAATGCGAGATGCGGTTCATAGTGCCTTCAGTCTGTGTGAGATGGAGAAAGTAAAGATCAGTGTAGGTATTGGCAAAGGTCGCGCTTCACGTATTTACCGTGACCTTTGCGACCAGTGAAGGTGTCATTTTCCACAACGACCATGCCGCGAGAAAGCACCGTGTCGACTTTGCCGTCGATAACGGTTCCTTCAAATGCGCTGTAGTCGGTGTTCATGTGGTGTTTGCCGTTAATGCCAATAGTGGTTTTTTGATGTGGGTCCCACACCACAATGTCGGCGTCGGCCCCTGGGGCGATAATGCCTTTTTTGGGGTACATGCCGAACATGCGCGCAGGTGTGGTGCAACAGGTTTCCACCCAACGCTCGAGTGACAACTCACCAAGAACTACGCCTTGGTAGATGAGCTCCATGCGATGTTCAACGCCGGGCAAGCCATTAGGGATTTTCGAGAAGTCGTTGCGCCCGAGTGTTTTTTGGTCTTTGAAACAAAATGGGCAATGGTCTGTACTCACTACCGCGAGTTCGTTCATGCGCAGGCCCTTCCACAAATCACTTTGGTGATGATGGTGGTCGTG
Organism: Actinomycetota bacterium; assembly: GCA_009711295.1. Classification (GTDB taxonomy): domain Bacteria; phylum Actinomycetota; class Acidimicrobiia; order Acidimicrobiales; family Ilumatobacteraceae; genus F1-20-MAGs119. The sequence goes on along the minus strand of WLST01000006.1, from coordinate 39,861 downwards.
CTGTGAACGAATAGGGGGGCTACACACAAACTTGGCACCTTCGAAGTTGGGCTGCGATAGGTGTTCTTCCAATGTGAGATACAAATACTGCGGGCATGTTTCAGCAAAGACGTTGAGGCCTTCGTGCTGAGCACGCGCAACTTCATTTAATGCTTCTGATGCAGACATGTGCACGATGTAGAGCGGAACGTTGCCCGCTACTTGGCTCAGCACAATGGCGCGATGTGTTGCTTCGCCTTCAAGCAAACTGGGTCGGCTAATGGAGTGAAACACGGGGTCGGTTTCACCTCGTGCAAGATGTTGCTGAACAAGCACATCGATAGCCATACCGTTTTCGGCGTGCATCATGATGACTGCGCCGTTGTTGCTTGCTTCTTGCATCGCACGAAGTATTTGGCCGTCGTCGCTGTAATAGGTGTCGGGGTACGCCATGAACAACTTGAATGAAGTGACGCCCTCGTGTTCAACGAGGTAGGTCATGTCTTTCAAGCTTTGGTCATGAATGTCGCCCATAATTTGGTGAAAGGCGTAATCGATAGAGCAGTTGCCCGCAGCTTTCTGATGCCACGCAGCAAGACCATCTTGAATGTTTTCGCCCTTGCGTTGGAGCGCCATGTCGACGATGGTGGTGATGCCACCCCACGCAGCTGCGTTGGAACCAGTTTCGAACGTATCGGTTGCTTCAATAGGGCCCATGGGGAGTTCCATATGTGTATGCACGTCGACGCCGCCAGGAATGACGTACTTACCTGTTGCATCGATGACCTTGTCGGCAACAATGCCGAGTGCGGCTGCTTGGCCGGGTTGAAAAATGGCTTGAATAGTTTCGCCGTCGATGAATACATCGCTTGCATAGCGGCCACTCGGGCTCACAATGGTGCCGTTCGTGATGAGGATGCGTGCCATATGTAGAGCGTACCGATATTCAAAGCCGAGTCTCAGACACGGCTACAGTGACCAACGAGGGGGTTTCTGTGGTTTCAATGAACGACAACGCGGCGCGCATCTTGGCCGAACCTGTTACCGGCACGCTTTCCATAGCTGGCACTGACGGTTATGCACATTCCACCCCAGTGTGGTTTGTGTGGCGTGACGGAAAAGTGTGGGTGAGCACGCATGCCGGACGCCAAAAACATGTCGATGCTCTGCGGTCGGGTAAGGGCTCATTGTCGGTCATTGACCCCACCAATACCTCGCACTATGTGGAATTGCGTGGGTCGCTGCATGTTGTGGAGGACCCCAATATGGAACTGCGTGATGAGGTGGTGCGCAAACACGGTCATGTCGATGGTAAGGCATTTGACCCTGCAAACACAGTGCGCATTGGCATTGTGCTCACCCCAGAGCGCGTGCTCGGCCGGCATTAAGGGGCGCGGACAGGTTCTGTACACCGAGGGCGTACGGTACGGGTATGAACCCTCGCCACATGAACCGGTCCACTGCTCGCGTCATTTTGTCGGGCTTTGCGCTCGTCGGAGTATTACTTGCCACCGTTTCTGTCTTAGGGCAGGTCAACGCTTTTAGCGCTATCACCGATGCCATTGGCGTTACCGCGCCGCCGGGAAGTTCAAACGGCAGTTCAACGAGTTCCCCGCCGACCGATGAAACTTCCAACGAAGAAACTTCCGATTCGGTTGTTGACGCACCTGCAACTGGCGACACGCCCGATGGAGAAGTTGCACCAATTGACCCAGAAATTGATACACGTATTTCTGCGCTGGAAGATCTTGTTGTCACGCTTGCAGAAAATGACGACGCAACGGCGGCAACTCTCAGTGAAGTGACGGGGTTGGTAAAAACTCTCGATGCCGACCTTGCCACCGCAAAAACTTCACTCGGCAATCTTGCCGACCGCGTTGCAGCGAATGAAAAAGCAACATCAACTTTGCGCTCCGATGTTGATGCAGCAAAGGCCGTTGTCGATGCGCTTCAAGTTTCCGTCGACAATCTCAAACTGCGTACATCACAACTCGATGAAACCGGCACATACAACGGCGTTGTGAAGCCAAGTCAAATTTCTCCTCAACTCAAAGTTGACGACATCAAAGGCGACTGGCCTATTGCAAGAACATCAGGAACACTCGATGGCGCTCGCATTAAAATGCCATTCGGACAATGTGCAAACGCCTACCCGCAATACACGGTGGTTGTTGTACCTGGAGTGTTCGACGGTATTCAATGCCTGCGCATTGTCACACCACGCTAAAAAATTAGCGGCGGTTTTTTGCTGCAGCGCGTTGTTCTGCAGCTAATTTTTTCTGAGCCTTTTCTTTTTCTTTGCGCTCATTACGCAGGGCACGCTTTGCGGCCTGTTCGGCTTCGTCGGCCACACGCACTGCGGCGACCGCTGAAGGAGAAACGGGAAGCGCCCATTTTTCATCGGACTGTATGAGCTTTTTAAAGCCAGCCAAACTCAGTGAGTACTGCACCACCATGAGCTTCACCATTTCCTCGCCAAACTTTTCGATGGCTTCAGGCAAAATGGCATTGAGGTCGTCGAGTGATGGGTCGTCGGCTGCGCCGGCAAGAACTTCAATACAGTGCTGCGTGCAGGGCTCGCATAAAACAACGCACACATCGCCAGCACATTTGCGGCGGGTGGCCCCTTCGCGAATGGCGCTTGCCAAGGTGTCGGGGTCATCAAAGGCGCCGTCGCTCAGGCCTGCGCTTTGGGCGAGCACTGTTTGCAGGTTTTCTTCGAGGGCTAGGGCTGCTGTGGTGATGGCTTCATCGCTGGTGGCAGCGAGGGCATTCACAAAACGGCGTTCCAAAATGATGAGGTCGCGGGAGGAAGTCACGGCGCCACTATAGGTTGTAGAGCGTGAGTGTGACGATAGATCCAGCCAACTTGGCAAAAGCAGTGGCCCGCAGGCCCTTTGGGTACCTCATTACGGTGAGCCCAAATGGCGAACCACACCTCCGGGCGGTGGTCTTTGTGCCCGAAGGCAACGGCTTGGTAGCAGCGGTCGGAAAACGCAGTGCCGACAACGTGGCAGCGAATGGGAAAGCAACATTGCTCTGGCCGCCACACACTGGCGGGGCAGAGGAGTTCGACGACCACACGGTCATTGCCGATGGAGATGCCACCGTGCAGCCCCGCGACGACGGAGCGAGCATTTGTGTTGTTGCGTACTCAGCGGTGTGGCACCGCCCCGTGCGCCCTGTTTCACCTGCCTAATTACTCGGTGACCAGCGCCTGAATTTCCCCGACCACCACAGGTATACGACGAGTGGTGGTGACCGAAGGGAGCGTTCCTTTTTTGCCAAGGTTTGATTTCCACGTAATTGACCAGCGAATGGCAACGCTTGCCTTCCATGTAGTGCGTGATGAGCTGTGTGCATAGGTGTACATGCAACTGCTTTTTGCATCGTCACCATCACTTTCGCGCCACGCTTTACCCGGACCTGAACAAGTGAATTTTCCGTTGTTCGTTGCTTTTGCATCACCAGGGTTTACCAAGAGTGTGTCGGGCTTGGCGGTGACAGTAACAGTCACTATTCCTCGTGGCGTAGGTATCCATGCAGTGGTGGAAACGGTGCGCCAAGAATTACTTGTTACCCACCACCACATCGGTAATTTCACTAGTGCTCGCTGTGCAGGTGGTGCAGTGTTCACGAAGGGAACAGGCAAGGTATTCCATGAATGCGCAGATGCTTGTTCTGCCAGCGTTGATTCAGAGATGATGGGGATCCAGTGAAAACTGAGTGCATATGGTTGACCGGCAACCAAAGGTGCACAGGTGCGCACGTACCAACGGTAGGTGATGCCATTGCGAACAGTGAATGAATACGGCTCGTACTTGCTATCGGAAATGACGGTGGTGTTCCATGTGCAACGAGCTTCCGAGGTTGCGCTGTCGGAGTTGAAAGTGACCCCAGCAATGATGGTGTTGCCGACAACATCACCAGTGACATCGATGTCGGCGGGAGTGCCATGCGCGATGCGTGCAGGTGCGCCAATGCTGAGTGCAAAGACACAGGTGGACAAAAAGAGGAGAGGCGCGCGCATAGAGGAAAGTGCCCTTCCCCTACAAAGGTGAGCCCAGCATATTGCAGTAAAGGAGGCGAGTTTTTGCCGAAATAGGGCGCTGTGCTGTGGTCTCATAGTCAATGTCATTGTGTGAACTTGGGCAGGTAGGCTCTCAACACCCCAAAATCAGGTCTTTTATGAGCGCACAGCACCCCGATATCGCAACAGAACAGGCATTTATTGATCATGCCTATGAATGCTTGGAGCTCAGTAAAACCGATGCCTGGAAACTGCGCGACTTGAGCGAGGCAGGCCGTGGAGGAACCTTCCAGGCCCGCTATGAACGCGATGTTTTCGATGAAGCTTTGGTGAATCGTTTAACTGCACTCGACCTAGGTGACGCTGCATTGGTCTTCGGGCGTATCGACCGTTTTGCAGAAAGCCCCGATGCTCTCGAAAGTTTTCACATTGGTCGCTTAGCCGTATCAGACCAAAATCGCGAACCAGTTGTTGTCGACTGGCGCGCCCCTGTTGCTGAACCTTTTTACCGTGCAACAGGTCGTGAAACGATGGGGCTCGCACGACGTCGGCATTTCTCGGTACAAGGCCACGAACTGCTCGGCATTGAAGACGAACTTTTCGGACAAGGTCACGTTGGTATTGGTAGCGATGGTCCCACCACAACAACCGAGGGTGGTGCACAACAAAACTTGCGTGGCTACAGCACGTTATTGGCCGCACTGCAGCGTGGGCGCACGGGTCAACTTGGTGACATTGTGGCCACCATTCAAAGTGAGCAAGATGAAATTATTCGCTCACCACAGGCAGGTGTCTTGGTTGTGCAAGGCGGGCCAGGAACAGGAAAAACTGTTGTTGCGTTGCACCGCGCTGCGTATTTGCTGTACACCTTTCGCTTTCCGTTAGAAGCTCAAGGCGTATTGGTCATTGGGCCGAACCGTGTGTTCTTGCGTTACATCGAACGTGTACTGCCGAGCTTGGGTGAAGCAGGCGTGCAGCAAGTAGTGCTCAGTGATTTAGTGCCTAGTGTTACCTACGGTGCACGCGATGCGGTACTTGCCGCGCGCGTGAAAGGCGACATGCGCATGTCGAAGGTTATAACCAAGGCCGTGAGCGACCGCGAGCGCCCACTGCGCGACAATCTACAACTGCCTTTTAGGTCTGGATATGTTCGCTTAAGCGCACAAGATGCGGCCAACATTGTGCGTCAAGGGCGCCGTCGCTTTCGGCGACACAATGCTGCTCGCAAATGGGTGGAAACAGAAGTGTTGCAGGCCTTAGGAGCATCGTGGCGCGACCCAGGTGTGTCTCTTTCAGAGTTGAAAGACTCTTTGCGTCCATTGCCTGAATTCCGCATTGCAATGGAACGGATGTGGCCGTTACTTACTCCAGCGCAATTATTGAATGACCTTTATGGCTCTAAAGCATTGTTGCGCTTAGCGGCAGAAAATATTTTGAGTGAAGCAGAGTACACAGCGCTGTATCGCGAGCGCGTGCAAGATATTGAGTCTGCGCGATTCAGTGAACACGATGTTGCCGTGCTCGACGACGCTTTTGAAGTTCTTGGTCCGCTGCCTGGCAAAAATGGAAAAATTGATGAGTCCGATGAAATTCGTACCTACGGGCACATCGTCATTGACGAAGTGCAAGACCTCACGCCAATGCAGTTACAAATGGTGTCGCGGCGTTCATTGAATGGATCCATGACCATTGTGGGCGATATGGCTCAGGCAACAGGAGCGCTTGCGCCAGAATCATGGGCAGATGTTTTGAAGCATTTGCCCGATCGTAAAGAACAACGCGTGGTGGGGCTGTCGGTGGGTTATCGCATCCCGGCTCAAATTATGGAACTTGCCGACAAGGTGATGCATGCTGCAGCACCTGGTCTGCGTTCACCGCAGTCAGTGCGTGAAGGCGATGCCGGCCCACGCATTGTGAACGCTGCTCAAAGTGGTGGCACCTTGCTGGAATCTGTCACCACAGAAACCAAAGCACTCATTGAAGAACTTCCAGCAGGCAACGTTGCTGTTGTTTGCCCCGACAACATGGTGTCTGCAGTGTCCGATGCACTCAGTGCTGCAGGGATGAGTCATGGCAAGGCAGCAAACACTGCACTCGATACGGGCCTTACTGTGGTGCCGGTGAGTTTGGTGAAGGGCTTAGAACTCGACGGAGTGGTTGTCGTTGAACCACAAGACATCGTAGAAATTGAAACTTTAGGTCTGCGTGCTTTGTATGTTGCACTCACACGACCCACTCAGCGTCTGACCATTGTGCATCATCGGCCTTTGCCGCCATGCATGGTGTATTAATTCACTAGTGAAGAAATCAGACTTGGAAGAAAACGCATTGCCTTGTCGGCGTCGGCTGGACGTTTACGTTCAACCGCTGTAGTGAACAAATTGATCATGCGTTGCGTATCGTCAACGAGGTCTTGAGATGCCTGGGTAATTTGTGGCTGAATGCCAATCCAGATGGCTGTGATGTCGGCGAGTTTTGTGCGCGCAATAGACATATCGCCTTGTGCAACGTCGTTACCTAGTTCTTTGCCGGTCTGCAGCATTTGTGCAAACAACTCTTCGGTGCTCCCGCGAGGAATAGTTGTAGTAGTAGACGCACTGGGGGCAGTTGTTGCTGGCGCATTGGCACCGCTGTTGTATGTGGTGGCACAACTACTCAGCACAGCAACGGCACATAGGCCGAGAAGAGCTCGCTTCTTCACTGTGCTGTTACCAAGATTCGGGCACTGGCAAATGGGCCAACGCCTATACGTTGGCCATCGATTTCTACAGTGACACTTCCATCGGGCGATGTGGCAGACACCATTCCAGATTTGCCTGGATGAATTTCAGCGGTTTCTAAAAACTCCAAAAGCCCAGGAGTGAATTCAAGTTCTTCGGGAATGCGGTCGACAGTAAAGGCGCGACCAGGAGCAACATCAACTAAGCGCATCACTAATGCAGCCAAATATTGCGAGCCTGGAATGGGGTTCCCATGTGGGCACGTGGTGGGGTTGCCCAGGACGCGGTCCATTGCCATTTCCACCTCGGCCGACATCACGTGTTCCCAGCGCCCTGCTTCATGGTGAGCTTGTGCCCATGACAGACCCAAAATATCGGTGAGGAATCTTTCGGCAATGCGGTGACGCCGAACGGTGCGCTGAGCGAGTTTCTCACCCATTTCGGTGAGCGCAATGCTCGAGCCGGAAAGCGCAATGAGGCCTTCGGCTTCCATGCGCTTCATCATTTCTGAAACGGAAGGACGCGAGACTTGGAGGCGCTCAACAATGCGCGCTTGAATGACTTCTACGTTTTCTTCAAGAAGTTCGTAAATGCATTCGCAGTATTCTTCAAATGCTGGGTGGTGTTCGCCTGGTGATGAGGCCATAACACGATCCTACTCGGGCTTGCGCCCAACCGCCCTCAGCCCAGCCCATGCCAGTGAAGCAAGTTGTTCGCCAACAATATGTGCATCGAAAGGTTCGTGGCGTTGAATGAGGTGACGCGCAACTCCTTCGCTCATGCCAATCAGTGCATGTGCAACCATGCGCTGATAGTCGGCATCGACGCCGGCTTCAATGAGTGGTGCAATGAGTTCAGCAACCGACTTTTCAACGTTGCGGGCAACGATTGCGAATTCTTCATCGCGGCGCGTGCCTCCACCAAAGAGTAAGGAAAATGCATTGGGGTCGCTGGAGAGCCATTCAAAGTAGGCGACCATTCCGGCAGCGGTTTGAGCTTTGCCCGTGGGAACACTTTTTGTGGCGGCAGTGATGGCATTGATCATGTTGCTACCAACTGCATCGAGCACCGCAATGTAGAGAGCGCGCTTTGAGTCGAAGTGCTGATACAAAACTGGCTTAGTGACACCAGCTGCATCGGCGATGTCGTTCATTGATGTTGTGTGGTAACCACGTTGTGCAAAAACAGTGAGGGCTACTTGGAGGAGCTGTTCGCGTCGATCTGCTGCGGTTAAGCGTGCTGGTGAGGTCATGCTCATATGCCATTCTCACGATCTTCTCGTTCGGCTGCCTTAATGGCGTGTCCAAGAACTATGGAGGGTGCCAACAAAATGGATCCGATCACGAGACATACCGTAATGATGGTGACCATCGTTGGAGTGAATTTGAGGGCGAAAGCCAATATGAAAGCTGTCATTGCCGCTGCATACAACAAATAGCCAATGCGATTTGCCAGCAGTGTGTACTTGGCAAATTGGCGTCGGCGTACACGAACTGGGTCGTGAGATGCGGATGTTGGTGGTGGAAAAGCCATAAGGTTTCTCAAATGGTAGAGGCGAGCAATACAAAAGGTACTCAGAATGACAGCATTCCTGCCACTCTGGAGTGGCAAGACGACGTCGCATTGGTCACTATTTGTCGTCCGCAACGGCGCAATGCGGTGAATCACGCCACGCTGCTGCTCTTGCAGCAATTTCAAGAAGAGGCACGAGGCAGGGCCCGGGTATTGGTGCTCACCGGCGAAGGCGAAGGGTTCTGCGCTGGTGCCGACCTGACGGGCGTGGAAGACGAAGAGTTTGGTAGCGCGCTTTCTGCAACACTGCGCGGGTTCACGCTGTTGCCGTGTATCACTCTGGCTGCGGTGCATGGTCATGCGTTAGGTGCTGGCACTCAACTCGCGGTTGCTTGCGACCTGCGCACTGCCACACCAACGAGCGTCTTTGGTGTTCCGGCAGCAAAACTGGGTCTCGCTGTTGACCAATGGACCATTGAACGAGTGGCGCGAGAATGTGGTGGGGCGATTGCGCGCAACATGCTGCTCGGAACGAGCACATACAGCGGTGAACAAATGCACACGCAAGGCGCGGTACATAAACTTGGCACGTTGTCTGACGCATTGGAGTGGGCGCGGTATCTCGCTACTTTGGCACCCATCACCATTGCTGCCCACAAACGTGGGTTGGAAGCAGTTGCAGAAAAACTAGTGAACGACGCAGAGTTTGAAGCGTTACGTGCACAAGCGTGGGCGAGTGCCGATGCTCATGAAGGACGCACAGCATTTCTCGAAAAACGCAAAGCACGCTTTACTGGAAAATAACTGCGGTTCATGCCCCAGCGGGCAAAAGCAAGTTGACGTATCGATAGAAAAAGAAAAGCGTCACAAGAAACGGAATGCTGAGTAGTGCGTATGTTGCAATGCTCGCTACGCGGCGCGAGGTGATGTGAACCGAAATTCGGCGACGCAGGCACTTTCTTGAAGCCGCTAAAGCAATGAGTAATGCGCTACAGAACAGAGTCGGAAATATTGCACTGGTGTCGGAAAACCACCGACCAAAATCATTCGCTGAGACTTCGGAAGTCACCTCGGGTGGATCGGTTTCAACGACTTGAGGAGTAGTGGTGGTGGGCATTGCATTACTTGATGGCGTGGTGGTGGGAGTAGTAGATGAAAGTTCAGCACGTACGACGAGGCGTTGACTGGTACTAAAGCGCGGGTGGCAGGTAATGAGCGTGAGAGTTGCTACTTGAGGAGTATTGGCAAGAATTGATGTTTTGTCGGGATCGACTACTGAAACGTCTATGACGGTGTATGCGAATTTGCCTTTTGGCGTTGTGATGTAAATGACATCGTCGAGAGCGATTGTATTGAGGTTGCCAAATGGGGCATCGTAAGAAGTGCGATGTGCGGCAATTGCGCTGTTTCCCATTTCTCCTGGCAGGGGAGTTTTGGGGAAGTGGCCAGGTCCGCGCCGAAGATCTTTTGGCGTGATGCCTTCGACGACGATCTTAGAAATATTGATGCTCGGAATTTCAATGAGTGCCAGCGCATCGGTGACAGGGAGGAATGCTGAAGTTCCGGCTTTTCGAGATGGCTCTGTCGTTGCAGACCCTGGCGTCGTCGTTGCAATGATGCGATTGAACTCCTGGCGTAGAGCACTTTGGGTGCGGCGTGTTTCAATGCCGGTTCCCCACAGTTGATACACAACAAGTCCGAGGAGCAACAGGCCTGTAGTTATAAAGGTCTTACCGATGAAACCAACAACTCGAGCGGTTTTGAGATTCATTGTTCATTACGTTAGTGGCGCGTTTGCCCTGCGCCATGGTGATGGGTAGCGTCTCAGTATGAACGGCGTTGATGAAGCAGTACGACTTCATAACGCTGTAGTGCTCCTCGGGTCGTTCCCTGCTCTTGCTGAAGCTTCACTTGTGGTGAAAAAAGGGGAAATTGTCCTCATTAGCGGCGCAAATGGTGCAGGGAAAACTACTTTGCTGCGGTTGTGTGCAGGGCTTGTGCCGTTGGCACGCGGCGAAGCATCGGTGCTGGGATTCAATCTTGCAACTCAGCGCAAAGAGGCCCAAGCCCACGTAGGGATGCTGGGCCATGCAAATGGGTTATATCTCGATCTCACTGCTCAGGAAAACTTGCAGTTCTGGGGTGCTGTAGTAGGCGCTTCAGCACGAGAAATTGCATTGTCGGCACAACGCATGGGTTTGCATACGCGCCTTTTGGCTACCACCGTTGCGAAAATGTCTGCAGGTCAGCGTCGACGTACCGCATTGGCGGTTTTAGTAATCCGTCGCGCGTCGTTGTGGCTTCTCGATGAACCTCATGCAGGCCTCGATGCTGCTGGAAGAGATGAGATCGACAGCATTCTGCGCGAAGCGACCTCTGCAGGGGCAACGGTCATTGTTGCATCGCATGAACTTGAGCGTGCAGGTGCGCTAGCTACACGTCGTATTGAAGTTGTTGGTGGAGCCATTGTGGAACGTGGTGCTCAATGACTCATAACTCCACCTCAACAATCTCGGTTGCGCGAGCAATTGCAACTAAAGATTTGCGTATTGAATGGCGTAGCAAAGTATTGGTGAATCAAGTGCTGCCATTCGCGGGCATCGTGATGGTACTTTTTGCATTTGCGCTCGACAACGATGGCATTTTGCAACGCGTTGCCCCAGGTCTCGTATGGCTTGCCGTATTGTTTTCATCGCTCATCATTGTTCAGCGCACTTTTGCTATTGAGTCAGCCGACAATGCACTCGATGCAATCAAAGTTGCAGGCGTATCGTCGGTAGGTGTTTTCTTGGGTAAGTCGGTGGCGCTTGTTGTGCAGTTGCTTCTTTTTGAATGTGTGCTCGTGTTGTTGTCGTTGGTCCTGTATCAGGTGCACTTGTCATGGGGTGGTGCAGTGCTTCTCGTCACAGTGAGTCTTTTGGCTAACGTCGGCCTCGCGGCGATGGGGGCGTTATACGGCGGTTTGGGTGCCGCGGCAAAAGGGCGTGAAACCCTCTTGCCGCTGTTGTTATTGCCCGCTGTGGCGCCTGTTCTCATTGCAGCTACCCGAGCCACTGAATCGGCATTTCGGGTCGGAGGTGCCACGCTGGGCGAAGGATGGCCGTGGGTGGCATTGCTCGCTGTATTTGGCGCACTCTTTAGTTTTGGTGGAACACTTGCCTTTGGAGTGCTCACCGAAGAGTGAGAGATGATCAAAAGCAACTAACTTCAGATGAGAACACGTAGAGCAAAATGAACATTCACCCCTTCCCCTCACCAGTAGATACTCCAACGGGTACCCGTGCTTCTCGGGGGCTCGGAATTGTTGTTTTCCTCAGCATGGTGCTTCTCACTTTGCTTGGTCTTGTTTTGACCGATGAAGACGTGGTGCAGGGCAGCACCGTGCGCCTCATGTACATCCATGTTCCTGCGGCGTGGGTGGCGTACCTCGCGTTTATCGTCACTGCTATTGCATCGGCAATGTATATGTGGGGCAAACAACACTCACTGACCTTCGACCGCATTGCTGGGGCCTCTGCTGAGGTGGGTGTCATTTTTATGGGTCTGAGTTTGGTGACTGGCAGTTTGTGGGGCCGACTCACTTGGGGAACGTATTGGCAGTGGGATCCACGGCTCACAACAACAGCATTCCTTTTTGTCACCTATGTGGGCTACCTGGCAGTGCGCGACCTGGGTGGTAGCCATCAGCAACGCGCAAAGCGCAGTGGTGTAGTTGCACTACTAGCGGTCCTTGAAATTCCTCTTGTGCACTTCAGCGTGGTGTTGTGGCGTTCCTTGCATCAAAAAGCTTCGGTTTTGCAACCCAATGGCAATGTCACCATGGATGGTCTCATGTTGTTTACCTTGCTGTTCGGGGTAGCGGTGTTTACGTTGCTCTTTGTCTGGATGGTTCTTCATCGCCAGCGTGTTCTAACACTTGCTGACGCAATAGATGACGGTGGTTTGGAAGCAGCTTTGCAAGAACGACGAAACGAGGCGAACTAATGGACCATGTCAGTTTCATTGTTGGTGGATACGTAGTCACCTTTGTCGCAGTGGGTGCATATGTATTGCGCATGTTTCGCCAGGCACGTAAGTTCAACAGCGCAATTGCCGAGAGTGATAAACCGTGGCGCTAGAAGACGACGCACTCAACCTCTCGCCGCGAGAAGCTGTGCCTGCAGCACAATCGGTGCGCTCGCAAAAACGACGTTGGAAGCCTGCATTACTTCTCGTTGTCATTCTTGTATTTGGTGGAGTAGTGGTGACAAAGTTTTTGTCTTCCGCCATTGACTATTACTGCAATGTGGACGAGGTCGGAGTGCGCAGCGGATGTGAAGGAACGCGACGCTTGCGAGTACAGGGCGCAGTGGACGAAGGAAGTTTAAAAAAAGCGTCAGGAATGACTATTTTTTCCATGTCGTTCAATAAAAAGACCCTCGATGTGCAATACGACGGCGACCCAGGTGGTGTGTTTCAAGAATGTATTCCTGTCGTTGCTCATGGTCGAATGGTGAATGGAGTCTTTCTCAGTGACCGCATTGAAGTGAAACATTCCAATGCGTATTCCACAAAAAATAAAGATCGCATAGATAAAGCCGAGGCTGCTGCGTGTTCTCTGCCGAAACTTTAGGTGTAGCGGTCAACCAAGGCCTTGCGGGGCCTGTGGGGCGTGCCGCATTATTGGTAGGAATTATCGCTTGTGCTTTTGGCGCCGTTGCCTCTATTTATACTGCGCGTGAATCGCTAGATCATGCAGAGGCCAGAACAGCGCGGCTAGTACCTCGATTCGCCGCCCTTGCATTGTTTGCTGCTGTTGCCGCTATGACGGCGATGGAATACGCAATGATCACTCGAGACTTTTCGTTGCAGTACGTACAAGATCATGGTTCGCGTTCCACTCCCGCGTTGTACAACTTCACTGCAGTGTGGAGCGCCTTGGAAGGGTCCATATTGTTATGGGTGCTGGCGCTCGCGTTGTCGTGTGTAGCCGTGGTGTGGCGATACCGCAAAAAACTGAACGACCCACTCATTGCATGGGCCATGGCGGTGATGTTCATTGTTCTCGCGTTTTTCTTCTTGCTCAGCTTTGCTCCGGCAAACCCATTTGGGGTGGGTGCTGCCGGAGTAACCGATGGGCCAGGCCCCAACCCGCTCTTGCAGAACCACATTTTGGTTCTTTTTCATCCCCCCATTTTGTATTTGGGTTATGTGGGTTTCACCATTCCGTTTGCCTTTGCTATTGCAGCTCTCATCACTGGGCGCGTCGGCGAAGGATGGCTCATTGAAACTCGACGGTGGACCTTGTGTGCGTGGGGTCTTCTCACTTTCGGCATCATCTTGGGCGGATGGTGGAGTTATGAAGTACTCGGCTGGAGCGGTGTATGGGCGTGGGACCCAGTAGAAAATGCAAGTTTCTTGCCGTGGCTCACAGGAACGGCTTATATCCATTCGGTGTTGGTGCAAGAACGCCGAGGCATGTTGCGCGTATGGAACTTGTCGTTGCTTCTCGCCACATTTAGTCTCACCATTCTCGGAACATTTCTCACGCGTTCTGGAGTGTTGAATAGCGTTCACGCGTTTAGCGAGAGCGATATTGGTAAGTATCTCATTGTCTTTTTTGGAGTCATTGTCGCGGTTTCACTGTGGCTCATTGCCTGGCGTGGAGACTCTCTGCGCTCTCCGGGAAGTATCGATTCACCCATTTCGCGCGAAGGCGCATTTCTTGCCAACAATGTTTTATTTGCACTGTTCGCATTCGTGGTGCTGCTAGGAACTGTCTTCCCACTTGTCATAGAGGCTTTGCAAAATCGACAAATTGTTGTTGGCGAACCATTCTTCGACCAACTCTCGACGCCCATTGGTATTGCGTTGCTTGCCCTCATGTCGATTGCACCTGTGTTGCCATGGCGCAAAGCGTCGGAAGAAGTATTGCGCCAACGACTTTTTTGGCCGGCATGGTGCGGCATCGGCACATTGGTGGTGTCGTTAGTGGTTGGCGCCGACGGACTAGCTGCACTTCTCACCTTCACCCTGGGTGGTTTTGCAGGTGGTGCAGCATTACGACAACTCGTTTTAGCAACGAAACGCCAGGGCTGGCGAGGCTTAGTGGGCCGCGCAAATGGTGGCATGGTTGTGCACATTGGTGTCATTCTCATTGCTGTTGCACTCGCGGCATCTAATTCGTATACGCGTTCACAAGAGCTTTCATTGAAGTTGAATACGCCTGCAGAATTTGGTGGACACGTTTTTGAACTGAAAGGTTTTGAAAACGAGAAGACAGATCGCCTGACGGCAGTGAAGGCGATTGTTCAAATTGACGGTGGGCAAAGTTACGCACCAGCAATTACAAAATTTGTACAGATGGGTAACAACATTGGCACCCCTTCGGTGAAGTCATCCTGGCGCTACGACCTCTATCTCACGCTTGAACCGCCGGTCAAGAGCGAATCAGGCGAAGCGCGCATCAAGGTGTTCATCAAACCTTTAGTGATGTGGCTTTGGATTGGCGGGGCAATGATGGCAGCAGGAACATTGCTTGCGTTGTTCCCTGGTCGACGCCGCCGGAGGCCCACCGATGCTGCTTCTGCTCCTATACCGATGGGCGAAACTCTCGATGCATAACTCAAAAATTGCACGCAATGTCGCTATCGGCACGGGCGTCGTGGTTTTAGCTTTTTTTATTTTGCTGGTGACCGCTAAACCTCGAGGTGAGCGAGGCATCTCAACGCCGTTGCTGGGCAACCCCGCGCCTGCAGTTTCCTCACCTTTAGTAGGCGGAGGTACTTTCGATCTGGCTCGCCGCAAGGGGTCATGGGTTGTGTTGAATTTTTTCAATAGCACCTGTGTGCCATGTCGCGCCGAGCATCCTCAGCTTGTTGCATTTCAGAAAAACCAGAGTGCCCTGGAAAATGGAGCTGAGTTGGTCACTGTTGTGAATGACGATAGTGATGCAGCAGTTGCAGAATTTTTTAAAAAAAATGGGGGAGACTGGCCGAAGGTCACCGACCCCGACGGAGCTATTGCTGTTGCCTTTGGTGTTGCCAAAGTTCCAGAGTCATGGGTAATTGACCCATCGGGTTTTGTGCGATTACGTATTGCGGGTGAAGTGACAAGCGATTTCTTGTCGGCGAAGGTGGCCGAGCTACGACGGGAATTGGAGGCACCATGAAAAAATTGAATTCACTACCTACGTGGATTTTGATGCTGTTGCTGACCGTTGGCCTCTTGGCCTTTGGCACCTTGCGCGACAGAGGCCCGCTGACGCAGCAAGGACGTATCGACGCCATCTCGCAACAGCTGGCCTGTCCTACTTGCAACGGTGAAAGCATCTACGTCAGTCGTGCCCCTGCAGCGGAAGCCATTCGGAATGAAATTGCCCGAGAAGTTGCCGCTGGGCAAAGCAGTGACGACCAAATTGTTGCCGTCATTGAGCAGAGCTTCCCGGGAAGCGTGTTGTTGCCACGAACCGATGGTGTGGAGTCGTTGATTTGGATTTTGCCGGTTGTGGCACTTGTCGGTGGTCTATGTGTTTTGGCACTTGTATTTCGACGCTGGAAAAATGCAGCGATCCTTAATGCGTCAGACGAAGATTTTGCCATTGTCGATGCTGCTTTTTTGCATAAGAACGATGTAACAGATAATGAGAATATATGAGCGGTGAAGATCGCGGCTTCTTGTTTTCCTCATTAGAAGATCTCGAGCGTGAATATGCTGCGGGCGATTTAGACGATGCCGATTATGAAGCATTAAAGAGCAGCTATGTAAAGCGCCTTGCTGACGTATTGCGTGGTGCAGAGGTCACTGAAGAGATCGCTAAAAATACCAACATCGCGCCAACGCGCAATAGGAAAAAGATTGTTCTGTCTATTGTTGCGGTTGTATTCGTCGCAGTTGGTCTCGGAGTGCTCGTAGCGCGTCAGTCGGGTCAGCGTCTTCCTGGCCAAACATTGTCGGGCGGCACTCCCAACAGCACAGCGGGTTTACTCGCTCAAGCTCGTCAATTGAACTTCAGTGACCCCATCGCGGCCATCAAGATTTATAGCGAGGTGTTGAAAACGCGACCAGATGAGGTGGAGGCACTCACTTATCGCTCGTGGCTCCTTGCTCTGACCGCGCGTGAAGCATCTGATGACATTCGTACCGCAGCCGTACAGGCGGCCATTGTGGGGCTCGGCAGGGCCACCCTCATTGATCCTGATTACCCCGATGCTCATTGCTTTTTAGGCATTGTGAGCTACCGGTTTGCAGCCGATACAACCACGGCAAAAACCGAATTGAAGAAGTGTCAAGACGCAAATCCGCCAGCAGAAGTACAAACATTTGTGGACTCAATAGTTGCCGAAGTGAACGCAACTAAGTGAGACTCTGTAGGTGGGATTCTTTGAACGCAATCGACAAGAACTAGAGGCGCTGGGTTTCGACCCCGCACGTTTGCCGCCAGGGCAGTACCTCACGGAACGCTTTCCTGTTCTGCATGTTGGTGATGTTCCTACGTATGCGCCCAACGAGTGGAGTCTGCGAGTTTTTGGTGCAGTAGACAACGAATTCACTTTGACTTTTGACGAACTCAAGGAAATGCCAAGCATTACTTTAGAAACAGATATTCACTGCGTCACTAAGTGGTCGAAGTTCGACACACATTGGACCGGCGTGCGCGTGCAAGATATTTTTGCGCGTGCTGGTGTGCATGCCAATGCAACACACTTCATGGGTCACGCAGAACAGGGCTACACAGCAAACCTTCCGATGGAAGATGTGCTGCGTGAGGAATCACTCGTGGTCTACGCCTTTGAAGGCGAAGATATTGAGCCCATTCACGGCGGGCCTGTACGTTTGCTCGTTCCACACTTGTACTTTTGGAAATCACCGAAGTGGTTGCGCGGAATGGAAGCGTGCGTTGGCGATACGCCAGGTTTTTGGGAGCGCAATGGGTACAACATGTACGGAGACCCATTTTTAGAACAGCGTTTCTGGGGCGACTAGAACCCTTGCGTTAAACGCTGGTGGCGCAGAAAGTGTCGCCTTGTGGAATGGACTCTTGAAGCTCGGGGTTCGTTTCGCCGTAGAGCGCACCGAGCATTCCTTTCACCATTCCGCGGTCGACTGCACAAATGACGGGGTGCTCAATTGCCACGTCGCCAAATGGGCAATGGTTATTCACAATGCGCAACTGATTGTTGCGATGATCGGTGTGGGCAGCAAAGCCGTGTGCAGTGAGTGCATCGGCAACAGCCTGTAATGCGCTTTTGAGTGAGCGCTGGCCATGTTCAAGATCTTCGCCGCTCAAACCAGTAGCAAGCACGCGTCCGTATTGTGCGCCAACTTTTTCCGCCATGATTTCTGCCTCAGCCTGCGGTAAAAGTTCAAGAGCATTACCGAGCAAACTCAAAACGAGGTCATCGCTGCGCACAATGGGGGCTTCTAGCGGAGACGGGCCAACACAGCGGTAATGCTTCGATGGGCGACCAGCACCACCGCCGTAGGGCTTTTCTACGGATGCTTCTACATAGCCACCAACAGAAAGTTTGTCGAGATGATGGCGTGCAACGTTGGGGTGCAAGTTGAAATGCTCGGCCACCTGCGCAGCAGTTGCGCCATTGTCGCTTTCGCGAACATAGAGGTACACGGCGCGTCGAGTGGGATCGCCAAAAGCAGAGGTGATGGCACTCACGGTGGCTGTGAAAGAGCCAGGTGACATTTGTTGCTCACGATTCATGCGGTCACTCATTACCTGATTACTCTACAGCGAGGTATTGTACCTATGGCGATAGTGCTAATTACCGCGCAGATTTCTTATCCACCTTCTTGAATCGGATGTCACCCTTATGCCCATTGCAGTTGAGCAAGTCATTGAAGCCCTTCGCCCTGTACAAGACCCAGAACTTCATCGTTCCATTGTTGATCTTGGCATGGTGCGCGACGTCGAAGTGTCGGCATCAGGTGTTGTGACCCTCACCGTGGTGCTCACCATTGCGGGGTGTCCGTTACGCAATGAAATTACTAATCGTGTGAATGGTGCTTTACGCGCCGACCCATCAGTAAGTGATGTGAATCTCACCTTTGGAGTGATGACCGATGCAGAGCGTGAAAATGTTCGTCGCATTGTTCACGGTGATGCTGCTTCGTCTGCTGGTTCACAAACTGCGCACGGGCATGCCGAGGGGCGCACCATTCCTTTCGCTCAACCCGGATCCAAAACGCGACCACTCCTCATTTCTTCAGGTAAAGGTGGCGTAGGAAAAAGCAGCGTGACAACAAACTTGGCAGTTGCACTTGCTGCACGCGGCCACACAGTAGGAATTGTTGACGCCGACATTTATGGTTTTTCCATTCCTCGCATGTTGGGTGCCGACCGCGACCCAGTTGCTATTGACCAAATGCTGCTTCCACCAGAAGCATGGGGCGTACGTTGTATCTCTATTGGATATTTTGTGCCCGATGGGCAAGCAGTGGTGTGGCGTGGTCCGATGTTGCACAAAGCACTTGAACAGTTCCTCACCGATGTGTATTGGGATGAACCAGACTTTTTGCTTGTTGACATGCCACCAGGAACGGGCGACATTGCCCTCAGCCTGAGCCAGTATTTGCCACGTGCCGAGGTGTATGTCGTCACAACTCCGCAACCAGCAGCGCAAAAAGTTGCACGGTTGTCGGCTGCAATGGCAGAAAAGGTGAATCTCACCGTTCGTGGCGTCATTGAAAACATGTCGTGGTTCACCGGTGACGACGGCAAGAAATACGAGATTTTTGGCTCAGGTGGCGGGCAAGAGCTTGCTGACGAGTTGAATGTGCCGCTTTTGGGGCAAATTCCCCTCATGAACGCATTGCGTGAAGGTGGCGACGATGGGCACCCTATTACCGCTGTCGACCCCACAAGTGAGACCGCAATGATCTTCCACCAGATGGCTGAGCGCATTGCGACCGAATTGAAACCGAAGAAGATCTTTAGCTCTGCCCTCAAGATCTCGTAGGGTTCACATATGGACATTCGAATCGGAGTTACCCAAAGCCCTCGTGAAATCACACTCGAGGTGGAAGACGATGCTGCGGCGCGAAAGAAAATTAAAACAGCAGTTGATGCCGCAATTTCCGGAGCGACAGATGTGTTGTGGCTCACCGATAAAAAAGGCCGCGAAGTTGCAGTACCCGGCGCAAAAATTGCTTACGTTGAATTTGGAAGTCCGGAAAGCGATAAGCGCATGGGCTTCGGCGGTTAAAGCCACAGTGCCATGGCAACTCTCGGCGACCTAGCTCGACAAAATACGGTTCTTGAAAAAGAGGACATCGTTCATTTACAAAACCTCATTTCCGAGTGGGGGATGCTCGCCGACTTTTGCTTTGCCGACTTGCTCTTGTACCTACCAACAGATGACGGCAAGTGGATTGTTGGTGCGCATGTACGTGCCGCTACTGGGCAGACCTTGTACATCGCAGACCGCGTTGCAACGTGGGCTGCACATGAAGAAGAGCTGCTGCTCGCAGAGGCGTACTCAACAGGTGAATGGAGTGAAGGCGAAATTCCTCTTGAGGAAGGTGCACAACAAGCACGCATGTTTGCCATTCCGGTGCGCTTTAACGGCCGGCCCATTGCGGTGCTCAGCCGCGAGTGGTCAACACGTAGCAGCCGTCAACCAGGTGAACTCGAGCGGACGTATCTTGAAATTTTCGACCGTTTTTCACTCATGATCAAAGAAGGACTTTTCCCTTTCCCCGGAAAAGCAGCCGACTCCAGTGTTGCCCCTCGTGTAGGCGACGGTGTCTTAGTCATCGACGAAGCGGCTCGCGTGCGTTACGCGTCGCCAAACGCGGTATCGGCATTGCACAGGGTGGGCATCGGTGCAAACAGTGTTGGGCAAACTCTGGCAGAACTCGGTTTCACCGATAGTGCAGTTCGGCAAGCATTTGAGCGTCACGAACCAGTGGTCGAAGAGTTCGATCAAACATCCGAGGTCACCTTGCTCGCGCGCTGCATGCCGTTACTCAATGTGAACCACGAAGATGGGTCGCATAGTGCAACGGGGGCAGTTCTCTTGTTGCGTGATGTTTCTGAACTGCGTCGCCGCGATCGTTTGATTTTGTCGAAAGATGCAACAATTCGTGAAATTCACCACCGCGTAAAAAATAACCTGCAAACTATTTCTTCGCTGTTGCGGTTACAGGCACGCAGGTTGGAAGAAGGCGAAGCGAAGTCGGCCGTGAATGAATCGGTGCGACGTATTCGCACTATTGC
The DNA here is from genome assembly GCA_009711295.1 of Actinomycetota bacterium. Lineage (GTDB taxonomy): Bacteria > Actinomycetota > Acidimicrobiia > Acidimicrobiales > Ilumatobacteraceae > F1-20-MAGs119. The sequence continues at coordinate 19,409 of WLST01000006.1, read as the reverse complement.
TTTAGTGCATGAAACCTTGTCGCGTGAGCCAGGTGAAGATGTTGCGTTCATCGAAATTGTGCGGCCGCTGCTACGGCTCGTTGAAGAAAGTTTGCAATCACCCGATCGACCCATTCGATTTGTCGTTCATGGAGATGGTGGGCGCTTGCCCGCAACCATTGCAACGCCGTTATCGGTGGTGCTCACAGAGCTTTTGCAAAATGCTGTTGACCACGGTTTTAAAGAGAGCAACTCGCATCGTGGCGGGAATGTTTCGGTGCATTTGTCTCAAGAAGTTGAAGTGTCGCCACAAGGTGAAGAAAGCACTCGGCTGTGCGTGAGAGTGCTTGACGACGGAGCGGGTCTCGACCCCAATTTCGATATCAGTCAAGCAACTGGTTTAGGTCTGTCGATTGTTCGCACCTTGGTGAGCACAGAGCTTGGTGGCACCATCGACATGCGCTCTGCGACCGCAGCAGATTACGAAGAAGCAGATGTGGAATTGCCGAGCAACTCGATGGGAACAATGATTGAACTTGTTGTTCCTATTGCGGCGATTTAGCCAGCAATGCTGGAACGATGACGAGCAGCAATTTGTCGGCGAATAGCACGACGCTCATCTTCTGAAGTTCCGCCCCATACACCAGAGTCTTGGTTGGTATCGATGGCGAACTGCAAGCACTCGACTTTGACGGTGCATTGGTCGCAGGTTTCTTTTGCCTTGCTGAGTTGGAGAAGTGCTTGGCCTGTAGTTCCTACAGGGAAGAACAACTCTGGGTCAGTGTCACGGCATACCGCGTTCGAACGCCACGTGTAGTCGGCGCTTCCGAGCGCGAGGCTTGAAGCGAGGATGGTCACTTCATCTCCTGCAATTGCTAAGGGGCTTTTTTGCCCGGGTGAATAATTCCTTCGCCGCAAGTTCTTTGTGGCTCGGGCACGTTACGTCGGGAATTCGCTAATCACAAGCAGTACTTTGAGATTTATGAATCAAATTTTTGTTCCCGTAACACTTGGCTCTCAAACCTTCGTTTTGGCCCATCGGGGAGCCTCTCGAGCCGAGCAGGAAAATACAGTGTTGGCATTTCGTGCCGCTGGCGATATGGGGGCCGACGGGGTAGAGCTCGATGTGCGGTTGACTGCTGACCGCCAATTGGTGGTGCATCACGACCCACGTTTGGAAGACGGGCGCGATATTTGCATGCTGCAACGTAGTGAACTTCCTGTGCATATTCCGACAATGACTGAAGCGCTCGATGCATGTGCAGGAATGTGGGTCAATGTAGAAATCAAAAATGATGAGAAGGAACCCGACTTCGACAACAGTGACCTTGTTGGAGAAGTAATCGCGCGTGCGCTTCTTGCGCGCAAGGAAAATTCACGATTTCTCGTATCATCGTTTCGACGAGAAACCATTGACAAAGTGCACGATGTTGCTCCGGAACTGCGCACCGCGTGGCTCACCACAGTGGTGGCCCCAAATGATGCAGAAAATATCGTAGACAGTCTCGTTCGCAGTGGGCACAGTGCGCTTCACCCGTGGGTGGGTTTACTCACTAAAGAACTGATCGACCTGTGTCATGCCCGCGGAATACAGGTAAATACCTGGACCTGTGACGACGAAGTGCGCATGGCGGAACTCGCGGCGTGGAAAATAGATGCGATTTGTACCAACGTGCCCGACGTGGCGTTGCGCGTTCTTGGTCGTGAGAAACTACGTAAGTAGTGGTTGCACGAGGCGCACTGCTGCAGGCTCGTGTGTAAAGCGCAGCTCGGTTGTTTCACCGAGGTAGTCGCCATCGAGTTGAAACGGGAATGGCCTATCGTTAGTAACACTCATTGCTTTGACGTCTTCGTGAATTTTGACGTGCTTGCTTTCTGGAACTCCACCACTGCGAATTGCTTTGCCGAGCGACCCCAGCAAAGTGTGAGCCGCAAGTGACGTGAAGGTCACAACAGAGAGACCAGTGTCGAGGTTGGCATGTGGCGACAAATTGAGAGGCTTCTTGCCCAGGTAGGTGTACGGGTTCGTATTCATCACAATGCTGAAAAATCCGTCGACCGGTTGATCTTCTCCGACATGTACAGAAAAGTGTGGCTCTTTGCGGCTATAGCCAAGAGCCCATGTGTGGAGTGCTGCACCAACAAACAATGGGTGACCCAGCCAGCGCTTTAAAGCTGCGCGACGTTCAACATTGCGCACCACAGCAGCGTCGTAACCCACCCCAGTGTGGAAACAAAAGTACCGACCGTTGACCTTGCCAAGACCGATTGGGGCAATGCGTTCGGTATCGAGTGCCATGGTGAGTTGCTTCACTGCCTCTAATGGGTCATTTGGCATGCCCAGAGTGCGGGCAAAGACGTTGGTAGAGCCCCCTGGAAGGACTCCTAAGGCTGTTTCTGAGCCGGCTATGCCTGTTGCCACCTCATTGAGCGTGCCGTCGCCTCCGAAGGAGACCACGCAATCGAGCCCGCGGCGCGCGGCGTCTTCGGCAAAGCGTGTGGCGTGCCCGCGGCGGTTGGTTTCCACTACCTGCACGGTGTGGTGGCGGGCAAGGTGCTGATGGACCACAACCGTATTGCGGGCTGTGACCGATGACGCAAAGGAGTTAACTACAAGAAGAACACGCACAACGAGGAAACGGTATCAGTTTCTGTCGCCGGTTAGGCAGAACCGGAACCAAGCGGTAACAATAGAAGCCATGAACGTGATCGTCTGTGTGAAGCAGATTCCCGACCCCGCCTTGCCAGGTGCCTTAGATGGCGCAACAAACACCCTGAAGCGAGACGGCAAACTTATCCTCGATGACTCCGACGCATACGGCGTAGAAATGGCATTGCAACTTGTCGATGCTGCTGGTGGCGGAGAAGTGAGCATCATCTCGATGGCACCAAACGGTGAAACCGCTGGCATGCGTACTGCGCTTGCCATGGGTGCTGCAAAAGGAATTTTAGTTTCCGACCCAGCATTGCAAGGAAGCGATGCGCTCACCACTGCAAAAGTTCTTGCTGCCGCAGCGCAACGTTTAGGCGGAGCCGACCTCATCATTGCTGCTACAGAATCTTCCGATGGTTACACCGGAACTGTTCCAGAACAAATGGCAGAAGTGCTCGGACTCCCTTCAGTTACCTTCGCAAAGAAAGTAAAAATTGACGGCGGTGTATTGAAAGCCGATCGTCAAACCGAAGAGGGTTACGACGAAGTTGAATGTGCGTTGCCCGCACTCATCAGCGTGACCGCTGGTGTAGTAGAGCCGCGTTACCCAAGCTTCAAAGGCATCATGGCTGCAAAGAGCAAGCCAGTTGAAGAAGTAACTGCTAGCGACCTTGGTGTCACCCCAGCAGGTTGGGCAGGCGCCGGACAAAAAGTCACGCTTGTTGCTCAAGCAGAAGCTCGCCAAGCAGGCGAGATCGTAGAAGACGACGGCGAGTCGTTCGGCAAGATCGTTGCGTTCTTAGAAAATCTGAAAGTGATCTGAGGAAAAAATCATGGCTATTAACAGTGTGTGGGTTTTTGCCCAGGTAACAAACGGTACTGCAACAACAGGAACTCTTGAGCTCCTCACCAAGGCCCGTTCTCTTTCATCAAATGTGACCGCAGTTCTTGGTGGCGATGCTTCTGGCATTGCTGCGCAGCTTGGTGAGTTTGGTGCAACAAAGGTGTATGCCACTGGCGATCTTGCAGGAAAACTTCCTGGCGTTGCTGTGTCGGGTGCAATGAAAGCAATCATCGATGGCGGCGACAAGCCCGACCTCATTTTGTTCCCACAAAATTACGAAGGTCGTGACGTGTTGGCACGCTTGTCGGTCAAGCTCAATAAGTCGGTGCTCACCAACTCCATCGACGTTGCTGTCGACGGCGATGCAGTGAATGCAACCACGCCTATTTTTGGTGGTAACACTTTGGTGACCACAACGTTTACTGGCGAAGGCCCGTACCTCGTTGCATTCCGTCCAAAGAGTTTTGCTGCTGAAGCATCGGGTGGCGCTCCTGCTGCTATTGCTGCAGCAGCTGTTCCCGACCTCGGTGCAACAGGTGGCGCAAAAGTAACTGCAGTGCACGTTGAAGAAAGCACTGGTCCAAAGCTCGATGAAGCAAACATTGTTGTTTCGGGTGGCCGCGGTCTGGGTGAAGCCGACAAGTACGCAATGGTGGAAGAACTCGCCAAGTTGCTGAAGGGTGCACCTGGTGCATCACGCGCCATTGTCGATGCTGGTTGGGTTCCTTACTCATACCAAGTCGGCCAAACCGGCAAAGTAGTGAAGCCAAGTGTTTACATTGCTGCTGGTATCTCGGGTGCAACACAGCACATGGTGGGTATGAAGGGTGCGAAAAACATCATCGCCATCAACAAAGACAAAGAAGCACCGATCTTTGGCATTGCCGACCTCGGCATTGTTGGCGACGTGCACAAAGTATTGCCAAAGCTCATTGAGGCTTTGAAGGGTCGATAATTCATGACGATATGTCGCGGGCTGAAAATGCCCACGACATATCGTTAAATGGATCTTCCACGGCGAGTTGTAGTTGCCATCCATGGAGCGGGTCTTCCTCGCGCCAGGTAAACCATTGCAGTTCTTCCATTTCAGCAAGAAGTGTGTTGGGTCGTAGTGGCCACTCTTCAAGAGCATCGGCAAAAGCGGTTGCAAGCCACCATGCACTAAAGCGACCCTGCGCCATGCCACGCCTACGACCATGTGCGCCACCCGATGCCCCGGCCCAAGCAACAAGAGACATCACCTGTGTTGGCTCGAGAGGGCACACGTACGCCTCGTTCAGCCCAAGTGCGCCGAGTGCCGACGAAATGCCACCAGACACTGCAGCGAATGTGACGCGGCCATTTGACTGTGCAGTCCATGCTTCCACCACGCCACGCACTGCTTGCTCAATATCGGGGTCGTCGTCACGCTGTGCCGAGGTATTGCATTTCACTTTGTTGAAGGGCACCGCAGTGAGAAGCGGTGTAGGTGCTTCAACGCCGTTGTCGGAGTAAAAAGGCACTTCATACGACGGCTCCCACGTGCCAAGGGCAAGGGGAATTTCTAAAATGTGTTGCAAACTTTCATCGTTCTCAATGGTGTCGCCACGTATCGCACGCTCGTAGGCAACAAAACCACGCATGGGTGGGTCGGTGATGTATTTCTGAATTTCATTCCATGTATGGCTCTGGGCAATGACCTCGGTGAGTGGGCCAATGCTGAATGTGCTGGTGGGATGTTGCAAAGACTCGGCTGCGTTCTTGGCGTCGGCATGTAATGCAAGACGGTAATTGGCGAGCGTGGCTGCCGGCCACACCTGACGTCCGGTCTTTACTGCTGCAGCGCACTTATTACGCAGTGAAGCAAGCTCATTCCATTCGCGTTTCGCGCAAAGCGCATCGATCTCGCGAATAATTTCGTCGAGGTCGGCGCGATCAACAAGCGCATCGAGGTATTGACTCATCATTGCAGATTGTCACAGAAGTGGCCACGGAACACGTCTTCCCGATGGGTCGTAGGGCAAAACTTTATTTTCAAGGAGCCAATCGACACGTTCTTTCAGTGCCGTCACCTCCTCTTCGCTGAGAAGTGTTGCTACGCGTAACGGAACCTGTTGAGCAATGTTTTCCAAAGCAGAAAGATGCTCTGCAGTAAGTTTTTCGGTGGCAAAATCCCAAATGACGGTGCGTAATTTGAATTCATCTGAAAAGCACACGCCGTGGTCGATGCCCCAAATGTGTCCGTTGCTATCGAGCAACACGTGCCCACCTTTGCGGTCGGTGTTGTTGGCTACGATGTCGAAAATTGCCATGAGTCGTAATTGGTCATGTGTTTCTGGGTGGTCTTCAATGAAGGTGAAGTAGTGCAGCTCGGGGTTTGCTTCAATGAACCACTGCACGGAGCCTTCACCAAAAGGACCATCACGCACCACAGTGGGTGGAACGAGGTCGAAACCTAGTGCTTCCGAGAGTTCATAAGCGGCTACTTCGCGGCGAAACAAGCCGGGCGCGAAATCCCATAGTGGTTGCTCGCCTTTGAGTGGCTTGTAAATGGCCTGGCATTGTTCAACTTCATCAACACATATCTTCACCAAAAACGTGGCGTTGCTGCTGTAGGGCATGCGACCAACAATTTCTATGTTTCCATTCTGCAGAACGCCGAGCGGGTCGCTGTGCGCAACGCGTGAAGTTGCTGACATAGAGGAATTAGTTCATTCGTGGGCACGGATGCCCGTCGATGTTCATGGGAAGTCCGCACCAGCGGCAATTGGGACGCCCCGCGCCAACAACATCGTCGGCATGATCGCAAAAGGCAAGCGCTTGGGCGCGGGTGAGAAAGCCACGAATGCGACTCGCGACAACATCGTCGAGCGGTTCGCCTTCTTCATCGAGGTCGACCATCTCATCGAGATGAATAACAATGCGGTCGAGTTCGCGGTCGTAAGCAACGCCAATTGGCCCCACAACAAAAGCAACATCGGGATTCGGTGAGATGCTCAATGCTTCGGGGAGCGGTGCATCTTTACTGTCGGGCAAGTCGGCAAGTAGCTCACGCACGTAATGCGCAATGGCCGCAACTTGTGATTTCTCGCATTTCACTGTGATGGTTTCGCCTTCGCCGCGTACCTGAATGAGAAACGTACGTTCACCTGGGCGACCAATTGCGGTCGTGGTGAATGCATCGGGTGCATCGAAGTCGCGATAGGTGGTCATGATGGGGCCAATTCAGACAACGACCCGCCAGTGGAGTTCACCGTGAGAACAATGGGTGCACCGCCACCATAAGCAAGCGCGCTCACAGAGCACGTGCTCACGACGATGCGTTGAAAGAGATCGAGGTGCGTGCCCATGGCATGAGCAAGTGCTGCCTTAATGGGGTCGGCATGAGAAAAGCACACCACGACGCCACCAGGATGACGCAGGCGGATGTTGTCGAGTGCTGTGGAAATACGCACCTGCATTTCCGTAAAACTTTCGCCGTTGGGAAAACGAAAAGTACTTGGCGCACTTTGCACAGTTTTCCATTCAGGAAGTTTCATGAGGTCGCTTAGTTTTCCGCCTGTCCATTTGCCAAAGTCGCACTCAATGAGACCTTTGTCGATAATGACTTTCTGCTTGCGCTGTTTCGCAAGTGGCGCTGCAGTTTCGCGCGTGCGTTCAAGGGGCGAAGAGTAGATGGCATCGATTTTGGGAAAAGATGCGAGGCGCTCGGCGACTTCAGCAGCTTGCTTGAGGCCAGTTTCGCTGAGGTGCAAGCCAGGCGCACGGCCGGGCAGTGATTGCCCAGTGGTAGGAGTTTGCCCGTGACGCACGAGGAGCAATGTGGTGGGCTTGTGATGAGGAGTTGCTTTTTTTGACGCCATAGCACCTGCGAACTTATCGGTTCTGCCTCTACTGTGTACATATGGGCGCCCGAAAACTCTCGCCACTCGACGCTGTGTGCCGTGATGTTGCACTGTGTCGTGCCTGCCCGCGGCTTGTTGAATGGCGCGAAGATGTTGCGCGTGAAAAACGAGCCATGTTTCGTGACGACACATACTGGGGTCGTGGAGTGCCGGGCTTCGGCGACACACAGGCGCAACTTCTGGTGCTCGGCCTTGCACCTGCAGCGCACGGCGCAAATAGAACCGGTCGTGTGTTTACAGGCGATAAAAGTGGCGACTGGTTATACCGCGCAATGCACAAAGCAGGTTTTGCGAATCAACCAACGTCGCAGCATATTGATGACGGATTAGCACTCAGTAATGCCTGGGTTACTGCAGCAGTGAAATGTGCGCCGCCAGCAAATGCTCCGACCCCCGATGAGCGCGTGACATGCAGACCATTTTTAGAGCGTGAATTTGCTGCTTTAGAAAATGCGCATGTGTTGGTATGTCTTGGAGCATTTGCGTATCAGGCTGCAACAGAGTTTTTACATATTCGTCCACGTCCAAAATTTGGCCATGGTGTTGAAGTGCAACACGGCAAGTGGACCTTGCTCTGTTCTTTTCACCCCAGCCAGCAAAATACCTTTACCGGTAAACTCACCGAGCCGATGTTCGACAATATTTTTGCGCGGGCGCGTGAGCTGTGCTCTATTGGAGTGCAGGAGTAAACGCACTGCGAAGTGCTGCAGCCGATGCTGCCAGTGCTGCTTTGCCATCGTCAAGAAAATCGGCGAGTGAAACAAAGCCATGAAACTGGCTCGACCACCGCACATGCGACACAGCAACGCCGAGTGCGGCAAGACGCTTGGCATATGCCTCGCCTTCATCACGCAACGGGTCGAATTCGGCTGTAATGACAAATGCGGGAGGAGCAGCAGCAAGAACTTCATCAGTATCGAGCAACGGTGAAACACGTGGGTCGGTGGTGGTTCCTTGGTCGCCACTGAGATAGTGCTTCACGAACCACTTCATGCCGGCATGTGTGAGGAACGGGCCATCTTTGTTCTCTTGATGGCTCGGGTGACCTAGTTGGCAATCGGTGACCGGGTAAATGAGCAGTTGGTATACGCATGGAATGACCTGCATGTTGGCAATGATGGCTGCAAAGTTTCCGCCAGCAGAGTCACCGCCTACGGCAATGCGCGTGGCGTCACATCCGATGGATGCTGCGTTGTCGTAGGCCCAACGAGTGGCCGTCACACTGTCGGTGAGGGGAATGGGGAAAGGAAACTCTGGAGCGAGTCGGTATTCCACCGAGAGCACTGCGCATTCACTTTGCATGGCAAGCGCACGGCAGACGCCATCGTGTGAGTCGACATTGCCGAGCACCCAGCCACCACCGTGGTAGTACACGAGCAAAGGGAGATTGGTGTTGTTGTTCGGCTTGTATAAACGTGCGGGCACGCCACCAGCATCAATATCTTTTGTTTCAAAGATGGGCAGGGTTGACGGGGTGGTGCGCGCATTACGAATATCGCGCGCGTTTTGTGGCGTGTCTTCTTCAAATGGCTTATCGCCAAGTGAGTCCATGAAATTGATGATGAATTGTGACTGAGGATGCAAAGGCATCCCTACAAACTAGTGCGCCTCAGGTGCCGTTCCGTCAGCCTTCTTCTTGGGCTCAGGTACGCCCACAGCAGGGGCGCCATCGGCCCATTGTGGCCAGCGACGACGGCTCACAATAGAAAGTGTGCGCAGAAGTTTCATTGCCACTTCATCTTCTTGTGCGGGTCGGGCTTCGATGACGCCGTCGGCAATCATGCGGGTGATGACTTCTTCACCAAGCTCGGTGCGCACGATGGTGAGGGTCCAGTCGTTGTCTTTGCCAATACCGCCGGTGGCGATGTCGGAATGCTCGGCTGCGAAGTCGGGGCAGTTTTTGCACCCTTCACGGGTCCACTGATGGCATTCCTTCAAATTGATTTCGTGGAACGAACCATCTTTCATCCAAATTTGGAATGCGCCTTTGATGTTCATTTTCACCATGTCGGCTTTTTTCAAGCCGTACTTTGCTTCAAAGAGCTCGGGGAAAATTGCATCGTCAAAAGTTTTTGAACACAAAAGACCAATGTTGAAAACGAAGGGCTTGCCTACTTTTCCTGCTTTGCGATCCCACATCACTGGGGGAGAAGAGGTTTGGCATCCCATGCCCACAAGAGCGAGCTTGGTTAAACCAAGTTCTTTGGCTTCTTTCAATGCAAGTGGGTTTGCGCAATAGGTGTAGCGGCTACCAGCGGTAGCAAGCACTTCATCGGCAGTGCGTACAAGAACGGGCTTGGCTTTCCACGCATCGTCGGGTTCAACGCCGCTTACCATTGCACCTTCGATGTAGTCGTTCTTCAAGAGCCACGTGAGCATGGCGGTAACAAAGCCACCATCTTGACCACGATCGTGTTGCGTTTTATCGGAAGCGCGGGTGAGAAGTAGTTGACGCCAGATGCCGGCCATTTCATTTGGTTCGCGAACGCGACCAAAGAGGTGCATGTCGGCAGCAGGTTCCCACTGGCGAAAGCGTGGGCACGCACGTGTGCAAGTGGTGCAACCTTTTTCGCCGTGGGTGCAATTGTCGAGGCCAAGCTCTTCTTCAATATGGAAGGGCTTGTACTTGCCTTCCTCGTGCTCATAACCAATGACATCGTGTGGGCATGTGACAACACAACCTGCACAACCGGTGCAGAGGCCAGTGGTGATGACCTCTTCGTAGAGTTCTTTCCACTGGGCTGTCCAGCGGGTGGTGCTTGCAGGTGCAGATTCTGTCGTAGTCATGGCTACGACACTACCTACAGAGCGTCGCTACCTTCTTCTCCTGTGCGAATACGAATGATTCGCTCAGCAGTGGTGACCCAGATTTTGCCATCGCCAATTTTGCCTGTGGAGGCCGCAGCACGCAGGGCTGTGATGGTTTTTTCCACATCATCATCGTGAACCACCATTTCCATGCGCACTTTGGGCACGAAATCGATGTTGTATTCAGCCCCGCGGTAGGTCTCGGTGTGGCCACCTTGGCGACCAAAGCCACGAACTTCGCTCACAGTGATTCCTTGGACGCCTGCCCCTTTGAGGGCTTCTTTGACGTCGTCGAGCTTGAAGGGTTTGACGACAGCGGTGATGAGCTTCATGGCTTAATCCTATGCCTGGTAGGCGGTCTCTGCGTGCTGGCTTTGGTCGAGCCCGATGAGCTCGTTTTCGGGGGTCACGCGAATGCCAATGGTGCCGTCGAGAATCTTCGCCACCACATACGTCACGATGAAGGAGAATGCGAAGGTTGCAGCTGAAGCGATGGCCTGCTTGCCAAGAAGGTCTGCTCCTCCACCAAAGAAGAGGCCGTCTGCCCCGAGGCCATTGATTGCCTTGTCGGCAAAAAGACCGAGGAGAAGCGAACCAGCAAGTCCACCAATGAGGTGCACTGCAATCACGTCGAGGCTGTCGTCGAAACCGAACTTGGTTTTGAGCGTGAGGCACAGATAGCACACAAAGCCGGTGATGAACCCAATGAGAATCGGTGCTGCACCACCAACAAAGCCGGCACATGGAGTGATAGCAACTAAACCTGCAACTGCTCCAGATGCGGCACCAAGAGTGGTGGCGTGTCCAGCTTTGATTTTTTCAATGATGAGCCAAGCAATCATGCCGCTTGCTGCTGCAAGTTGGGTATTGATAAGTGCCTGTGCGGCGAGACCATTTGCTGCAAGTGCTGAACCGGCGTTGAAACCAAACCAACCAAACCACAAGATACCTGTTCCCAAAACAGTGAAGGGCAAGTTGTGCGGCGGCATTGCTTCACGCGGCCAGCCGCGGCGCTTACCAAGAACTAGTACAACAGCAAGTGCAGCGGCACCAGCGTTGATGTGCACAACTGCTCCGCCTGCAAAGTCGAGTGCTCCTTTTTGGAACAACCAACCATTGGGGCTGAACACCCAGTGCGCAACGGTGGGGTACACAACAACGGCCCACACGCCAATGAGGATGCAATAGGCACTGAACTTCATGCGGTCGGCAGTTGCACCAGTGATGAGCGCGGGGGTAATGATTGCGAACATCATTTGATATGCGACAAAAGCAAGTGGAGGAATGATGAGGGCAAAGTCACCCACATAGCCAGGTAGCGCTGGGATATTTGCGACGTCTTTTAAAAAGAAAAAATCGAAGTTTCCGAAATACTTTCCGCTGCCACCGAAAGCGAGACTAAAACCTACGGCTGCCCACAAAATGGTGATGAGGCCCATAGCAAAGATGTTTTGCATGAGCATGCCGAGAACGTTTTTCGAACGAACCATACCTCCATAAAAGAAGGCAAGACCAGGTGTCATAAAGAGCACCAATGCCGCTGAAACAAGAACCCAAGCTGTTGCGCCACTATCAATTGTCATAGACATCAAAACTATGAAGGAACTGTTACGGGAGTGTTTCGTGCTTGTGAAAGGAAAAAGCCCCACCGCGAACGGTGGGGCTTTTTCTGTGAACTGAATGACTCGAAAAGGGTAAACGAGTCGCTCAGGGGCGTTTCACGAGTTAACGCTGAAGGCTGAACTCTGGGTACGCAGCAACTCCCATTTCGGGGAGATCGAGACCCATGATTTCGTCTTCTTCCTTCGAGCGAATGCCACCCTTAGTGAGTGCATTTTGAATCTTGAAGAATGCGAATGCAATTCCAAAGATGACGGTCACGATGATGCCAGCTGATAGGGCTTGCGCGCCCAACTGACCCCAGTCGCCCTTAATGATTCCTTCGATACCTTCAGAAGGCGAACCATTCCAACCAGCGCCGTAGCTGCCGTTCGAGAAGATACCTACTGCAAGTACACCGAAGAGTCCGCACACACCGTGTACTGAAATGGCACCTACTGGATCGTCAATCTTGAGTTTGCGCTCTACGAAGAACACCGACTCAATTGCTAAGACCGCTGCGATGGAACCAATAACAGCCGCGGCCCATGGAGCAACGAAAGCACACGGTGCAGTAATTGCTACAAGGCCGGCGAGCATGCCGTTCACCATCATGCCTGGATCTGGTTTGCCAGTGCGCTTGGTGATCCAGAACATTGCGATGATTCCACCGAAAGCTCCAGCGATTGCAGTGTTGGCTGCAACAGTTGCGAACTGAACATCGGTTGATGCAAATGTTGATGCAGCGTTAAAGCCGAACCAACCGAAGAGCAAGATGAATGTTCCAAGCATCGCCATCGGGATGTGGTGACCAGGAATTGCGCGAGGCTTTCCATCGGCACCAAATTTTCCAATGCGTGGGCCAAGAACAATTGCACCAGCCAGAGCAGCAACGCCGCCTACTGCGTGAACAACACCGGAACCTGCGAAGTCGACATAACCCGCACCCAGTGACATGGTGTCCCATGTTTTGGCAAGGAAGCCGCCGCCCCATGTCCATGCTGCAAAGAGTGGGTAGTACACAGCGCCGCAGAAGAGGCCCCACACAACGAATGAGTTCCACTTCCAACGTTCAGCCATAGAGCCTGTTGGGATGGTTGCAACGGTGTCCATGAAAGCCACCATGTAAAGGAAGAAGCCGAGTACTGCTGGCGTGATTCCTCCGCCAGACATTGCCCAGCCGCCCTTCCACAAAAAGACCCAGTTGCCACTGCCCAGCAGCGCACTTCCTACAGGCGCATCCATGCCGAATGCAGAGTAAGAGAAGCCGCCAAAAGCGAGTGGGAAGCCGATGAAGAAGAAGCCAATAAAGCCAAGTCCGAAGATGGCGAAGTTGGTGCTCACAACGTGTGCAGCGTGTTTTGCACGGCAGAAACCGGTTTCCACAAGAGCAAAACCTGCCTGCATAAAAATCACCAATGCAGCACCGATAACGATCCAAAGCAAGCTGGTTTGCTGGCCAAGAGTGGTGACAGCTTTTTCAGCGTCGAATTCATCGGCAGCCATTGCGGTGAAACCGCCAGCCACAATAAGGGCACCAGTTGAAACTGTTGTTCCTACCAAGATGCGCTTCAACCAGCGACTAGATGTTGATGAAGTTTTAGATTGCATCGCGGCCCTCTTCTCCGGTTCGAATGCGAATGAGTCGTTCAACACTTGTGATCCATACCTTTCCGTCTCCAATTTTTCCAGTGTTAGCTGCAGTACGTATTGCAGAAATAACATTGTCGACGTCGTTGTCTTCAATGACGAGCTCCAGGCGTACCTTGGGTACGAACTCGATGGTGTATTCGGCACCGCGATATGTTTCGCTGTGTCCTCCCTGGCGACCAAAGCCGCGTACTTCAGACACGGTCATCCCTTGGATGCCGATTGCCTTCAGTGCGTCTTTCACGTCGTCAAGCTTGAATGGCTTCACGATTGCGGTGATGAGTTTCACTGCGTTCCTTTCTCATGAGTGGGTCACTTCTTGAGAAGAACATACGGGGTGCAGATTTCACAACTGTCGCCCCAATGTTTCGGGAATATGGCGTAATTGTTGTTGTGTTAACGGTGTGTTACTTCAGGCGATTTAACACTTTTCGCACGACATCGGCCCGATCGTCGCCAATTTTGTGACCCACACGGTCGGAAATTTCAAATTCGTCATCGACGAAGCCGTCTTTGGTTTGCACCACTGCATGGTGAACCTGAACGCCAGCATTGCTGAGGGCATAGCTAATTGCCGACAAGAGACCAAGTTGGTCGGGGCCACTGATGCGTAGCACCGAGTGCCATGGATGAATGGAGTTATCGAGCGCCACTTGAGGTGCAGCTAAGGCGAGTTTCCGTGGGCGCAGGCGCCCCTTCATTGACTGTGAGAACAATCGTGAAACATGAACCGGGTCGGGTGGGTGCGGAGCTTCAACAACAAATGTGTCGAGCACCGAGTTGTCGGGCCATGTTGCCAAGCTTGCAGACACAACCGAAATTCCTTCGTCGGCAAGAACGCCAGAGAGCCGTGAAAGCAAACCGCGTCGGTTACGACACGCCGCATTCAAGATGTATTGGCCAGGAGTGCGTGTGGGTTGAACGGTGACGCGTACTTTTCGCCCATGTGGTGCAGGTTCAATGAGGCGAGCGTGTTCGAGCAATTCTGCTGGGTCATGAGCCAATACGTAGGTGGTCGGAGCATGAACAATGCGGTCGAGCAGGGCTTCGTCGTTGGTGAGCTCGCTTGTTTGTCGGCGTCGCAGGTCGGCGAGTGAATCGTTCTCGCCACTCAGTAGTTCAGGATGCGCGAGTACGCCTTGCACGCCTGTAGTGATGTCGATCATTGCGGCGTGTTGCCATGGTTCAAGACCGCCTAATGCGTCGGCAAGTAACCGACTGCGCTCCACAATGCCTGGGCGTTTCAAACCATGTGCAATGTCGCGAATGAGGCGTTCATCGGCGCGGTGCGGTTCACGCTCTACGCCTGCACGCAAGAGAGTTGCCCCGTTGAGAAGGTCTTCCACTTCTTTGGCGAACAAAATATCGAGGTCGAGTTTTTGCAAGATGAGATTGATAGGCATTTCCCCGTCATTGATATCTGCCAAAAATGCCGCAAGAAGCAGTGAGTCGCTTTGTGAACTCGCCACCGAAGTTGCCTCGCGCAGTGCTTCAACGGTGGGGAACCGTAACGAGTGTGTTGGGTCGAGTTCAGAAGCATCGCTGGTGCGATGGCGAATAGCTTCTGCAAGTTCCGGCAGCGCTCGTTCAAAGAGCCCAGAAATTTCAATGAGCCTCCACGAGCGTGGTGAACCGACGCGAAGCAAATGCAGGAGCTGCGTAGTGGCATCACGATTCCACTGCAGGTCGCGCGTGCGGCGTTCAGCAACCCACTCCATGAGTTCTTCGCTTGGCTTGTTGTCGGTGGCTAGCGCGGCCGCTTGTAATAAGAGAACAGCACTTGCCGCAGTGGGTGGAGTGGCCGCAAGGGCAATTGAGCCGTCGCGAACTGCAAGCCAACCATCAGCAGGTTCGCTTTCTGCAGAAATATCAAGATCAATCTCAGATGCTTCACCCTGATTCAAGCGCCAGCGAAGAAGAGCAGGAGTGATGACTGTTGTAACGAGTACAACAAGAACTAGTGCGGCATGAATGTCATCATTAAACACGCCGACATTGAGACCAATGGTGGCAAAGATGAGGCCCACTTCTCCGCGAGGAATCATTCCTAGGCCTACGAGCAACGTGTCTGCTCCGGTGGAACGTGCTGCGTAACCGGCTGCAACTTTTGTGACGACCGCAATGACAATGAGAACTGCAGCAATGCCGAGAGCTTTTGGTCGAACAAGTGCCGCAATGTCGGTGTCGATGCCAATTTGCAAAAAGAAGATGGGCACAAACACAGAAGCAAGTGCCGACATATCGCGTGCTACACGCTCGTGCCCTGGTGAACGCCCCAGTGCAGTGCCCGCAACAAAGGCCCCAATAATGGGGGCCAAGTGAGCAGCTTCTGCAGCACTAGCAAAACCCAAAGTGACTCCAAGTGCAATGACCGATGCGGCAGCTGGAGAACTTGCTCGTTTCAGTACTGTTCCCATGATTTTGGGAAGAGCGGTGAAGCCCACGAAACCGCTGATGGCAAGAAATGCGATTGCTAAACCGGTTGTAGATGCGATGGTTCCAATACCAATAGACCCTTTTTCCACTACTCGTGAAACGACAGTGAGAATAATGAGACCAAGTACGTCGTCGGCTACTGCTGCTCCAAGAACAATGCGTGCTTCTTTAGTTGATAACGCTCGGAGGTCGCCAAATACACGTGCGGTGATACCAACACTTGTGGCGGTGAGCGTGGCACCAACAAAAAGTGCAGTGCGTGCTTCCTCGCCCATGGCAATGCCGCCCAACATGCCAAAACTCATCGGCAGAATTACACCGATCACCGCAACAGTCATCGCAGCACGTCCAACGGTGCGTAACTCTTTGAGGTCCATTTCCATGCCCACTTGAAGCAACAACAAAATTGCTCCGAGCTCGGCAAGAACAAACAACGTGTCGGAGCGACTTACCCAACCAAGCGCTGATGGCCCTATGACAACTCCAGCAAGAATTTCACCGAGTACCGCGGGTACGCCACAGCGCTCTGCGATTTCAGCAATGACCTTTGCTCCGCACAAGATGATGGCGAGTTCAAAGAGAAGACGGCCAATGTCGAGCGATGAAGAAGCGCTGGAAGCAAACATGGCTACAGAGAGTTAATCAGAGCGATTGCTACTGCCGCCACTGAATTGTCGAGCATCCAGCCCCGACGGCGAATGGTGACAATGGCCCCCTCGCCAAATACTTTGCGCAAATTGACAAGGACCGCTTCGCAGCGCCGTTGTGAACCACTGAGGCCGGCAAGTTTGTTGAGGTCGTCACGACTGGTGATCTTTCCCGACCGCTCAACAAGCACCCGCAAAACAGCAAGATCGGCCTCGGATAGTGCGCTCAGAGATGGAGAAGGCGCTGGGGCGGTTGAACTCATGGTGAAAAGGTACAAAAGGTGTGTCTCGGCAATGTGTGCCAATTGTGACAACTGCGTAAATTCCGATGCACTTCGCAAAACCGCTACCCGTGGGTAATGATGGGGGGATGGAATTGACCTACCCCGCCGCTGCCGAAAAGTTTCGTGGAGAAATCCGCACCTGGTTGAAAGAGAACCTCCCCGCGGGGTGGTTCGACGCAGGCTTTGAAATGAGCGCCGACGAGCGCAAAGCCTTCAATGAGTCGTGGCCCGCAAAGTTGTATGGCGGTGGATGGATCTGCGCTACGTGGCCAGTGGAATATGGTGGCCGCGGTTTGAGCGTGATGGAAGGTGTTGTGCTTGCTGAAGAGTTCGCCAACGCAAAGGCTCCAATGCGCGCCGACTTCTTTGGTGACACTCTTGTTGGCCCCACCATTTTGCAGTGGGGAACAGAAGAGCAGAAGAAAGATTTCTTGCCCAAAATTCTGCGTGGTCAGTCACGCTGGTGTCAAGGCTTCAGTGAGCCAAACAGCGGAAGCGACCTGGCAAGTTTGAAAACCACAGCAGTTCTTGACGGCGATGAATGGGTCATCAATGGTCAAAAAGTTTGGACCACACAAGGCCACCACGCCGACTATTGCTTCTTGCTCACCCGTACCGACCCCAATTCGCCAAAGCACAAAGGCATTTCCTATTTGTTGGTGCCCATGAAGCAACCGGGTGTTGAAGTACGCGGCATTGTTCAGCCCGACGGCACCGCAGAGTTCTGTGAAGTGTTCTTTACCGATGCTCGTTGTCCGAAAGACAATGTTGTTGGTGGTGTCAATAACGGTTGGCAAGTTGCCAACAGCACACTTGCCTTCGAGCGCGGCATGAGTGCAACAACCGGATATCGCCGTTTCGAAGAGGAATACAAGTTGATGGTGGCTACAGCGAAGCGTCGCGGCATCATCGATGACCCAATGATTCGTCAGCGCCTCATGACCTATTACACCAAAATTCAAATTCTCCGCATTAACGGTTTGCGTTCACTCACCGCCACGGTGAATAAAACAAAAGATCTCAGCGTTGCTGCACTTGGTGCATCGAACAAAATGTTTTGGTCTGAAATGCATAAAACAGCGCTGGAGCTTGCACTCGACATTTTTGGAGCAGAAGCAATGTTGGTCGATGCAGGTTCCGACATTGGTTCATGGCCAGGAACTTCGCGCGATAAGCGTCGTGCGGGTTACCCAGTGAGCCCCATGATGTCGTCGTTCTTCTTTTCGCGTTCGGAAACTATTTGGGGTGGCACCAGCCAAATTCAGCGCAACATTGTGGGAGAACGAGTACTTGGTTTGCCGAAAGAGCCAAAGGCTGCCGGCGAATAATTATTCGGCAGCGTTACTTTCTTGCATGCCTGAGGTTTTGCGTAGCGGGCGTTCTGGCAATCGAATAGCAATAATGAGCACCACGATGGCAATGGGTATGGCCACGGCATACAAGCTGGTGATTCCGTCTCCAAGAACGCGAAGTACATCACTACGAAGTGGTTCTTCTAAGTTCTTGATTTGTCGTGGAGCTTGAAGATACTTCTCATCAATTTTGCCAGCTACATGTGAATTCAGTAACGAACCGAATGCAGCTAAACCAACAACGCCACCCAGTGTGCGGAAGAATGTAATGACAGAACTTGCCACGCCGAGGTCGCTCCACTCCACAGCATTTTGAGTGGCCAATGTTGCTGTTGGCATGATGCTGCCAATACCAACACCAACGCAGAACATGCCAATGAGCGCTGATGTAAGACCTAGACCGCTGCGCGACATCTGAGATAAAAGAACCATGCCAATGCTGAGTGATGCTGCGCCAAAAATTGGCCAATGTTTGTACTTGCCAGTAACGGCCATGCGGCGTCCGGTGGAAACGCTCATGAGCGTGACGCCAACCATGATGGGTACAAGCAATAAACCAGAATTCGTGGGAGAGAAACCGGTGATTGCCTGCAAGTACAGCGGAATAAATGCATTTGCGCCATAGATGATGACGCCGGCAAAAGTGACGAGGGGAATGGTGACGCGTAGTACATCGATGCGGAAAAGATGCAGCGGCATGATGGGCTCGGAAGCACGCTTTTCCCATTGCACAAAACCGACTGCTTGCAATGCCGCGGCGATTGCCAGAACGACCGAAATAGCAGAACCCCATCCGTATTCTTTTGACGACCACGACAAAAAGAGGATGAGGCAAGTAACTGAACCAGTCAGCAGTGCTGCCCCTAAGTAGTCAACCTTGCGGTCGAGGCGTAACACTGGCATGCGCAATGCACGTGAAGTGATGATGAGCGCGACAAGCCCAATTGGGATATTGATGAAGAAGATCCAGCGCCAGCTGAGTTGTTCGACGAAGAAGCCGCCCATGAGCGGGCCGACCACGCTGCCAACTGCAAAGACACTCGTGATGAGACCTACATAGCGTCCACGTTCGCGCGGTGGCACGACATCGCCAATGATGACGAATGCGATGGCCATGAGTCCGCCGCCACCAATTCCTTGAACTCCGCGAGAAATAATGAGCGACAACATCGACTGTGCAACTCCGCAACCAACTGAGCCAACAAGAAAAGTGATGATGGCAATTTGGAATAAGCGTTTGCGACCATAGATGTCGCTTAATTTGCCAAAGAGT
>WLST01000059.1 GCA_009711295.1 Actinomycetota bacterium | reverse complement strand
GAAAAGGCACTTTTGCCTTGGCTGTTCGACAAAATGAAAACCCTCGGCACAGCAGCCTGCCCGCCGTATCACCTTGCTGTTGTTATTGGTGGTACCTCTGCAGAAATTGCAGTGGAAACTGCAAAGCTCGCCAGCGCTCGATACCTCGACTCGCTTCCCACGGCTGGTAGCGCACTTGGCCACGCGTTTCGCGATGTTGAACTTGAGCAAAAAGTGTTGAAGCTCGCCCAACAAACAGGAATTGGTGCGCAATTCGGTGGCAAGTACTTCTGTCACGACGTACGCGTGGTGCGCCTTCCTCGCCACGGAGCAAGTTGCCCTGTTGCATTTGCGGTGTCGTGCAGTGCCGACCGTCAAGCAGTAGGAAAAATTACTGCCAAAGGCATTTTCCTTGAAGAACTCGAAACCGACCCCGCACGTTTCTTGCCCGAAGTAACCGAAGACCAACTTGCCAGTGAAGTTGTACAAATTGACCTCACGCAACCCATGAGCGACATTCGCAAAAAGTTGTCGCAGTACCCCGTGAAAACTCGCGTCATGCTCACTGGCCCCATGGTGGTAGCACGCGACATTGCACACGCAAAAATCAAAGAGCGCATCGACGCTGGTGGCGGCATGCCGCAGTACATGAAAGATTTCTGCGTGTACTACGCAGGGCCAGCAAAAACACCTACAGGCATGGCGTCGGGCTCATTCGGCCCTACCACTGCCGGACGCATGGACTCATATGTGGATGAGTTCCAAGCACAAGGTGGCAGTTTCATCATGTTGGCTAAGGGCAACCGCTCTGCTCAAGTGACCAATGCTTGCAAAACGCACGGCGGTTTTTACCTGGGTTCCATTGGCGGCCCCGCTGCACGCCTTGCCCAAGATTGCATTACCAAAGTTGAGGTGTTGGAGTACGCAGAGCTTGGCATGGAAGCAGTGTGGAAAATTGAAGTGAAAGATTTTCCAGCGTTCATTGTGGTTGACGACAAAGGAAACGACTTCTTTGACTTGGTGAACAAGCCATATCAGCCCAGCCCTGTTTCCATTAACAAACACTAAAGAAGGGCGTTAGCCCAATTCGCCAGCAAGCTCACCTAATCGCTTTTCGCCTGCACTGGTTTGACCACCACGCGCCATAAAGTTTTGCATTGCTTGTTGTGCTTGCGGGTCGGCGAGCAACTTGTTGAAGCCGATGGCTTCTTGTAATAGTTCAACGTGAATGTTGTGGTCGCTGCGCAAAATTGCAGCCTTTGCTTCTTGCACCGCTGCTGGCGGAAACGATGCGATGCGTTGAGCCATACGATTCACAAAAGGCCACAACTCGTCTTTGTTTAACGTGCGGTTGACCCAACCCCATTGCTCGGCAGTGTCGGCGTCAATATCGTCACAACCAAGCACCACTTCCAGTGCCCGCGAACGCCCTACTAAACGCGATAGACGCACAGTGCCACTTCCGCCGGGAATAATACCGAGCGCAACTTCTGGCTGGTTGAAAACGGCCTTGCCACGCAGCGCAAAACGCATGTCGCAACTGAGCGCCAGTTCGCTTCCCCCACCGCCAATGCGGCCTTCGATGACGGCAATAGTTGCTTTGGGCATTTCGCGAAATGCTTCACACATTTTTGTAAACGTGTTGAGTTCAGTGGGTGTGGGCAAGTTTTGCGGAATTTGCAATATAAGACCCACGTCGAAGTGAGGGATGAAGAAGTCGGGGTTGTCCGAACTTAAGACCACCACCCGTACATCGCTATCGCTAGCGAGTTGATCTGCAAGTTTTGCCATCTCGCCATAAAGCGGAAGATCAAAGATATTGATGGGTGGATTGTTGATGACAACTGAAGCAATACCATCAGTTACCTGAACACGCGCTAATTGATATTCGGAATAGTCCATTGCATCTCCTACAAAAGTGACTTCATGGCAGCACGAGTTGCTGCTACTTCATCGGGGTTTCCACCAAATTCCACTGCGCCAAAGTCGGTGACACCAATGTCGCGCAATGCACTTACTCGTTCACACACTTCTGCTGCACTTCCCACAATGGCAATATCGGCTGGCCCCGCTGCACCTTCGAGGTCGAGCATGGCGCGGTAACTAGGTAACTGCCCGTATATGGCAAAGGTTTGAGAAGCGCGTGCTAAGGCACCTGCACGATCTTGGGTCACACACACTGGCAATGCCGCGATGACGCGGGGTGTTGGCTTTCCTGCTTCATCGGCTGCGCGGTTGAGCGTAGGAATAGTGTGCGACGACAATGTGGCTGGCCCTGTGCACCAGGTGAGTGTGCCATCGGCAAGCGCACCAGTTACTCGCAACATTTGCTCGCCAAGTGCAGCAACTACAACAGAAAATGGTTGGGATCCGGCAGCCGATACTTCAGCATGAGCGGAATACACCTCACCGCTGAATGACACTTTCGATGTTTGCGCAATCTGAGTGAGAATGGTGAGGTACTCACGCATGTGGCGCACCGGCTTGTCGAATGACATCCCCATCATGTTCTCAATTACAATTTTATGACTGAGTCCAATGCCTAAGCACAATCTGCCACTAGTGGCTGCGTTCACCGTGAGGCACTGCTGTGCCATCATCATGGGGTGGCGTGGGTACGTGGGTACTACCGCTGTACCAAGTTCAATGCGTGGAACTTCTCGCCCAACAACTGCGAGAGCAGTGAGAGTATCGTGGCCAAATAATTGTGGCGCCCAATAGCTTGCGAAACCATCTTGTTCTACGACACGCGCCTCGGCCACAATGGCTTCGAGATTTCCACTTGTAATTGCTCCACCAAAAATTCCTATTTTCATGAGCGAAACCGTATCACTCGCAGAGGAACGAATATCTCTAGGCGAGGCTCACCAAGTCGAGCCATGACTTATTGAAGTAATCCACTTCGCCATCGGGCAGCAAGAGCACTTTGGTTGGTGATAGCCGCTCAACAAATTCAGGGTCGTGGCTCACGAAAATAATTGCACCCTTCCAATCGGAAAGTGAGTTGGCAATCGATTCGCGACTCGCAGGGTCGAGGTTGTTTGTTGGTTCGTCGAGCAAGAGCAAGTTATTGCGGCCCACCATCAACATGGCGAGAGCAAGTTTGGTTTTTTCTCCACCCGAGAGCGTTCCTGATTCTTGGAACACTTTGGTTCCCGAGAGACCGAACATGCCCAAATAGCCACGTAATTGCGTTTCGGTAAGAGCCAACTGTGGCGGAGCTTCTTTACGCATGTGGTCGATGAGGTTGGCGTGTGGGTCGAGGTTGTCGTGCTCTTGTGCGTAGTAACCCATTTGCACTTTGTAGCCAAACTCAAAGTTGCCGAGGTTCGCTTCTGTTTCACCAGCCAAAATACGCAACAAGCTCGTTTTACCCGCACCGTTCAGACCCAAAATGAGCAGTCGCTCACCTCTACCTAAATCAAACGAGACATCTTCAAAAATAGCTGGCCCTGCATAAGCCTTTGACAAGTGACTCACCGTGATGACCGTTTCACCAGCTTGTGGCGGGTCGGGGAACTTCACTTTCATGACGCGATCTTTTGCACCAGCCTTAGTGCGAGTTGACTCCATACGGTCAATGCGCTTTTCAATGCTGTGCGCCATGCTTGCTTTTGTTGCTTTTGCACCAAAGCGGTCGACCAAAGTTTGCAGGCGGTCAATTTCTTTCGACTCCATTGCAGCTTTCTTCGCTGTTCTGCGCTCATCGTCGGCACGTGAAGTTTTGTATTGCGTATAGGTGCCTTTGTATTCCACCAAGGTGCCCACTTCGTCTTCACCAGGCCGGTCGAGGTGCAACACACGAGTAATTGCTTCATCGAGCAACTCAAGGTCGTGGCTAATAACAAGCAAAGCGCCACGGTATTGGCGCAAAAAGTTCAGCAGCCAGTTTTTTGCATCGACGTCGAGGTGGTTGGTCGGCTCATCGAGCAACAACATGTCGCTGCCTGCAAACAAAATGCGCGCAAGTTCAACTCGACGACGCTCTCCACCCGAGAGAACACCTAACTGCAAATCGAGGCGGTCGGGCTTGAGCCCTAAGCCTGCAGCAATG
Source organism: Actinomycetota bacterium (assembly GCA_009711295.1). GTDB lineage: Bacteria > Actinomycetota > Acidimicrobiia > Acidimicrobiales > Ilumatobacteraceae > F1-20-MAGs119. The sequence goes on along the minus strand of WLST01000059.1, from coordinate 5,308 downwards.
GAGCGTGCTTCGCTATCGGCCGAGTATCCGCCTTTGTCGCGGAACATTTCTTCAGCTTTGGTGTATTTGCGAATATTTGCTTCGCTGGCATTTTCTTCCATGCCAATGCGCAATTTTTCTAATCGAATGAGATCTTCGTCAATATTGCGGCCCGACAAAATATGGTTCACCGCAAGTCGTCCGTCGAACTGACCAGCTGCACGAGGATCTTGCGACAGATAGCCATAGCCACCTTTGCGCAAAATATCGCCCTTCGTGGGGTCGTTGTCGCCACCGAGAGTTTTGAAAAGCGTGGTCTTGCCTGCGCCATTGCGACCCACAAGGCCCACCTTGTCGCGTGGCATCACGGTGAAGGTTGCGCCTTCAACAATGGTCTTGCCGCCTATTTCGACGGTGATGGCATTGACTTGAAGCACCGACCTATCGTGTCACCACTCACGCTCAGTAACAACCACCATTTCAAATAGGCAGCGTGACTTTCGTTTTAACCTGCATGCGCAGCACTAGTTGGTGTGGCAATAGTTGTTGCAATAACGACAGTTGTAGCTACGGGAAGCGTTGTTGCAGGAACCGTTGCGACAGTTGTGGCAACTGCAGGGATCGTGGTTGCCACTGGCACGGGCGACGAGGTGGAATTGCCCGCCAATGTTGTTGAAGCACCCATACCAAGGGCTGTTGTGGTGGGCATCACGCCCTGCAATACCCGAGAGTCGTCTTGGAAGTAAACCTTCATGCAATCACCCGGAGCCGTTGGTGCAATGCCAACAGCCCGTGCAATGGCAGTGGCAAGCACCACGCGACCATCGGGACTCGGATGAATACCGTCGTTCGACCGCAAAGAGCGAGTTGCTGAAATAGTGCGCCAGTCGAGTAGCGAGATATTTTCATGAGCGGCAACAAGCTCTTCAATAATGGCATTTACTTCTGCTTGCTTACTACGAAACTCCGTGGTGTTCACAAGAAGTATGGGTAATGGAGAGACTCGAGCAATGGCTTTTTCCATGGCGGTGCGATAACGCTCTTTGTTACCGTCGTAGTTGGAACCGAGCCCAATGACCACTGCATCCCAGCCTTCACTCCAGCGACGGTCGAGTACTTTGCTTGCAAACTCAGCGAACTGACCCGCTTCTGCTTCAAGAGCAACATTCCAGCCTTGCGGAACCATGAGGCCACATGCTTCGTTGCCGTACCGCTTTGAAATAGACGCCATGATGGAGTCACCAATCATGAGCAAGTTGTTTCCCTGGGCTACCGAACCCAAAACAGCACCTTCAAGTTTGGGAAACTTCACATCAGACGCAAGGTTCGGCGGCAATGTGGCGACACCTACAAAATCATTTCCCGGAATACGACCCACGCCGTCGAGTTCTCCCCCATTGGCATCACCCGATACGAGAGAACACGCCGAGACTCCCACAGCAAGAAATGCTGTTGCGAGAAAGATGGGGAGAGTTTTGCGGTTCAACATGAGAGTTCTAGTCCACCGCCAAATGTTCCGAAAAGCAAGTCAATTATGAGTGACTAGTGCCATTACTTTTGCGCAATTCATCACGAATCTCCGCTAAAAGATCATTTGTAGAGGGAACTGCAGCTGCAGTACGAAACTTGTTGTACAACTTCACGATGGTGAACATCACAAACGCCACCAGCAAAAAGTTGATGACCGCCGACAACAAGGTGCCAAAGGGCAAGAAACTGCCATTGAGTGTGAGGCCTTTATTGTTGAAGTTGGGTTGCTTGCCACCAAAAATAGCGCCGAGAATTCCACCCAAGATGCCTTGATTATCTTTCCCGTCACCGGCAAAGGCATCGATAATTGTTTTGAAAGTTGCACCCATCACGAAGGCAACACCAATTTCCACCACATTGCCGCGGTCAATGAATTCGCGAAACTCTTTCACCACTTTGCTGGGTTTTTCAATTGCTTTTGGCATGCACCCAATGTAGGTCACCGTGACTATTGAGAATTGTCATCACTTTCAAGATCGCTAAACCTGTCGATCTTGCGTAATGAGGGAAACAAGAACCAAAAGAGGCCGACAATGCCAACAGTGGCAATACCTCCGCCCACCACGGCAGCAGGCGCGCCGAATGCCTGTGAAGCAACTCCCGATTCAAATGCACCAAGTTCATTCGATGCGCCGATGAACACATTCTCTACTGCAAGCACACGACCACGCTTATCATCGGGCGTCACGAGTGGAACAATGGAGCCACGAATGAACACACTCACCATGTCGGCGCCACTCAGCACGATGACCGCCGCAAACGCCACAAGGTAACTATGCGTGAGGCCCAGAACCACAGTTGCAATACCAAAAGTTGCAACAACAAAAAACAACAACCGACCAATGTGTCGACGTGCAGGTCGGAAAGCTAAGAACAGCGCAACGCCAGCGGCACCAATACCTGCTGCTGCTCGCAACCATCCATAGGCAACGTCGCCTACATGCAAACGCTCTTCTGCAATGACAGGCAGCAGTGCAATCGCCCCGCCAAAGAGAACCGCAAAGAGATCAAGAGAAATTGCCGCAAGCAAAATAGGGGTACGGCGAATGAACCGCAAACCTTCTAGTGCATCGTGCAGCGTTGGTCGCTCGCGATTTTCTTCATTTGCAGCTTGCCCCGTTTTGACTCGCATCAAACTCAACAGGCCAATACATATGAGACCCGATGCCACCGCATATGCCACCCACGGGTCGACGCTGTACAACAAACCCGACGACGCAGGGCCAAGAATGGCTGCACCGGTCCAAGTTGCCGACGACAGTGCCACCACTGCCGGTAGTCCACCTGCCGGAGCAACCATTGGCCATATGGAACGTGCCGCTGGTGCTATGAACGCACGCGACACGCCGTAGAGAAAAGTAATAAAGAAAATTGGGGCAACTGCGGTGGGGTGTGTACGGGCATAAAACATCAGTGCAAGAGCTGAAACAAGTTCACCAACAATTCCCAACATGGCAATTTTTTTGCGTTGGAATCTGTCGGCCACCATGCCGGTCACTAAAACAAGAAATGCCGCGGGTAAAAACTCCACAAGGCCGATCCATCCGATGTCAATTTCTCTTCCCGTAATGTCGTACACCTGCTTACCAAGGGCTGCGGCTTGCAGCATGAGACCCGTGTACAGCGCGGTGGAATAAATGAGCATGTTGCGTACCGCAGGTACGCGAATCACGTCGCGAGTAGTTAACTCAGGAGGCGTTGAAGGAGAAACAGCATTTGACACAGTCTTGGCAGACTAGCGGGTGAGCCGAACGTGCTAGAACGTTTTCATGGGGAACATTGCAGAAGAAACGCGTTGGCTCGATGCAACTGCGCAGGCAGCACTTGTACGTAATAAAGAAGTCACCGCTGGTGAATTGGCTGAAGCGGCAATTTCCCGCATCGAGCAGTTGAACCCGTTGGTGAATGCAGTCAACATTCCGTGGTTCAACCATGGGCGCGAGCTCGCCAAGCAAGTAGATGCAACGAACCCCAACACTCCATTTGCTGGCGTTCCATTCCTCCTCAAAGACCTCCACACCATGTACGAGGGGCAACATATTTCGCAGGGCAATAAGGCGCTGAAAGAGGCCAACTACATTGCAACCTCAGACACCACTTTGGTGTCACGCTTTAAACAGCAGCATCTCGTTTTTCTTGGTCGCACCAGCTCTCCCGAATTTGGCAGCTTGCCTGTTACCGAACCTGAAGCGTGGGGTGCTACACGCAACCCGTGGAACACCAACTTCACTCCCGGTGGTTCAAGTGGTGGCGCTGCTGCAGCGGTTGCCTCGGGCATGGTTCCTATTGCTCACGCCAGTGATGGCGGTGGTTCTATTCGTGTGCCTGCTTCTTGTTCTGGCCTTGTGGGGTTAAAAGTGTCGCAGGGCCGCATTTCCGTTGGCCCTACACGTTTGGAAACAAACCTCGGTGTGGAGCTTGCCGTTTCGCGCAGCGTGCGTGACATTGCAGCAATGCTCGATGCAGTACATGGTCCTGGTGTCGGTGACACCGTCATTGCCCCACCACCACTTCGCCCATACGTTGACGAGCTCACTGCGAACCCTGGAAAATTACGCATTGGGTTTGTTCAATCACATTTCAATGGCAACGCCATTCACCCAGATTGTGCAACAGCGGTCAACAATGCCGCACAGTTATTGGAATCCCTCGGTCACCACGTTGAACTTGCTTTCCCTGCAGCAATCAACGACCCCAAGGCAGGTGGCCGATTCATGACCCTGTGGTCAACAAACATGGCAACGAGCCGTCAAAGCATTGCAACCATGTTGGGCCGTGAAGTAACAAACAACGATGTTGAGCTAGTGAATTGGGTGATGGCCGAGTATTCATCGAAAGTAAGTGCTCTCGACTATGCACTTGCCATTAACGACAACGGCGTGTATCGGCGTGCGGTACAACAATGGTGGGAAGACGGTTGGGATATTTTGCTCACGCCAACACTCGCTGCCCCACCACTCGCTATTGGTGTTTCCGCGAACAACCCCAATGACCCCATGGCTCCACTCAAAATTGCTGGTGAATGGATGGGCTTCACTGCACAGTTCAATACCACTGGTCAACCCGCCATCAGCTTGCCGCTCCACATGACTGCCGAAGGGTTACCTGTTGGCATTCAACTCGTTGGCGCTTTCGGTCGCGAAGATATTCTCATTCGCTTAGCTGCACAATTGGAAACAGCCGCGCCGTGGGCGCACCTCACGCCAAATATTTAACGTGCGGTCCAGCCACCATCTACTACAACGTTTTGCCCTGTCATAAAACTTGATGCATCACTTGCCAAAAAGAGCAACGCACCATCGAGCTCGTGGGCAAAGCCCATGCGTGGCATTGGTGAGTTTGTGGTGATGTAACGCTGACTGCCTTCATCGCTTTCCATGCCCGCTGTCATTTCAGTTTCAAACCAACCAGGGCACAGCGAATTCACACGAATACCTTTACGTGCCCACTGCAATGCAAGCTCACGCGTCATATTGATGACCGCACCTTTACTTGCTGAATAGTTGGCTTGCTTAATTGGCGTTGCTCCAACAAGACCAAGCATGGAAGCAATGTTCACGACGCATCCACTTTTGCGTTCCACCATTCCCACTCCCGCCAATTTGCAGAGGTGCCATACGCCAACAGTGTTCACCTGCATCACATCTTCAAATGTTTCTAAGGTCTCCACTTCAATTCCGCCAGTGCGGGAAATTCCTGCGTTATTGACCAAGATGTCAATGCGCCCAAAATGCTTTTCTACCGTGGCCACAAGATGCTCACGATCTTTTGCAATGCCCACGTCTCCGGGCACAGCAAG
>WLST01000058.1 GCA_009711295.1 Actinomycetota bacterium | reverse complement strand
GCATCCCACGCGAGCATTCCGCCTTGCAGGTTCACCGCCTGAAATCCGGCTTCGCGAAAAATTTCAGTTGCCTGACCGCTGCGATTACCGCTTCGGCACAAAATGGCGAGAGGAACTGACGTGTCGAATGTTGGTAAGCGGTAAAGGAATTCTTGGAGTGGAATATTGACAGCACCAGGAATAGTGCCAGCGGCAAATTCGTCGGGTTCGCGAACATCTATGAGCAAAGCACCAGCGGCTAGTAGTTCTGGTGTGTTGATGACATCGGTATCGGAATTCAAGTTGATAGTCATGCGTCCTCGGTTGTTGTACTGCAGCTCAAGTATATACCCCTAGGGGTATATACTTGGCAGAGGCGAAGCGGTCAGGAAGAGGAGCGATCCCTTGTACGCTTTGCACATGTCGGAACTCTCCTTTAGTCACCTCGACCCTTCGGGTCATGCCCGGATGGTAGACGTCACTCCAAAAGAGCCAACGCACCGCCGCGCAGTTGCCCGTTGCAAGGTGTTCATGTCGCCAGCAACCACTGCAGCCGTGGCGAACCGAGAAGTGAAAAAGGGCGACGTACTTGCTGTGGCGCGAGTAGCCGGTATTCAGGCAGCAAAACGCACCTCCGACATGATTCCGTTATGTCACCCGCTCTACATCAGTGCAGTGAGTGTCAACTTCAACATTGCAGACGATCACGTTGCAGTTGAGGTTCAGGTCGACACGGTCGATCGCACGGGTGTCGAGATGGAAGCGCTTCATGCATGTTCCGTTGCCGCTCTCACCATTTACGACATGTGTAAATCGGCCGACAAGGCAATGGTCATTAGCGAACTCACCCTGTGGGAAAAGACCGGCGGGCGCTCGGGTACCTACCAGCGTCTCGAGGACTAGAGCCTTTTTGCTCATTTTCGAGCAAAAAGTGCCCAAAACATCACATTTTTGGCGTGACAAGAGCCTCAAATAGGGGTGTTGGTGGTCAAGGTTCCCGATTCCTCCTAGACTTTTCAGGCGTTACGGAAATACCTCTCACCAACGTCAGGGCACTAGTTACATGAGCACAGTCATTTTGTTGATCGTTGCAGCGATGTGGGCTGCTGTGCTTTTGCCTCCCATTTTCCGCTCCAAGATCGACCGCCCTCAATCTTCAGTTGATGTTTTCCGTCGCCAACTGCACACCTTGCAATCGGGAGTGCCGCAGCGCGGTGCCTATGGCAACCCTTCTCCCTATGGTCGCAGTGCCGCTCCGATGCGCGCCATGGCACGCCCTTTCGCTCCAGCTCCAGCAGCGCGCCGTTCAAGCCTCGGTGGAGCCCCCGTTGCAGCGCCTACTAGTGGCCGGTCACATCACCACACTGCATCGCAAGGAATTCCCCGCCCAGTAAATGGTCAAGTGGGCTTCGCCCCAATGTCGGGTCGTGAAATGTTGCGCCGTCGTCGTGCGAATGTTTTGTACGGGGTTCTCAGTGTGAATGGCGTGTCGCTATTCCTTGCATTCACCACCGGGTCAAGTTTGATGACGCTTTTATTTGGTGCAGCATTTTTAAGCCTTGTTGGCTATTGCTACATGCTGGTGCAAATTCGTCAGCAGCAAATTAACCGTCGCTATCGCCACAACTATTACCGCGCCGCTTAGAACTTTTTTGGCGGCTATCCTCATCTCATCGGGGTGGAGGATGACATGGGAAATACGTGGGATGAAGCAAGTGCTGTACTTACAGCGCCAGGGCAACCATTTGAATTAATTGATGCTTCAGTAAATGGCATCACCATGCAGGTGTTTAAAAATGCGCCACCGCATTTGGGGTATGTCTTTGGTGCAGCGCGTCAACATGGCGACAAACCATTTCTGGTGTACGAAGACGAACGTGTGAGCTTCACAGAAGCAATGCAGCAAGTGGATGCTTTGAGTTGCCTTTTGGTCAACACCTACGGCATCAAAAAAGGCGACCGGGTGGCAGTAGCCATGCGTAACTACCCCGAATGGGTAATGTCGTTTGCTGCCATTATTTCTGTAGGGGCTGTCTCGGTTTCAATGAACTCCTGGTGGACCGCCGACGAGATGGAATTTGCTCTCGAAGACTCTGGGTCGAAGGTGCTCATATGCGACGACCAACGACTCGCATTGGCGTATTCATTTTGCCAAAAGCAAAAGATCGCTATGTTGCTTGTGCGCGCCGAAGGCGATGTTCCGGCAGGCGTAGGTCAGTGGGAAAAAGACCTGCCATTAGGAAGCGCGCACCCCGGAGCCGACATTTCTCCCGATGACGACGCCACTATTTTGTACACCTCAGGCACAACGGGGCGACCAAAGGGTGCTGTATCGACACACCGGGCAATTATTTCTGCGCTGATGGGTTTCTCGTTGCGCCTTGCAGTAGACAACCTGCGTGAAGGGTCAAAACCAGACCCCAATGCATTGCCTACAAGTTTCATTCTCATCGTGCCGCTCTTCCATGTCACTGGTTGCATTCCAGTCATGATGAGTTGTTGGGTAGCTGGATTGAAACTGGTCATCATGTACAAGTGGGATGCTGAGAAAGCTCTTGAGCTCATTTCGCGAGAGAAAGTAACGAATTTTGTTGGTGTTCCCACGCAAAGCTGGGATCTTGTGAACCATCCACGCTTCAACGAGTTCGATATGTCGAGCATGAGAGCAATTGGTGGCGGTGGGGCGCCAGCACCCGCAGCGCTTGTTGACAAGGTCTCTAAGAGTTTCACAGGTGGCGGACCACAACTGGGCTATGGCATGACCGAAACGAATGCCTTTGGTCCTGGCAACAGAGGGGCTGATTACATTACGCACCCCACCAGCACAGGTCGCACATGTTTACCCATGAAATTAGAAGTGCGCGATGAACAGCTGCGTCCATTGCCAGTTGGTGAGCGTGGCGAAATTTGGTTCTTTGGGCCCACGCTCATTCGTGGATACTGGAATCGCCCCGATGCCACAGCAGAAACCATTGTCGATGGATGGTTACGTTCTGGCGATATTGGTCGTGTCGATGAAGACGGATTCGTCTACGTAGAAGACCGCGTGAAAGACATGATTCTGCGTGGTGGTGAAAATATCTTCTGTGCCGAAGTGGAAAGCTCCATTTACGAGCACCCCAAAGTGCACGAAGTTGCTGTTTTCGGTGTTCCTCACGAACGATTAGGCGAAGAGGTTGCGGTTGCGATTTTGCCGAACGATGGCGCAGAGCTCACACCTGAGGAAATCTGGACATTTCTCGATGGAAAGATTGCCAATTACAAAATTCCTGCACATGTCATTGTGATGAAAGAGGCGTTGCCGCGAAATGCCGCAGGGAAGTTCCTCAAACGCGAGATGCAAGACATGTTTGTGAAAGGTGAATTGGTCGCAACTGCTTCGCGTTGAAACTTCACCTAAATGATGAATTGACTGTGGCGTTAAGCGCGGCAAAGAGGCGTACCTCTTCGCGCAGACGCAATGCCGTGTTCACTCGTTGCCGTTCCAAAATTTGTTCAAGCATTTTGACCGACTGTGGAATGGGGTGACTTGTGAAGAACTCTGCGGCACTTGCCTGTAGTTCTGGTGTGTTGAGGGTGCGCACCGGGGAAACCATGCGCACAATGGTGCTCACAGGGAAAGCCGCATTTGCCTCGCTCCAGCGTTCACGAACTACGTTCCATGCAATTTCTCCGTGTTCGCGGTTGTTCATGATGCGACTCAAAAGAAAAGGAGCATCTTGTGTCTTTACTTCAGGAGAAAATGCAAAGGCACATGCACGGCCAATGAGCTCGGGTGACTGAAAGTCGGCGAGTGCGTATAAAGCTCGCTCTTGATCTTGGGGGAGCGCTCCATTTTTGAAACGATCAATGAAGAATTCAAACTCTTTTTCACCACCTGTTGATGCAACCACTGTTGTTGCTGCAGCTATCACTTCAGGGTGAACTTGCTGTCCGGCCTCTGATTGAGCAAAAAATGCTCGTGCGGTATTTTGGGCATCGCTGTTGCCGGCATCGCAGGCGAGAAGCACAATGAGAAGACCGCGTAATTTGCCACGAAGATCATCTTCGTTATGCGTGGGTTCCCACCCGATGTCGTTTAATGCCGGACCAGCAAGGGCGGCAATGCGTTGTTGAATAGGGCCTTGTTGGTGACCAGGCAAGAGCCGTCCGCAACCGCGAATGCCAATGGCGATGGCCTGCCACACGGCAAGATCGCGTTCTGCAATGAAGCCACTCACAAAGTTGAGAAAATCAATTGCTTCGAGTCGCCCTGCAACAACAGCATTCCAAGCGTCGTCGACCAAGTTATATCGTTCAATAACGCTGAGTCCGCGAATAGTAGTTGCATCAAGGCGGCGAAGTAATTCAGATGAATAGGCAACCCGATAGAAACCGTGTCCTTCTGCATTCACGACAATGGGGTCATTTGGATGTGGGAGATTCACAAGCATTTCTGGAGTGGAAAGCAGAACCTTTGATTCGGCACTGTGCTCGCGTGACTTGCCGTTGCGCAGGTGAACAGGTGCCATCCACACCGTGTCGTATGCCGTGTTGTCGAAAGAAAAGCGCTGTTGTTTAAGGTGCAGTTGGTTATTACGCAGTGATGCTGAGATGAGTGGATATCCGGGTTGCCAGATCCATGAATCCATGAGCGCACGTACTGGGGCATCGCCGTTGTGTTCTTTGACGCTTGCTTCGATGGAATCCCAGAGGTCATTTGTCTCGGTATTGCTATAGGCATGGGCACGCAAGTACTTGCTCACACCTGCGCGAAATTCTTCTTGGCCGAGATACATCTCGAGCATGCGTAAGAGTGCGCCGCCTTTTTGATACGTGAGTACATCGAACATGCCTTCGCAGTCGTTAGGAGATTCCACAGGGAACTCCACGGGGCGTGTGCTGGCAAGCGAGTCAACTTCAAAAGCGGCGCTGCGCTCGAGGCCAAATGATGTCCACCTCTTCCACTGAGGTGCGAAGGCATCTACTGCAGCCACTTCCATGAATGTGGCAAAAGCTTCGTTCAGCCAAATACCGTTCCACCACTTCATAGTGACGAGGTCTCCAAACCACATATGAGCATTTTCATGTGAGACAACGTCGGCAACGAGTTGCTGATCCATCTGCGTGCTTTTTTCCGGGTCAACAAGGAGGAGTACTTCGCGGAATGTAATACACCCGATGTTTTCCATTGCGCCTGCAGCAAAATCGGGCATGGCAACGAGATCAAGCTTTGCTGCTGGGTAGCGAATGCCGTAATAGTCTTGAAACCACTTCAGTGAAAATGCACCAACTCTTTTTCCGAAGTCTGTGAGGTGTGATTTGCCCGGAACGTGAATGATGCGCAATGGAGTGCCGTCGACGTCAATAGGTTCCGTCGCTTCTAGCGGACCCACAATGAAAGCAACAATGTAGGTAGACATCGACATGGTGTCGGCAAATCGCACAGATACGCGCCCTGGTGTGGCGGGGGTACGACTCACTTCAGCGCCGTTGGAAATTGCCAGGTGCTGCTCGTCAACAACCAAGGTGATGCCAAAAACGGCCTTGAAATCGGGCTCATCCCAGCAAGGGAAAGCCTGCCGACAATCTGTTGACTGCATTTGAGTTGCTGCAATAACTTTCTCAACACCATTTTCATCGGTGTAAGTAGAACGATAGAAGCCGCGTAGTGAATCGTTTAACACTCCAGAAAAGGAAATAGAGATGGCTGCGGTTCCGGGTTGCAATGGCACTTCGGGCGTAATAACTAAACGTTCGGTCTCGGTATGGAGAGAAAAGGTGGCTATGGCACCGTTGACCTGCACCTGATGAATAGTGAGGGCTTTTGCATTGAGCACGATCTCGGCTGCTTGATTCAATACGTTGGCGGCAATAACAACTTCACCATCAAATGTGGCATGAGAGAGGTGAGGCGTGAGCTGCAGGTCGTAACGGGTAGGAACGATGTGCCGAGGAAGTCGATATGGCTGAGCAAGATGGGGGGAAGTGTTGTTCTCCATCTGTAGGACGTTAGTGGTCAATGGGCCTTGGTGGTACTACGGTAAGTAACCGTGTCAGACATCACTTTTGTTCCCCGTGACCTCACCAGCAATCCCGGAATTTCCTACGACGTAGTAGGTCTGGGTAATGCCTTGGTCGACGTCATCGCCCAGACCAATGATGCTTTTCTTGAGCAGCAACAACTCGTTAAGGGCTCAATGGCCTTAGTCGATACAGATCGGGCAGTAGCTCTCTACGGAGCGTTACAAGGCGGCGTGGAAATGAGCGGTGGATCGGCTGCAAACACCATGTGCGGAATTGCAAGTTTTGGTGGTCGCGCTGCGTACATGGGCAAAGTTGCCGATGATGCATTAGGCGACACCTTTAGTTCCGACATGAAAGTTGTTGGGGTCGATTTCAAACGTCCACAAGGTGGAAATTCAGTGCCGACCGGAAGATGCATCATTGCTGTTACCCCCGATGCACAACGCACGATGAATACGTTTCTTGGTATTTCTTCTTTGCTTACCCCGGCAGATCTCGACCAAGGTGCAATTGCCGCGGGAGCAGTTTTGTATTTAGAGGGGTATTTGTATGATCAGCCCGAAGCAAAAATTGCCTTTCGTGCTGCTGCAGAAATTGCACACCAACACAACCGTCAGGTATCGCTCACATTGAGTGACTCATTTTGCGTAGACCGCCACCGTGCCGATTTTCGGGCATTGATTTCTGATGAGATCGACATCCTTTTTGGCAATGAAGCAGAGCTGTTGGCACTGTATGAAACCGATACCTTTGAGTTTGCTGTAACGCAGTTGCGTCAAGACTGCAGTGTTGCTGCCATCACCCGAAGCGAACTGGGGTCGGTTGTTGTTACGAAAGATGGGGTCGTTGAAGTGGCGGCACAACCCGTTGACCAAGTCATCGATACCACGGGTGCAGGCGACCTATATGCAGCTGGTTTCCTTTACGGGTATACCCGTGGTATGAGCTTGCACGCATGTGCCACGTTGGGGCATATTGCTGCCGCAGAGGTCATTTCACACGTTGGGCCCCGCCCACAAATTGCCTTAAGTTCACTCTTGCCCACGCGTTGAGCGCCGTTAGCATTGAGGCATGGAACTCACTGTTCTCGGTCAAACCGTACGCCATCCCATTGAACACGTTGAGGTGTTTCCTGCGCCTGAACACGTCACGCTTGTTCGTTTCACTACCGATGAGCTGAGCTCGGTCTGCCCCGTCACCCAGCAGCCCGATGTGTCGGCCGTCGTCATTGAATATCGCCCGCGTAAGTCATGCGTTGAGTCGAAATCTTTAAAACTTTATCTATGGAAGTTTCGCGATCGTGCCGTGTTCGCAGAAGCACTGGCTGCCGAAATTGCCGATGAAATTATGACGACAGTTCAGCCCGAGTTTGTTCGGGTCGCTCTCACCCAACGTCCTCGCGGCGGTATTGAAGTTCATGCCGAGGCAGAACGCAACCGTTAGTACTACTGCTGGCGGCCTCGCTGCATAATTTTGTCGCGTCGTTCTGCAACTGCGTCGGCGCTGAATGAACGTTTCCGCCATGCCTTTGCTTCAGCGGCCTCAGTAGTCCACGCATCGGCATCGGTGGTGGTAAGGGAATATGTATTGCGGATGGTTTGTACGCCGCTTTGCTCATTGCCAATAATGTCGAGTGCAATTTTGCGGGTGAAGGGGATCAGTTCGGCGTGAGGCACGACGTGGTTCACTAATCCGTATTCATACGCTTCGTTTGCATCCATAAAGTTTCCGGTGAAGCTCATTTCGCGTGCTCGGCGAACACCAATTGCCTGTGGCAAAAGTACTGAGAGCCCCCATCCCGGCATCACGCCAACGCGGGCATGAGTGTCGCCAAACTTGGCATTTTCTGAAGCGATGAGAAAGTCACAGTTGAGAGCAAGTTCGAACCCGCCGGTGACGGCCACACCGTTGATGGCGCCGATGAGTGGCTTCACCAATTTTGGAAATGGGCCACGCACGCCATCGGAATTGGGTGTTCCGTCTGCACCTGTACCGCCCAGCAAGTTGCTTGAGGCATCGCCCAGTTCTTTCAGGTCGAGTCCGGCGGTAAAGGCCGGGTCGGCACCAGTGAGGATGATGACATCGACGTCATCGCGGGCGTCGGCTTCTTTCATGAGCTCGGCGAGGAGCCGAAGTACTTCACTACTCAGGGCATTGCGCGCGCCAGGGCGATTGAGGGTAATGGTGGCGATGCGCTCGGAAACTTCAAGAAGGACAACAGAATCTGACATGCCTCCATACTGACACGCAAAAGGGAAGTGACAGAAGTGGGAGATGATCCGCCACCGTGACAGAATGTGGAAATGAGTCTTGTCATAGTCGATAAATCTGATGGGGTTGCAACACTTACCTTAAATAATCCGACCGAACGTAACACTTTGACCGCACCCATGGTCGCCGACATTTTGGCCGCGATGGACGATGTTGAGAACGATTCGACCATCGGAGCAATTGTGGTCACCGGTGCTGCCCCCGCCTTTTGTGCTGGTGCCAACTTAGGAAATCTTGCCACGGCAACACCAGAAAGCTTGTCGAATATTTATGAAGGCTTTTTACGCATTGCGCGTAGCCCACTTCCCACCATTGCTGCGGTGAATGGTGCAGCGGTTGGTGCGGGAATGAACCTTGCCCTTGGTTGTGACGTGCGCCTAGCAGCACGGCGAGCAAAGTTCGACACGCGGTTTTTACAGATTGGTATTCACCCTGGTGGTGGGCACACCTGGATGTTGCGCCGCATTGCTGGACCTCAGGCAACAATGGCAACAGTCATTTTCGGTGAAATTCTTGATGGCGCCGAAGCTGAAAGAGTGGGCCTCGTCTGGAAGTGTGTCGACGACGATGCGCTACTTGCTACTGCACATGAAATGGCGGCTCGTGCAGCATCGGCGCCACGTGAGTTACTGAAAGTCACGAAAGAAACAATTCAGGCGATGTCGGGAATCGATGCCCATCATGATGCAGTGAAGCGAGAAATCGAGCCACAGGTGTGGAGTACTCGCCAGCCATGGTTTGCTGAGCGCCTTGCCGCCCTTCAAGCAAAAATCTCCAAAAAGTAGATCTACATGCAAAAATTGTCGCGATATGTCATCGTGACAATCCTTTCTCTTGTCTTCGGTGTATCTGTAGTTCCGGCGCCCATGGCGAATGCGGCTGTGCAGAAACGTGCTTACATCGTGACCGTGCATCACCGCAGCGATATTGATGAAGTTGTTGCTGTTAGTAGGAACTTGGGTGCAAAAAGGTTCAATATTTTTCGCTATGCGCTCGGTGGTTTTGCCACCGATCTCAGTGAAACCGCAGCAAATGCATTGAGGCGCGACGTGCGGGTGAAACGTGTTACTCAAAATGTGGCCGTACGTAAAAGAGACATCCCACCTGTTCAACTTGGAGCGCCGTACCAACTCGACCGCATCGATCAAAAAGCGTTACCGCT
>WLST01000057.1 GCA_009711295.1 Actinomycetota bacterium | reverse complement strand
AAGGCAATGGAAAGTGCCCTGCCTCGTCGTCGTGTTGCTACGTCTTGCCGATACGCTTTCATTTCCTTATCCACCCTGCCCCTCACGGGGCCACGGTCCGTACCGTGTCCGAAGGGAGTACATGCACATGAAACGTGCTTATGAATTAATGGTCATCCTCAGTGGAGACCTCGACGACAATGCAGCGCAGTTGCAGGTGAAGGCCATCACGGCTTCCATCACTGCCGTTGGTGCCAGCATTCACGGAAACCCCGATTGGTGGGGCAAGCGCCGTTTCGCGTATCCCATCAATAAAAAAGAAGATGGCTATTACGTCGTCTACAACCTCGAGGCTCTTGGTGGAGCTTTAGATGAAGTTGAGCGCACGCTCCGTATTGCCGACGAAGTGGTTCGTCACAAGCTCATGCGCTTGCCCGACCACGAAGCAGCACGCCGCGGCATGATGTCGGCGAGTGCGTAGTCGGCTTTTCGTTCACGAAAAGTTCCACAAACTACTTACGTAGAGGAGATACATATGTCAGAGAACTCCATCACCCTTGTCGGCAACCTCACCCGAGACCCAGAACTGCGCTTCACCACTGGTGGACGCGGCGTGGCCTCATTTGGAATCGCCGTTGGCCGTCGTTATCAGGTCAATGGTGAATGGCAAGAGCAAACCTCGTACTTCAATATCACTGCTTGGGGCCAACTCGGCGAAAACGCAGCGGCAACCTTTACTAAAGGTACCCGCGTCATCGTTACTGGGCGTCTCGAGCAGCGTGAATACACCACCCGTGAAGGCGATAAGCGCACGGCAATTGAAGTCGTGGCCGACGAAATCGGACCAAGCTTGCGTTGGGCAACAGCCCAAGTTGAGCGTCAATCCCGCCAAGGTGGCGAAGCCGCCGCCCCCCGCGGAGCATCCAGCAACACCTCTCCCGACCCATACATGGGTGGGGAAGAAGAACCCTTCTAGAACGAAACTGCAGAGAGAAACATGACTAGCAAATCAAACAAAATCCGTATGGCGAAAGCCGCCATTCGTAAAACCGGAAAAAAGAAGCCAAACGCCATCGACACCGAGCGCGTGAAGTTTGTTGACTATAAAGACATCAACTTGCTGCAGCGCTTCATGTCTGACCGCTCCAAAATCCGCGGTCAGCGCATTGCCGGCACCACAGTTCAACAGCAGCGCGATATTGCTAATGCTGTGAAAAACGCTCGTGAAATGGCTCTCTTGCCATACGCCAAGCGCGTGTCTTCTACTCGTGCACCACGCCCCGGTTCCGATCGTGAAGATCGTGAAGATCGTGGCGACCGCGGTGACCGCGGTGACCGCGGAGAGCGTGGCGACAAGTACGCACCTCGTGAAACTGCAGTTGCAGCAACAGAGAACACCGATGTTGTAGAAATCGAAACGAATGGTGAGGAAGCCTGATGTTAAAAGTCATTTTGCGTAGCGACATTAAAGGTCTCGGCAACCGTGGCGACATCGTCAACGTGGCCGACGGTCATGCCCGCAACTTCTTGTTGCCCAATGGTCATGCCATCACCGCAACCGATGGTGCAGTGGCACAAGCAGCAGCAATGCGCAAAGCACGTGCCGCTAAAGAGCGCGCCACTCGCGAAGCAGCACTTGAAGTTGCAGCGCGTTTGAACGCTGTGACTTTGTCAGTGCCCGCTAAGGCTGGTAACGAAGGCCGTTTGTTCGGTTCGGTTACTAGTGCCGACATCGTGGCTGCTGTGAAGAGCCAAACGGGTATCGAAATTGAGCGCCGCGATGTTGACATCGAAGCTCCTATTCGTACATTGGGCAAGCATTCTGTAGTGGTCTCGTTGTACCACGACGTCACGAGCACTGTCTCGGTCGATGTCGTCGCACAATAGTTATCCACAGAACGCACTCGATACAGCACAGGCTTACACACAGGCTTATCCACAAGTCTTACCCCTAGTAATCCACAAGGTATCTCAGGCAAGGTAAGAGTCGTGTCCGATACATACAACGCTTCAGCGCCACGCGTCACCGCTCGCGTGCCGCCACACAACCTCGATGCCGAGGTCTCGTTGCTCGGCGCCATGTTGTTGTCGAAAGACGCCATTGGCGCGTGCTCGGAACGCGGCGTTGCACCTGGCGATTTTTACAAGCCAGCGCACCAACATATTTACGATGCCATTCAAGCACTCACCACCATGGGCGAACCTGTCGACGTGGTCACGGTGTCCGACAAACTGCAGCGCGCCGGCCTCATCGACACCGTTGGTGGAATCGACTACTTAGTCGACCTACAAAACCGCACCCCTGCCGTGTCGAGCGCCGACCGCTATGCACGCATCGTGCGCGAAACCGCACTCTTGCGTGGCCTCATTAGCGCAGCGTCTTCTATTGCGGAAATTGCCTACAGCCAGCCCGACAATATTGAAAATGCGCTCGACCAAGCCGAGTCGCGCATTTTCGACGTGGCGCAAAACCAAGTCACCGATTCTTTAGTGCGCATCAACGACCTCATGCCAGAGACCATGACGCATCTCGAAGACATCATGGAGCGCGGCGACCCCATTACTGGTGTGCCCTCGGGCTTCAACGATCTCGACGATTTGTTGTCGGGCTTTCAACCCGGCACGCTCAACATTATTGGTGCGCGCCCTGCAATGGGTAAGAGCGCATTCGCAATGGGCATGGCCGTCAACGTGGCCACCATTACGCAAAAGCCTGTTTTGTTTTTCTCCTTGGAAATGGGCCGTGCCGAATTATCACAACGTATTTTGTCGAGCGAAGCGCGAGTCGATAGTGCAAAGCTGCGCAGCGGCCGCTTGAACGACGAAGACTGGCGCCGCATTGGCCGCGCCATCGGGCGCCTGTCCATTCCGTTGTATATCGACGACAACTCATCGGTCACTGTGATGGAAATTCGTGCAAAGGCGCGACGTATTGCTTCACAGTACGACGGCATCGGCATGATCGTTATCGACTACTTGCAGCTCATGGGTGGCAACTCTGGTTCAGAAAACCGTCAACTTGAGGTCAGCGAAATCAGTCGTAACTTAAAAATTTTGGCACGCGATTTTAAAATCCCCGTTGTCGCTCTCAGTCAGTTGAGTCGTGGTCTGGAACAACGTCAAGATAAGCGACCCACATTGTCTGACCTTCGCGAGTCGGGTGCGCTTGAGCAAGACGCCGACGTCGTGATGTTCTTGTACCGCCCAGGTGTTTACGAAGACGATCCGCAGCGCAAAGCCGATGCGTATCTCAATGTGGCCAAGCATCGCGCCGGTGCAATTGGCGACGTGCGCTTAGTGTTTCAAGCGAACTACACCCGCTTTGAAAACTTCACAGCAAAAGGACAATGACACATGTTTCTGGGTGACGATCTTTTGGCGTATCTCGTTCTTGCATTGGGCGGTGCACTCTGCGCCGGCAACGTGCTTGCCATTGTGAAACCGCCACCACGCCCAAAGAGCGAAGAAGATCTTCCGCGTGCACCTATTGCGCGCACCGTAACCATGGCTGTTATTGGTGGCATTGCCGCTGCATGGGCACTCGCTAGCTTGCTGAGCTAAAACATCATTCTGTAAGGCGCTGAACGTCTGCAATATCTTGTGGTCGCCCAACAGCTGTTTTATTAATAATCAGATCACTGCGGCTGATGAATGGCACGTCCATATTGTTGATGCGAACCATCACACGTCTGGCCCATGCTTCAGTAAATTCCAAACCATCAATGGACGTGAGAATGTCTATTCGATACGGCGGAAAGCCCAACTGAATGACTGAATCTTCCCGTGAAAAGTCACCGACACTGATACCGACATCCGCAAAACCGAATGCATTGAGCGCTGTAATGATTTTGGTCGCATTAGTTTCAGTTGCCCACACCCAAGCGTCTAGGTCTCCTGTTGCTCTCGGCAAACCGTGTGCTGCAAGCGCGTAGCCACCAATGATCAGAAATTGGACGTCATGCGCGATGAATAATTCGACAAACTCGTTGAAGTCCTTGTCGAGTTCCATTGTTTTCCCCAAACATGCGTTGTCTTAGTACTTCAACCACGGCAACTCGTTGTGCAATAGGAATGGTACGCCAGTAATCGAGGTCATCACTCTGAGTCTGGACGGTCGACCTTGAGACAACGCGCTGCATGCTGCTATTTGCTGAACGCATCTTTGTCACATATCTATTCTATGTCGGAAAAGGTACTGAGAAATAGTAAAAGGGCGGGTGCCGAAGCACCCGCCCTTTTCTTTCTCGTGAGAGAAAGTAGTTCTTACTTAATGTTCCAGAGAGCCTTGAACTGATCGGCCTGGGTCTTTGGACCCTTCCAGTTCTGGAGGCCGCCACCGTCAAGAATTGCCTTAGCAGCTTCTGGTGTATCAACAATGAATGTCTGAAGTTCAGCACCAGTGCGCTCTTCGGTGTATGTATCACCTAATGAGTCGAGCACCATTGCGTGAGCCATAACCCATGAAGCCTCAGCCTTAGGGTTTGAGGTCCATGCAGCATGTGTACCGTCAACTACTTCTTGCAAGTTTGGTGCTGAGAAGTCTCCACCAACAAGCTTCACGTTTGTGATGCCAGCGGTCTTCAATGCAGCACTTACACCTGTTGGCAAGCCACCGAAAGCGAAGTGAACGTAGTTCACATCTTTGTGCTCTTGGAGGTATGAAGCCACAGCCTGTGGAACTTTGCCAGCGCCAAGGTCTTCAATGGTGACTGGAATAACGTCGAAGGTGCACTTTGCACAACCAGCAGCAAGGCCAGCCTTCATTGCTTCTTCTTCAGATACGAGAACTGGGAAGTCGCGAATGTTGACCATTACTACGTTTGCAGCTGCATTGCTGTCTGCGATGATCCAAGGAGCAAATGACTTCATTGCCATTTCTACATAGGAAGCATCACCAACAGTGGTGAGAAGACCTTGGATACCGCCGTCAACGCCCTGTGGCTTGTCGGTGGTGTATGCCGAGGTGAACTTCACGCCTTTTGCAATACCTGCATCGAACTGTGCTTGGTAAAGAGCAATTGGTGAACCCGAGATGGCGATGTAGTTTGCGCCCCAGTCGAGTGCCTGCTGAATACCAGGAGCTGGTTCAAAGCTCTTGACGTTGATGACCTTAAGTTCCCAGCCGAGGAGTTTGGCAATTGCTGGCCAGTCTTCGCCTACTTCTGGGCAGCTTGGGAGCTCACAAGAAATCCAAGCAACTTTTTTACCGGTTGGAGGTGTTGCTGAAGCAGCAACGGTCAACGCGATGTTTTCTGGAATGGTAACTGCTTGTGCAGCAGCTTCTTTAGCGGCAGCAACTTCGTCAACTGCAGGAGCTGCAGTGTCTTCAGTGGCCATGGTGTCTTCTGTTGCAACTGTGTCTTCTGTAGCTGAAGAATCTGAGTCACTACCGCAAGCGGCAGCGAAAAGACCCAAAGCAAACACAGCAGCAGCAACCCGAACGGTTGATTTACGCAATGTATTCCCCTTTTAGTGGTGTATTGGAAGGTGCCGTTTCAGATAGTCTGAGAACGACTGTTGAACCTTACTGAGGGAAATTGGATAAACCAAGAGATCTTTAGTAGAACTTCCTTCAGAAATCAGCAATTGATCACATACGCAGATGATGTACGCTCTGAGACGCACGTCACATGATGGGGGAGAGACAACTACAGTGGCTACAACACTCCATATTCATTCACTTTCGAAGACGTTTCCAGGCCAAGTGGCCCTGAATGATGTGGCACTCGATATTGAAGAGGGCGAAGTTCATGCCCTCGTTGGCCAAAACGGCTCAGGTAAGAGCACTCTCATTAAGATTTTGGCCGGTTTCCACCAGCCAGACGCCAATTTCGTGGTCACCATGCGCGGACATGATTTCGCCATGGGAAGCGCAGTTGCCGCCCACGAAGCCGGCATTCGCTTTGTACACCAAGACCTTGGCCTCGTGGAGGCTGTCAGCACTGTGGAAAACCTTGCCCTCGGGTTTGGCTACGACACAGGCTTTGGCAATCGCATCAACTGGGCTGCTGAAACCAAGCGGGCCAAGCAGGCTCTCCTCGACTTGGGTTTCGACATCAATGTACGTGCCCCGGTTGCCACCTTGGGTGCAGCTGCCCGTACCGGCGTGGCCATTGCTCGAGCTTTGCAAGACACTAAAGAAGGTATTTCCATTTTGGTGCTCGATGAGCCAACGGCATCATTGCCCGGAGCCGACGTCGACACATTGTTCGAGGCCGTTCGCCGCCTTACCAAGCGCGGCATCAGTGTTGTGTTCGTTTCCCACCACTTAGAAGAGGTGTTCGACATCACCGATCGCGTCACGGTATTGCGCGACGGCAAAGTAGTGGGCACCAAGGCCACCAAAGATCTCAACATGGATTCCCTCATTGAAATGATTGTGGGCCGAGGAGTCACCTCCGTTGCCGCAAACCGTACGGTCGATGCTTCGCTTGCTCCCCGCTTGCAAGTGCAAGGCCTTGTTGGAGCCGGCATTAACGGTGTGTCGTTTTCTGTTCAGCCAGGCGAAGTGCTTGGCATCGTTGGGCTCACCGGCTCGGGGCGCGACACCATGGTGGGCACTTTGGCAGGCGCGTTAACGCGACAGGGAAGTGTTCTCATCGATGGTGAAGAACTCAAAGGCGGCGACCCACGTGAGTCGCTCACCAAGGGCTTGTCGTTTGTTCCTGTCGACCGTTTGCGCAACGGCATTCTTGCGCTCATGAGCGTGCGCGCAAACATCACCATCAGCAATGTAGAGCGCAATGCACATGGCTTGCGTCTCAGTCATAAAGATGAAAAAGCAGAAGCAGCTGAATGGGTCAAGAAACTTTCTGTTGTTACTGCTGGTACTGAAGTTCCTGTTGCCACATTGTCTGGTGGAAACCAGCAAAAAGTAATGATGGCCCGCAGCTTTCGGTTGAATCCAAAAGTGTTGTTGCTCGATGAACCAACCCAAGGTGTAGACATTGGCGCGAAAGAAGAAATTCACGCTTTTGTCGACCAAGCAGCAGCCGATGGAACAGCCATTGTGGTGTGCTCTACCGACACCGCAGAACTTGCTCGCGTATGCGACCGTGTTGTGGTGATGTACCGCGGGCAAATTGCCAACACGCTCACCAGATCATCTGGCTTGTCTGCAGAAAAAATTGATCAATTGTTGCTTGCTGGTTCCAGCATGGCAACCGCCTCGTAACCCGTTTTATTTTTATTCGTTTGTGAAAGGAATACCTGTGTCAACTACAGAATCAACCGCAAGTGCACCACAGAAATCAATGCTTACTCGTTTAGGCATTGACCGACTCAGTGCTTTGTATCTCGCCGGAGTTTTCGTTGTCATCTTTGGCATCTGGAAGCCCGACACTTTTTTAAGTATTGCAAGCTTCAAACTCATCTTGGGTGAGAACGTTGCTATCGGAATGTTGGCCTTGGCATTTTTGGTGCCACTCGCAACAAACTCTTTCGACTTGTCTATTGGTGCCATGACCTCGTTGTCGTTGTGCATCACCACATGGTTGTCTGACGATTTCCACCGTACGTTCAACATGCCTGCTGGTCTAGCTGCATTGTGCGGAGTGTTGGTGTGCATGTTGTTTGGTGTGTTGTCTGGTTTCATCGTGGTGAAACTGAAAGTGAACTCGTTTATCGCCACACTTGGTTTGGGGCAAATTGTTTCTGCCGTCTTGTTAAAAATTTCTGACAACCGTCAAATCACTTCTGTGTATTCCAAGTCGTATTTGAAGTTCGGTAGCTTCGAAGTGTTCGGTATTCCCGTTCTCTTCGTGTATCTCATCATCATTGCCGCCATTTTGTGGTTCGTTCTTGAACAAACTCCAGCAGGTCGTTACCTCTTTGCAACAGGCGGCAATATTGAAGCTGCTCGCCTTGCCGGTGTGCGCACCGACCGCATGGTGTGGGGATCGCTCATTACCTCGGCAACCATTGCAGGTATTACTGGCGTCCTCTTGTCGATGAAAATTGGCTTCTTCTCCACGGCAACGGGCCCTGGCTACTTGTTCCCTGCAATTGCTGCAGTGTTCTTTGGTGCATCGCAGTTGTCACGTCGCCCAAACGTATGGGGCACGCTGTTGGCTTTGTACGCGCTTGCACTTGGCATCAAGGGCTTGCAACTTGTTGTGGGTTCAGGTTCATTCTGGGTAGAGCCACTCTTCCAAGGAACCACGCTCATCATCGCTGTTTCACTCGCTAGCCAGCAAGCAGTTGCTCGTGTGAAGAAGAAAAAGAAAACTGCTTAATGGCTGGAAACTACGATGACGTCAGCGTCTTCGAACTTTCTCCTGAACGCGAACAAGTTCTTGTAGAAAAACAAACCGAGTGTTGTCTCATGTGGACCACATCAACAGGTGACCCTGTTGGTGTGTACATGAACTATTTTTTCCACGACGGAAGTTTTTGGCTCACTGCTACTGAACAGCGCAAGCGTGTTAAGGCGTATCGCAAACGCCCGCGTGGATGCATTGCCATTACTAGCCGCGGAACCGATATTGGCATTAGCCAAGCTCTCACCTATAAGGGCAACATCGTCTTGCATGAAGATGAGCCAACAAAGCAGTGGTTCTACAAAGTGCTTGCTGCGCGTGTGCGCCCCGAAAGCGTTGAGCGCCAAAAAGCATTTGCCGAGCACCTCGATTCACCAGCGCGAGTTGTCATTCAACTCATTCCCGATGGGCGTATTGGTTTCGACGCAGAGTCGATGTTTAAAGATTCCGCTGCGGGCCCGAGTCGTACACAAGTGTGAGACCCAGACCCGCTACTGACTAAATAATGTTCAGCGCGTCGAGGAACTGAGCAGCTACTGGCTCATCGCCAGTGACTTTGCAATGCTCGCGCCAGTCGGAACGTTGTGTGCCCCAGTTGATGAATGAGTGACCATTGCTGCTCACATCGGCAACAGTTCCAGGAGTTTTTCCTGGTGTCACGGTGATATCGGCCCCTGCGGGTGCGATGGTCCACACGCCGCCGCCAGGGCCGGTGAGTGTGAGAGTGATAGGTGCACTGAGTGTGCGACCAAGATCGGCCTGCATCTGTGGCATTCCAGTAATCATCCAGCCAATGGCAGGGGCAAGTCGCACAGCATCGGCGTTCGGCATCTTGCGCTCAATGGGGCCATCGGGTGCAAGAAGGTCGATGCGTAAGTGGCAGTAGTGGTCGAAGGCGTAGGCGTCGGCCAGTTGGTTCATAGGGTATGAACCGAGGTCGGCAAGAGGGATGACCGTTGAGGCCAATGGTTCTTCTTGCATGGAAGCCAAGACGGCAACGGCCTGGTCGGCAAAGGCCAGGTATTCATCGAGAATCTGCTGGTTGGTCCAGCCATCACGCATATCGACCAACATGTCCATCATCCGCTCTGCAGGCAAGTTGATGGGCTCTGCTGGCGCTGGTGAAGGGTCAACGGTTTCTTTGTAGTTCGAGCTCATATGAGCCACAAGGTCGCGTACCGACCAGCCTTTGCAGCCACTTGGGCGTGACCACTCTTCCTCGGTGAGGGTAGAGATGACTGTCTTTACTTCCTGTACTGCGATTTCTAACGCTTCCAAGCCTGCTTTCGACACGCTTTCCCGTCCTTTTTCTCTCGTTGGTGATGGTCAATTGATTGGAATTT
>WLST01000056.1 GCA_009711295.1 Actinomycetota bacterium | reverse complement strand
GTAAACATGCGTGGTGCGCACCTTTACCAGGCGGACTTCTATGGGGCGAACCTAGCCTTCGCTAAATTTGGAGATTCAAATATGGCATGGGCATTTTTGGCAGGAGCAAACCTGACGAGCGCTAATTTGGAAAATGCAAACCTTAGTCACGCGTACTTGGCAGGGGCCGACCTAACAGGCGCATGCCTGACAGGTGCGATATTGACCAACGTGAAATGGCCCGATGGCTTGAAACTGGTTCGTGATGAATGAAGTAATCTTCATCGCGGTAGAACTCGCAAAGACAATAGGAATTGCAGATATTGACTCTCGGGCAGTTGTAGCTGATCTAGTTAGTCGTAATCCAGTTCATAAAGGACTATTCGCGTGAGAAGAGACTTTAGCTATGCAGAATGGGCTAATCGAGACCTGTTTGAAGCAGACCTACGCGGCGTAAACCTCACTAATGCTGACTTGCGAGATGCAAATCTGGAGGGTGCGGACCTCACAAACGCTGATCTGACGGGTGCAAGCCTGAGTGGTGCGAACCTGAGAGGGGCAGACTTAGTTAACGCAGACCTGACAAACGCATATCTGATCGGTGCAGACCTGACGGGCGCAGACCTAGCTGGTATAAAACTGGGAGGTGCGAGATTAGGAGACGTGAAGTGGCCTGATGGATGGACTGGTATGCGGTGAGCGACATGACAACTGCTACTGACACCAAATGTCACTTTGACTGACAATTGGATGTCACTTGACAGCTGAACTAACTCAGCGTTAAAGAACAGCGTTAGTTGCTTCATTGAGCCCGTGCTCATAAGCAGCTAACGCTTTTTCTTTGTTGAAAAGATGTTGGGGAAGAGTCGCAATATGCGAAGTCGATTCCTTTGGCGCGAAGAGCAAAATGCGACCAGAGTATTTTGCTATCCACTCTTTCATTTCACGTCTCATTTTGCGCTCGACAAAAGAGCCAAACGGGCCAAACATTGCTCCGGCCAGCGGCGCAATGACAATGAGCGTTTCCGATGGGTGAGCCCAGTCGACACTGACGCCTGAGCGAACTCCTCCGTCAATGTAGAAATGCTTACCGAGTTTTTGTGGTGCAAGGAGCCCTGGTACAGCTGATGATGCGGCCACGAGTGATGAGAGTGGGAAGTCAGAGCCACTCATTTGAGTTCGGCGCAAGCTGGGTAGTTGGCATGTAACAACATGTACTAATGAACTGTTTGACTTTCCAAAGACCTTTTCTGCTGAGGCAGCGAGCACTCCTGCCTTCGGGTTTGGAAAACGTGGAACGGGGAGTGAGGCGAGCGCACTAAAGGGAACTCCAAGAGCGGTGGCAGCCGCAACCCAAGAACCTGCAGAGGTGCCGAGCATTGGGCTATTGCTTAAGTCGATGCCTCTCTTGCGCAGGCCGGCAACAACTCCCATGCCGTAACCAATGCCAAAGAGCCCACCGCCACCAAAGACACCTGAGAATGCCGGTGTGTTATTCAATGTGATTTCTCGGCGCAGATTGTTGCAAAAAACGATACATACGGCGCCGAGAACACTCTGGTTAGTTCCAGGCGCAGGGCATGCGCTTGATGCCGTTGATGAAGTTGCTCTGCAGCATTGCTGGCTCACCAGTAATACGCATCTTGGGAAGACGACGGCGAATTTCATCGAACATCACTGCAATTTCGCGGCGCGCAAGGTTTGCACCTAAACAGAAGTGTGGGCCACCGGCACCGAAACCAATTTGCGACGGCTGCGGAATGCGCAATACATCGAACAAGTGCGGGTTGGTGAAAATAGTTTCATCGCGGTTACCCGAGTTGTACCACATCACCAATTTCTGGCCTTCTTTAATGTGAAAACCATTGATGTCGGTGTCTTGTGTTGCAGTACGACGGAAGTGAATAACGGGCGAGGAGTAACGCACAATTTCTTCTACAGCGGTCTTTGTGTTCTTGTCGAAGTCGTTCCACCAAATGTCACGCTGGTCGGGGTGATCGGTGAGAAGTTTCATGCCATGGCTAATGGCATTACGTGTTGTCTCGTTGCCGGCTACCACGAGCAAGATGAAGAACGAACCAAACTCTTGAGTGGTGAGGCGCTCTCCATCAACTTCTGCATGCATCATCACTGAGGTGATGTCGTCTACTGGGTTTTGCAAGCGATCTTCACCCAACGCTTGTGCATAGTTGAACATCTCTAAACCGGCCATGAGAAGGTCGTCGATGCTGGTGACAAGTTCTGGGTCGCCAACACCAAGGATGGTGTTGGTCCACTTGAAAATTTGTGCAAAGTCGGCGCGGGGAATGCCCATCATTTCGCAAATGATTTCGAGTGGGAATGGAGCAGCAATTTCATTCACGAAATCGCATTCACCGTTGGGAAACTTTGCGATGATGTTGTCAACAAGTTCAGTTGCCTTGTTTGTGACAAAATCTTCGACGCGCTTAATTTCTTTCGGTGCGAAGCCTTTCGAAACAATGGAACGCAAACGGAAGTGCTTGGGGTCGTCCATCGCAATGATGGAGCCAAAGAATTCATTGAGTTCTACGGTGAGGTCGGCGATGTTTGAACCTTTGCCGCTGCAAAAAAGTTCGGGGTGTCGGCTCACATGCCAAATATCGTCGTGGCGAGTGAGGGCGATATAGCCAGGGCCCCGTGGAATGGGGGAGTCTTCAAATTCCCACTCTTCGAAAAACTGGAATGGCGACTCTTGGCGCAAGGTATGAAATGCCCCTTCGCGATACGCACGATCTTTCGCCCAAAATTCTGGGTCTGAGATGTTGATTTCGGAGAGGGGTACCTTGGCAATATTCACGTACCCGATGGTAGGGCGGATCACGCAAGTGAGAGAACTCTCTGCGAACATATCTCGGTGAGTTTTTCGGATGTTGACCCTGAACCGTTGCACGAGTTCACTTTTTTTGTTGATGCAGAAACGTATATGTCTTATGGCGGCGAGCTTGATGCGACCGAGCAAGACCTGCACGATTTAGGAATTGAAAGTGTCGATATCCCGCGGGGCTATGCAAGCGATTTGGGGGAGCGCATTCCCGTCAGAGTGCGGGGGACTGCGCGGGGGTTGAAGGCGTACGCCCGGCTCATTCACCTGCATGATCCGCTGCAATTAGAAGAGATGCAGCGGGTGACCTCAGACCGGCCATAGTTGGGCTTGGAGTACAACCTTACCGCTGGGTAAGTTGTGGGGGTGCCCGTTCGGGGCCGCATCACACACAGGGGTAGTTATGCCAGAAGCAGTCATCGTCGCCACCGCTCGTAGCCCAATTGGGCGTGCAATGAAGGGTTCGCTCATCGACCTGCGACCCGACGATATGAGCGCGCAAATTGTGCGTGCACTCATGGCAAAAGTTCCACAAGTGAAGCCATCTGATGTGGAAGATCTCATGTTGGGTATTGGTCAGCCTGCAGGTGAAGGTGGTTTCAACATTGGCCGTATGGTTGCCATACTCGCCGGCCTTGACGATGTGCCTGGTGTAACGGTGAACCGTTATTGCTCATCTTCATTGCAAACCATTCGCATGGCCGCACATGCCATTCGTGCCGGAGAGGGCGACTGCTTTATTGCTGCAGGTGTTGAAACCGTCAGCCGCTACGCATCGGGTGCAAGCGACATTGCACCGAACTCCATTTTCAAAGAACCAGGTGCACGTACACGCACGCGCTCTGAAGGCGGTCATGGCGCATGGACTCCACCCGTAGGTTTGCCCGATGCATACATTGCAATGGGTCAAACTGCAGAGAACGTTGTTGAAGTAGAAAAAGTTTCGCGTGAAGACATGGACCACTTTGGTGTACGTTCACACAACCTTGCAGTAGCGCATCAGGAGAATGGTTTCTTCGAGCGCGAAATTACTCCGCTCACTTTGCCAAACGGAACAGTTGTTTCAAAAGACGATGGCCCACGTGCAGGCACTACGTATGAAGCAACATCACAGTTGAAGCCAGTGTTTCGCCCCGATGGTTCCATTACAGCAGGTAACGCTTGCCCACTGAACGACGGTGCAGCAGCGGTCATGGTGATGAGCGATACCAAGGCAAAACAACTTGGCCTCACTCCGCTTGCTCGCATTGTGTCAAGTGGTGTGTCGGGTTTGAACCCCGAGATCATGGGTCTTGGTCCCATTGAAGCTTGCCGTCAGGCGTTGAAGCGTGCGGGCATGACCATCGACCAAATCGACTTGGTGGAAATTAACGAAGCATTTGCTGCACAGGTTCTTCCATCAGCAAAGCACTTGGGTATTTCAATGGAGAAGCTCAACATTCATGGCGGCGGCATTGCGCTTGGTCACCCATTCGGTATGACCGGTGCGCGCATCATGACAACACTCATCAATGGTTTGCAGTGGGAAGACAAAACTTTCGGCTTGGAAACAATGTGCGTTGGCGGCGGTCAAGGCATGGCAATGATTGTTGAGCGCCTCAGCTAATTGCTGCGCTATAGCAAGCGGTGCTTACGCGCCATCAATTGCGCGGTGATTGAAAGCAACAACATGAAACACGCGGCAACAATAAATGTTGTGGCGGGTCCGTAGTGTCCGTAAATGAGTGGGCTCGTGAATGCCATGAGTGATGCGGCAACCAGGTTGCTCGCACCCGACAAGCCTTGTGCTGCTGCTGCACGCCCTGGTGGGGCAACTGCAGCCATTGTTGCTTGCGACGCGGGAACTGATATCGCTTGAAATATGCCTTCCACCATTGAAACAAGAATGATGGCAACTGGGGTAGTGAACAATCCGTAACTTCCCGTAATAGGGGCAACAATAAAGATGGCGTACAGCGCGACGCGCAGGGCTCCCCATTTGTCGGCAAGTTTTCCGCCGTAACGCGAGAGCAGCACAAAGGGTAATCCGTATAACAAAAACGAAAGCCCTACTGCGAAGTTTGTTGCTCCACGGTCGGTGAGGTAGCGGTCCCATAAAGCGTCATAAACACCTATAGGCAAAAAGAGGCTCATGGTGGTGAGCGCAGCAATACGTACGCCGGGGAAGCGGAACAGCGTCAAACTGAGTTTGCTCGACTCTGAGTTGTGTTCAAGTTGAGGCAGATGCTTCACTGATAAAACGAGTGCGCCAAGAAGTGCGATTCCAGAAAATACAAGGAATGTTGAGCGCAGCCCGAGTGGGTCGAGCAGAATGCCACCGAGGAGTGGTCCGCCTACGATTCCTGCAGTTTCCATTCCTGCAAGTCTGCCAAGGCGTTCTGCTGCTCTGCTTTTGTCGAGATGTGCTGCTACCGCACGAGCTGCAGGCTGTGTGCAACCAAAAGAAACGCCCACAATGGCACGTGCAATGATGAATTGCCACAGTGTGTTGCCGAAGGCAAAAAAGACTGAACCACAACACGCAAAAACAAGGCCTAAGACCATTAAGTTTTTTGGCTGTCGTGAATCGGCAAAGGGTGCGACAAAAACTTGAGTGAGCAACCCCACAAAGAATCCAATACCTGCAATAAGGCCTAAGCCGGCGTCGCCAAAGCCGTATTTATCTTGGAGGTCGCTGAGTGCGGCAAAGATAATGGAGTTCGATACTGCAGTTGCAAAGACCGCAAACATCAAGACGCTCATGGTTGCGGTATCGCGTTCTTCTTTACTGTGATGTTTCGCAGTGGTCATGAAAAGTCTTTAGCGCTGTGAGGCTTCGTGTAGTACGGCCTCATTAAATGTTGGCCAATACTCCATGCCCCATTCGGTGAAGTCGCGATTCGCGAGCATCACGCAAGCAACGTCGGCAACGGGGTCAACCCATAAGAACGTGCCCGTTCCACCAAAGTGCCCCCATGTTGCGCCACTGTTACTTGGTGCTGTCCAATGAGGAGCTTTTGTGCCGCGGAGTTCTGGGCCTAAGCCCCAAGGGCACGGGTCGAAACGACCAAGGCCCGGAACAACGCCTTCAAGGTTCGGGAACTGTGCTGTTGTTATTTCTCGAACTGTTTCACGTGACAAAAGAGTGGGGCGACGCAACTCGGCAGTGAACAATGCACAGTCTGCAACATTGCTGCGTACATCTTTAGCAGGGGAGCCCTCGAGCACTGTTGCAGTGAGATTCAGTGGCACACACACTGCTTCATGTAGGTATTCATCGAAGGGCATCTCTGCGCGTTGTGCAATATGTTCAGCCAACATCTCGATTCCGGTATTGGAATAAATGCGTTTGCGTTCGGGTGATGTAATGGCATTGACACCATCGAACGAATAGCCGCCTGCATGGCAGAGCAAGTGACGAACAGTGCAACCTTCTTGACCCACGGGGTCGGCAAGCGAAATGGTGCCATCTTCAACGGCAATCATTGCTGCCCACGCAGTAAAGAGTTTGCTCACAGACGCAATGCGCACTGTTTTTGCAGTGTCACCATGGGTGATGGTTTCACCGCGCCTGTTAATAACTGCGACCGCACAAAAGTCGACTGGCCAAGAGGTGGTGAGTGAAAACGAAGAAAATGTGTTGGTCATAGTGTGGAAAGCTCTAAGCGTTCAGATTAGAACGAATGAGCTCCGCAACACGGAATGCCAAATCGAGTGACTGGCGGCCATTCAAGCGCGGGTCACATACTGTTTGGTAACGGTCATCGAGGTCGGTCTCGCTCAGGGCGTCGGTGCCGCCTAAGCATTCAGTCACCGCATCGCCGGTGAGTTCAATATGAATGCCGCCAGGCCATGTGCCTTCTGCGCGGTGTGCGCGCACGAAGCCGGCTATTTCGGTCACGATGTCTTCAAAGCGACGTGTTTTGCGACCACCAGTAGAAGTAATGGTGTTGCCATGCATGGGGTCACAAGCCCACACCACAGGGTGGCCGGCATCGCGAACAGCACGCAAGAGTGGGCGCAGTTTGTCTTCTACATCGTTTGCGCCCATGCGAGCAATGAGAGTGAGTCGACCAGGAATGCGGGCGGGGTTCAGTGCCTGGCACAGTTCAATGACGAACTCTGGGGTAGCCGTAGGCCCAACTTTGCAACCGATGGGGTTATGCACGCCGCGCAAGAATTCAATGTGTGCACCATCGAGTTGGCGTGTGCGCTCGCCAATCCACAACATGTGTGCAGAACAGTCGTACCAATCGCCGGTCAGTGAGTCTTGCCGGGTGAGTGCTTCTTCGTAACCCAAAATAAGTGCTTCATGTGAAGTGAACACATCGACTTCATGCAGGTTGGAATTGTTTTCGGTGTCAACACCGCACGCACGCATGAAGTTGAGCGCGCGCTCTATTTCGTTTGCAAGGTCTTCGTAGCGTTGACCTTCAGGAGAAGACCCAACGAACTCTTGAGTCCATGCGTGTACTCGGTTCAGGTCGGCAAAGCCACCCTTAGTGAAGGCGCGCAACAAGTTGAGCGTGCTTGCCGATTGGTGATACGCCTGAACCAGCCGGTCTGGGTTGGGTTGGCGTGCTTCTTCGGTTGCTGCTTCATTGTTAACAATGTGCCCACGGAAAGAAGGCAACATGAGGTCGCCTACTTTTTCGAACGGCTGCGAACGTGGCTTGGCAAACTGGCCAGCCATACGGCCCACCTTCACCACGGGAACTCCCATTGAGTAGGTGAGTACTACAGCCATTTGTAAAATGACGCGGAGTTTTTCGCGAATGTTGACTGCAGAAAACTCATCGAAGCTTTCGGCGCAGTCGCCGGCTTGCAACAAGAAGGCATTACCAGCAGCAACGTGCCCAAGTGCAACTTGGAGGTTGCGAGCTTCACCAGCAAAGACCAATGGAGGGTACGCAGAAACCTGTTTCAAAGCGCTTGAAAGCGCCACATCGTTGGGCCACGCTGGTTGTTGTTCAGCGGGGAACGTGTGCCATGAATCGGGAGACCAGGTACGTGCCATAAGGTTTTGAAGCTGAAGAGTTAAGCGGCGTAGATGCGTTCAGCATCTTCACGCAAGCCAATAACCGCACGGCTCACCAAGCGACGAGCAGCTTCGGCAGTAACGCCCAATGCTTCGCCCACTTCGCGGAATGACTTGCGCTCACCGTCGAGAAGCCCAAAGCGTGCTTCAACTGCGTAACGTGCGCGGTCGTCGAGCGTGCCAAGAAGCTCATCGAGCAACTCGCCATCAACAAGAGCCATGACGGCATCTTCAGGAGTGCCCTGACCGTTGTCCATGAGGTCGCCCAAAGTGGCGTCGCCATCGTCGCCAACAGTTTTGTCGAGCGATACCGGTGTGGTGAGGCGGTGCAATTCTGCGTTACCAATGTCGAGGTTTTCACCATCGCCCGATGACTGACGAAGTGCTGCACGCAAGCTTGCGGAACGATCGCCAGGAATACGAATGAGGCTTGCCTTTTGGTCGAGTGCACGACCAATGGCTTGACGAATCCAGAACGTTGCGTAGGTAGAGAACTTAAACCCACGGCGCCAGTCGAATTTGTCAACGGCGTGCTCGAGGCCGAGGTTGCCTTCTTGAATGAGGTCGAGAAGGTCCATGCCCTGTGGCAATGGGTAACGGCGGGCAATAGAAACAACAAGTCGCAAGTTGGAGCGAATGAAGTGGTCTTTTGCAACAGCAGCAGCCTTCACGTCTTTTCGTACAGCGGCGGTTTTTTCACCAGCTTCATACAGCGCGACAGCTTCACGGCCTTTTTCAATGGCTTTCGAGAGTGTGCGTTCGTCTTCGGCAGTGAGGAGGGCTACCTTGCCGATGTCATTTAAATAGAGACCAATTGCGTCGTTCATTTTCTTTTCCGTTTTCGTTAAGGGGGTATTCAGGGGGTCGTTGCATTGCGTCTGCATCAGCATGGCCGATGCATATAAGAAGAAGGTAAGAGGGGTGGATGGGGGGATGTGATAAGGGGCGAGGCCCTTTATCGGGGGAATGGCAAGATTAGACCACATTTGGCAACTTGTCACGAGAAATTTTCAGATTTTTTGCGGGAGGGCCCGTGGAACCGCGAAAGCCTTTATTGGCTTAGACTTCAGCCTTGTGCCCTTACGAATTGGTCTCTTCGGTGGAACCTTTGACCCCCCTCATGTAGGGCACCTTGTCACCGCTGTCAACGTACGGCACGCCCTTGCGCTCGACCTTGTGCTCCTCATGGTGGCAAATGACCCTTGGCAAAAAACGGGAGCCCGACACATTACTCCAGCAGCCGACCGTCTTGCCATGGTGCAAGCAGCTGTTGCAGGTATCGAAGGGTTGGAAGCCGGAACAGAAGAGATGCAACGCGGTGGCCCTAGTTACACCGCCGACACTTTGGCAACCTTGCGTGTGAAATATGCAGGTGCACGTTTCTTCACCATTGTTGGTGACGACGCTGCAGCTCACATCGACACATGGGAACGCGTGAATGAAGTTGTGGCAATGTCGAGCCTTGTTGTCATTGACAGGCCAGGGTCGCCAGTGACGTTGTCGCAAGATTACGAATGGCGCCATGTTGAAGTACCGCGTCTTGAAGTGTCGAGTACCGATTTGCGTTGTCGTGTAACCGATGGTCGTCCTCTTGACTACCTCGTACCTGAACCAGTCATCGACATCATTCGCGACCGTGGCCTGTATGGGTTGCGCGTTGGTTCGCAATTATGACCGCAATACCTTCGCGTCGTCATAACAGAACCGTTGCAGCATTTTTGTGCGGGCTACTTGGCGTGGTGATGTTGCCATCGGGTCTTGCACTTGCCGCAAACTCGTTATTGCATTCCACCGATGGTGACAGTGTTGACACAAAAAATGTCATCAAGATCC
>WLST01000055.1 GCA_009711295.1 Actinomycetota bacterium | reverse complement strand
TCTTCGTCGATTGCTGCAGCAGCAACTTTGTCGGGGGTCTGGAAGAGACCTGTGTAGATGACTTCAAAGCCAGCATCACGCAAAATACGTGCGACCACTTTTACCCCACGGTCGTGACCGTCGAGACCAACTTTTGCAACAAGAACTCGTTCACCTGCCATAAGACTTACGAGTCTAAGGGGCTATGAGCCCACTCGCTCAGGCCAACTCGAAGGATAAATCGAGCTTCTTCAAGCCACGCAACATGAAACTGTCGTGATAACGGAAATCATTCGTTTCTAAGAGGCTCCACGACTTCAAACGGTCGGCCATGCGCTCAAATGCCACCTGTAATTCAAGGCGAGCAAGCGGAGCGCCAATGCAGAAGTGGATTCCCTTACCAAAAGCGAGGTGCTCTTTTAAGTTGGGGCGCAGTGGGTCGAATTGGTCGGGGGTGTCGCCCCACACTTTCGGGTCGCGGTTTGCAGCCGAGTACATGAGCATGACGCGGTCGCCCTTAGGAACCGGGCACCCATCAATTTCCACATTGTCTTTGGTAACAACACGGAACATGCCACCAGAAGGCGACGACAAGCGCAGAATTTCTTCCACCGCTGGGCCAATGAGTGTGCGGTCTTGACGCACCTTTTCCCACACGTCCATGTTTTCAGCGAAGTACAACATGCCTTCAGCAAAAGTGTTGGTGGTGGTTTCGTTTCCTGCGGTGAGCAATTGGGCGATGATGGAGAGCATCTCGGGAATATCGAGGAGTCGCTTAGTTCCTTCATCGGTATCAATTTCTGCAGTTACCAATGCGGTGAGCAAATCGTCAGAGGGGTTTGCACGCTTTTCTTCCAAGCGCCCTGCGAAATAACGTTGCATTTCCATCACGCCCGTGAGTGCTTCAATGCGACGGTCATCGGAGATGCTGCTACCAATTGTTGCAATAGAGTCGTCGCTCCAGCGCTTGAGGTCGGCCATCTTGTCGAGAGGAACGCTCAAAATAGAAGCGATTGCAGCAATAGGAAGTGGAACGGCAAAATCGCGAACGAATTCCATTGTCTTGTCGGGACGGTTAATGAATTTGTCCATGATGCTGTCGACGTACTCTTCAATGAGCGGACGTAGTTCAGCAATTTTGCGTGGGGTGAAAAAAGAAGCCACCGTGTTGCGAAAGCGTGTGTGGTACGGCGGGTCGATGGTGAGCATGGTGGGCGTTTGCGGCCAGCCAGTTGCAAGCACAGCTTTGATTTTTTCGAGAACCTCACCCTTGGGTGGCTCACCTGCGCTACCAAAGCGGTTCGAGAATGTTTCGGTGTCGCGCACCAAAGGCACGATGAGTTCATGGCGCGTCACAATGTGAACGTCGGTGCCTTCAACATCGAACAATGGTGTTTCTTGTTGCATGCGCCGGAAATACATGTGCGGGCACTGATGCATGATGGTGTCGCGGAAGGGGTTGAGACCTGTGAGGTCTGCCTCTTCGGGAGTAGCGGGGCCAATTTGAGGAACTTTCACTGCCATGGCTCTATTGTCGCCTACTTTATGCCCCTCAAGCGAACTCAAAATATAGAGATGGGCTAAACCAAGGCCAAAGTGCGTTCCAGTGACTCGGCTTGCACCTTTGCCCGCTCCATTGCAGGAATATCATCAAGATTGTCGGAGATGATTTCCACGCTGATGGGCGCAGTGGGCGGCGTACGTCGGAAAAATTCCACCAAGGGGAACTCCCCGGCCCCCAGCAATTCGCGGTAATGAATGCAGTCTTGAATGTAGTCATCGAGCCGGGGCTTCATGGTTCCGTCATCTACCTGCACGTTTTTCACCATGGAGAAATCGAGATCGGCGAGCGATGCAAGGCCAGCTCCACGGAATACGTGCCAGGTGTCGACACAGAGCCCAACGTTCTTTTGACCACTCGCTTGAGCAACACGCTGTGCGGTAGCAATGTCGGGAATTTTGGTGGGAGGCAAAAACTCAATGGCGTAGTTGATGCCCGCCTCTTCGGTGCGTTTGGCGAGCTCGCCAATCCATGCCGAGGCCTTTTCCAGGTCAATATCTTTGTCGGGGCCGAAAGGAGAAATCACTTGAACACGTTCTGCGCCAAAGGTACGTGCCACGTGTTCAAAGTCTTTTGCTGCTGCGTCGTCTAGCAGGCGCAAGGCTTCAAGTTCCAAAATACGCACATTGTGCTTGTCGAGAATGGCCTGCAGTTGCGCATCGGTGGTTCCGTCGGCCCGCAATTTCAGGTATTCAGCCACGTTGAAACCAATACCATCGAAGCCTGCCGCACCCGCAGCCGCTACTCGCTCAGAAAACTCGACCCCACGCATGCTGAAGTACGCAAGGATTGTTTGCCGTTTCCCTGCACCTGCAATGCGCCCGGCGCCTACTAAAGAATTGTCGTTACCCATGTTGAACCCCTTGCCCCAATAGATGGCACACCTCGTCTGACGATGCACCTTTTCCGACCCGACACTACAGTGAATGAAACATCTACGCGAAGGGGGACCCATGGCTGGTCGTTACGAAGGAAAAGTTGCTCTCATTACAGGAGGCGCAAGCGGTTTGGGTGAAGCCACTGCTCGTCTTCTTGTTGCCGAAGGCGGAAAAGTCATCATCGCCGACTATGGCGTTGAACGCGGTGAAGCAGTTGCCAAGTCGCTTGGCGACAAGGCAATTTTCGCTCAGTGTGACGTCACCAAGGAAGCAGACGTTGCCGCTGCAGTCGATGCAGGCATCGCCAAATTTGGTCGCCTCGACAGTGCATTCGCCAATGCTGGCATCGTTGGAGTTGTTGGGCCTATTGCCGACACCCCAATGGATGACTTCGACAAGACCATGGCCGTTCTTATTCGCGGTGTATTCCTCACCTTTAAGCACGCTGCTCGCGGCATCATTGCTTCTGGCAATGGTGGTTGCATCATCGGCACCGCATCGGTTGCTGGTGTGCAAGGTGGTCTCGGACCACACGCATACGCAATGGCAAAGTCGGGCGTTATCGGTTTGGCACGCAGCGCAGCATCTGAACTTGCTGCATTCAAAATTCGCGCCAACTCCATTGCGCCAGGGTCCATTCCTACCGGCATGACCGCACACGTTATTGCTGGTGACCCAAATGACTTGAAGACTGCATCAGAGCGCATCGGCAGCATGTCACCACTTGGCCGTGCCGCACACGCCAACGACATTGCAGAAACTGCACTCTTCTTATTCAGCGAAGGCGGCAGCTACATCACCGGCCAAAACATCACTGTTGACGCTGGCCTCACCTCAGGTGCTGGCATGTCGGCATCATTCCAAAAAACAGGGATGATGGTTGCTCGCTAAGGCGAGCACAATGAATACGGCTACTCGCTAAGAGTTGTTTACAAACCATTCCACCAGCACACGTGTGGAATGGTCGAGTGTGGAGTCGAGCGATGTGTTTGCCATAAGAGCAAGCACATCGCCGGCCAACACTTTGCCTAGTTCAACGCCCCACTGGTCGAAACTATTAATGCCCCAAATGCAACCTTGAACAAAAGTCTTGTGTTCATAGAGGGCCACGAGTTGACCTAATACACGCGGGTTCAACTCAGTGAACACAATGGTGGTGCTGGGGCGATTGCCCGGAAATACCCGATGCTCGCCTTGCGCGGCAGGAACATCGGTTGCTGCAGGCGAACCAAAGGCCAGAGCCGAAGCTTGCGCAAACATGTTTGCCATGAGTTTTTGATGTTGCTCACGAGCACTTTGCTCATCGAGCCCTGACGCAGTTGTTCGTGCGGCACCAATGAAATCAACCGGAATCACATCGGTTCCTTGATGTAACAGTTGGAAAAATGCATGCTGACCGTTGGTGCCAGGCTCTCCCCACACCACTGGAGATGTTGCATGTTCCACTAGTTTCCCAGCGCGGTTTGCACGTTTGCCGTTGCTTTCCATTTCTAATTGCTGAAGATACGCCGGGAATCGTGTCAGTTCTTGCAAGTAAGGAATAACAGCTTGTGATGCACATCCGAGAAAGTTGCGATTCCATATACCAACGAGCGCCAAGAGAACAGGAACATTTTTTTGCAACTCTGCTGAGCAAAAGTGCTCGTCCATTTCACGCATACCCAACAACATGTCGTTGAAGTGTTGAACACCAATAGAGCACATGAGAGAGAAGCCAATGGCAGAACCGAGTGAGAATCGCCCGCCTACCCAGTCCCACATCGGAAAGATATTTTCCGCCGAGACACCAAATTGTACTGCCGCGTCAACACGTGCTGTCACAGCAAAAAAATGACTCTGCACATCGGCAACATTCATTCCGGTCTGTAACCATTTCATTGCCGTATGCGCATTGGCCATTGTTTCTTGCGTCGTGAAAGTTTTAGAGGCAACAACAAAAGCAGTTTCATGTGGGTTTAAGTACGCCAGAACTTGGGCAAGATCTGTGGGGTCGACATTCGACACGAAATGGGCTTGTACGCCGGTGACGGCATAGGCGCTCAGCGCCCGCATTGCCATTGCCGGCCCGAGGTCGCTTCCCCCAATGCCAATGTTGACAACATGCTTAATGGCTTTGCCCGTGGCGCCAACGTGTGTTCCGTTCGCAATGTGTTCCACTGTGTTTGCCATGCGGCCCAACGTTGCATGCACTTCAGGAACGATGTTCTCGCCGCCCACCACAACGCTCTCGTGAGCAGGCATACGTAGGGCAACATGCAATACAGGGCGACCTTCGGTGTTGTTCATGGCCTCGCCACTAAACATCTTGTTGCGTAGGTTTTCCACATCGGCATCTTTTGCCAATGCGATCAGCGCCTGCAGTGCCTGCTCATCAATTTTTTGTCGTGAGAAGTCAACCAGAAGTTCACCAGCCGAGAACATCATTGATGCAGTACGCGCAGGATCTTGCGAAAAAAGTTTGCCAATAGTGACTTTTTCTAATGCATTTGCCGCTGCACCCACGCTGTTCCAAGCAGAACTCATACCCACACGCTAACTGCCCGAGGGCTGTATCTCGGTGAATAGTTCAATGGGATTTCCCGTTGTCCCGCCGCGCACATCTATTAATTCACCATTTTTTACTTGCGATAACCCCACCTGCGTTGTACACAAAGCAACATATGACAACACGAGTGCACATTGAGGAGACTGCGAGAAACCGCGAATATTTTCAATGGAAGCATTGAAGCCCGATTTCACTTCAGCCACGCTGAGGTTGCGTTCGGTTCGATCATTCAAGAGGTCGACAACAGCAAGAACTGCAGCCCTTATTCCTTCACGATACGACGACACCCAGCTCCTCTTTCCAAATTCAGAATCGCGAACATTGGTGAAATCGTTTCCGTATCTTGCTACAAACCAATTTTCCGTTTCTCTTTTTGAGTTGCTCAGCGCACATGCATCGACGGCGAGCACTACGGGTTGGGTTGTTAATGAGTTCACCCAATTTGTGAAACCTGAACAACTATTGCCAGCAACATCGGCAATAACTGCCGATGAAGTTATTCCAGCATCAGTGAGCAGTTCCACTACTTCATCACTTGTTGCATCGTCAGGAACAACAACTTCGGAAATGTTTTCCACACGCACACCCGACTTCACTAAGACCGGTCGCACAATTGATGCAAAAATTGAATTCGATTGCTCACTGCCGCTATGTACAACACTGATGCTTTTATTCTCGCCAGTGAGTTGACCAGTCGCCATAATGGCCAACGACAACATGAGCCCGGGCATTCCAGGAGTAATGGCCGTCACTCCTTGAGAGACCAGCACAGACACC
This sequence comes from Actinomycetota bacterium, assembly GCA_009711295.1. Taxonomy (GTDB): domain Bacteria; phylum Actinomycetota; class Acidimicrobiia; order Acidimicrobiales; family Ilumatobacteraceae; genus F1-20-MAGs119. The sequence continues at coordinate 3,945 of WLST01000055.1, read as the reverse complement.
CCAACGGGGTTAGCCACCACAACTGGCGTTGTTTGAGCAAGTTCCTCCAAGGCACTGAGAGTTCCCACACCGTCATCGGTTGCCACAATGGCATACACATCTTTTTGCGCGAACTCGTCGGCACAGTCGCTCAGTTTCTTGTCTTGAGTCACCTGGCATTCCAGGAGCACCAACGGCCTTCCTCCCACACCACGCCGTTGTGTATTGACATACTTTTCAATCTCTTCCAGCACGCTGTTCTGCGAAGAATGCGTGAGCACCCCCACCCCCACTGGCTCTCCTGACACTGCCGGAACCGTGCTTGTGGAAGTGGCAACCGGCTGCACCGTTGTGGATGTTGACGTGGTTGTGGTTTCAGATTCAGCTGACCCGCACGAGGCGGCAACCACCAGAAGAGCAACGAGACAATGGATGCGCGCTCTGGGTCTCATACTCTTCATCACTCGTGTTTACACTATGACGACCGCTGAATTGCGGACTTTCTCTAGGGGGAACATGAGCGCAACACTTTCCGACCACGATGCCATTCGACAAGTTGCCGCCAGGTACGCGCGCGGTGTTGACCGCCTCGACGGCGACCTCATGAAATCGGCCTACTGGCCAGAAGCCACCGACGACCACGGGGTATTTGTGGGAAATGCAATGGCGTTTTGCGACCGCGTGATTGACTCACACCAACGCTTCACTGGCACCATGCACTGTTGCATGAACCATGCCATTGAAGTAAACGGATCCACCGCCTCGGGCGAGATCTACAACGTCACTTACGTGTTTCGCAACGACAATGGCATTGACTTTCTCGATACCTGGTTTGGGCGCTATCTCGACCAATATGAAAATCGCAACGGCGAATGGCGCATCATTGAGCGCATCTGCGTGCACGAGAACACCACGAGCCAATCAATTGACGCACATATGCCCATCGACTCGGCAAAATTTCGCCACGGAAGTATTGACCGTGGTACCGCTACCCCACTGGGTTATTAACCGCGACCCACAAGTTCAAGTGCGCCGAGCACTTGCATTTCAATAGCCGAACGGGCGTCGAGCACTTCTTTCACCGCATCGATGCGGCCCTGGTCACCACTGCGGAATGCTGCCCCTACTTCATCGGAGAGTAGCGAACTCACTTGGTGGTACCACGCCAGCACATCTTCTAAGTGCAAACTTGCTGGCTTCCCAATGGGCTTGCCGGTTAACGCGCCAATTTTCTCTGCTTCTTCATGCACCCAGGCAATTTCATGCGCAGCGCGGCGAGAGCAACCCATGAGAATTTGATCAATTTGCTGCAACATAATTTTGGTGGTCTCGGTTTGCACTTCGCTTGCCACTACGGTGCGTAGTTCTTCAGCGATGCCCGCAAGCAATTGTTCGGTTGTTGGTCGTGAAAACATTTACTTTCCTCCATTTGCTGCAGCAGCAATTTGCTTCATCGGCTCAGAGAGTTGCCCCAGGAAATCGAGCCACATACTTTGGCCAAAGAGCACCGAGCTCAGGTTGAACACCGAGTTAAACAAATGATTTTCACCCTTTGCCCAAGCCGCGCCACCTTGCATCAGTTGTTCTACGGTGCCCACCACACCGAGCACCAAAAAGTACGCAACAGTTGCTGGGTTCACTTGCAGTTCGTTGAGACCTGTGAGTTCGCGATAACGGGCACAGAACCCTTCAATGCCATCATCACCAAGCAGGTCGGGTGGCGAAGCTTGCGATACCGCTTTGAAATAGCCGATGTCTTCACGTGGATCGCCAATGCCGGCAAGTTCCCAGTCGATGACCTCAATATGTCCATCGGCGGTCACCATTACGTTGGCGCATTGAAAGTCGCCGTGCATCAGTACAAGTGGCGCGGGCGGCGGGCGATGCGCATCGAGCCATTCGGCGACGTAATGGAACACAGGAAGCGACTCCACATGGTTGTTGCTCGCTTCGCGCCATGAGTTAATGCGCTTGGTCATGTAAGCATCCCAGCTCGCTGGGCGTTCCATGCTCGCTGGCAAAGCACTAATAGGAATGCTCTGATACGAAGCGATTGCTTCTGCAAGACGAATATTCAAACCATCAATAGAGTTTCCAGCCGCAACGTACGGCAAAAACGAAGTGGACTGTGAAAAGTCCATCACAATTGCCAATGTTCCGAGGTCTTCACCAGTTGCATCGAAATACACCGCATGCGGAGTGCGCACACCGGCGTCTCCGACCGTGCGCAAGAGTTCGTACTCCTGAACACGACTGGTATACAACAAGCTCTTGTCGGCTGGTGGGTCGCCGCGTAAAACAAAAGTAGAAACAACGCCATCGTGCGCTACATCTGCCCGGGCCAACAAGCGGCTATAGCCACCTGTCATGACCTCATACTTTTCAACCGAGACGTTTTTCCATGTTGGCTCTACCTTTTCAAAAAAGGCTTTGACCCGCTGTGGCATTTCCTCTAGATGAAGCACGATTCCCCCAATCGATACTGCGGTTCCTCAACACCAACGCGGTGTAGTTGTTACCTTCTTAGATAGTAGGCACTTCAACATGGCGCCCAAACACGTTCGCCATGGTGTTCATCATTTCGCCCAAAGTTGCATATGCCTTTGAAGCCTCGATGAGTGTGGGCATGAGATTGACCGACGGATCGGCGGCCTCTGTTGCCAACTTCGCCAAGGCAGCGTCGACAGCTGCTTGGTTACGGTCGTGCTTCACAACGTCGAGGCGCTTCAACTGACGAGCTTCATCTTCATTAGTGATTTGCAAAATGTCGAGGTTGTCGTCTTCGTTGCCCTCTTTGAACTTGCTCACACCAACAATGGTGCGGCGACCCTGGTTGAAAGAACGCTCGAGTTCGTATGCCGAGTCGGCAATGCGACCCTGGAACCAGTTTTCTTCAATACCGCGAATACAACCTTCCAAGATGGAACCCCCGCCGAGCTTGTCGAGGTGAGCAAAAATCTCTTCTGCCTGGCGTTCCATTTCATCGGTGAGTTCTTCAACGAACCATGAACCACCAAGTGGGTCGGCCACGTGAGTGACGTTGGTTTCATAAGCAATTACTTGTTGTGTGCGCAATGCAATGCGAGCGGTTTTCTCGGTGGGCAATGCAAGTGCTTCGTCCATGGAGTTGGTGTGCAAGCTCTGCGTGCCACCCAAAACTCCGGCAAGAGCTTCAATTGCTGTACGCACAATGTTGACCTCAGGCTGCTGCGCAGTAAGCGACACACCTGCTGTTTGCGTATGGAAACGCAATTGCATGGAGCGGTCGAGCTTGGCGCCATAACGCTCTTTCAACCAACGTGCCCAAATGCGACGAGCAGCGCGATACTTCGCAATTTCTTCGAAGAAGTCGATGTGTGCGTTGAAGAAGAACGACAAACGCGGTGCGAATGAATCGATGGGCAGACCGGCTTGCAATGCGAGTTCTACGTAGGCAAAACCGTTGGCAATTGTAAATGCCAATTCCTCAGCGGCAGTAGAGCCCGCTTCACGAATGTGGTAACCCGAAATAGAAATGGAGTGCCACTTCGGCATTTCATTGGCAGTGAACGCAATAGTGTCGCGCACCAATCGCATGCTCTGACGTGGAGGGAACACAAATTCTTTTTGTGCTTGGTATTCCTTCAAAATGTCGTTCTGCAAGGTGCCGCCCACGCGGGCACGGTTAACACCAGCTTTTTCAGCCTGTGCAATGAACATGGCGAAAATAACTGCAGCTGGTGAGTTGATGGTCATTGACGTGGTGATCTGTGAAAGATCGATGCCCGAGTAGAGGTCTTCCATGTCGGCCAAGGTGTCGATAGCTACACCACAACGACCCACTTCGCCTTCCGACATTTCGTCGTCGGAGTCGAGGCCCAACAATGTGGGCATGTCGAATGCGGTGGAGAGTCCGTCGCCACCCGACTTGATGATTTCCTTAAAGCGCCAGTTGGTGTCTTCGGCAGTACCGAAACCAGCGAACAT
>WLST01000054.1 GCA_009711295.1 Actinomycetota bacterium | reverse complement strand
GTAATGAGACGCTGTGATTTCGGGCTGAAACGCACTAAGCCGGTAGCCATCACCATTTCATTGACGTACACAAGACCCGGACCAAACTGTCGACATAGTGAACGAAATGGCGCGTTGGTAACGCCGGCCATGGGAGCCAACACCACGGGCACCTGCAGAGTATGAGAACCAAGTTTCAACATGAGATCGTTTTCACTTTCTCTCGCCACGATTACCGCGCACAGTGGAACCAGTGAGCGAGAGATGAGGAATGGCACCTATATCGAGACCAGATGGTCCGTGGTCTCGCAGTCGATACCAACCCGCTGAAGCAATCATCGCGGCATTGTCGGTACACATTGCCTTGCTGGGCAATGCCACATGGAAGCCAGCCCCCTTACCCACTCGCTGCATTTCACTTCGCAGTAACGAGTTTGCCGCTACTCCACCACCAAGAACAATACTTTTGGCATCAACTTGTTGTGCAGCCTTCAAGGTTTTTGCCACGAGAACATCGACAACGGCATATTGGAAGGAAGCTGCCACATCATTTGATGACACGCCTGGGTTTTTTCTCACATAATTAATGACTGAAGTCTTCAACCCACTGAAAGAAAAATCGAGGCCATCATGCAACATTGCGCGGGGAAATTCAATTGACTTTGGATCTCCCTTTTGCGCTGCAGCATCTATTGCAGGCCCACCTGGGTACCCAATATCGAGGAATCGAGCGATCTTGTCGAATGCTTCACCGGCAGCATCGTCAATTGTGGCTCCTAACAACGAATACTCACCGGGAGCTGTCATGTGAATGAGCAAAGTATTTCCACCTGACACCAAAAGCACCACCGAAGGAAATGGCAGGTGTGGTTCTTCAAGCAGCGCTGCATATAAGTGAGCTTCAAGATGATTTACTCCAATGAAAGGAACATCTAAACCGTAGGCCATCGCCTTACCTGCAGAGACACCTACGAGTAATGCACCAATGAGGCCGGGTCCAATAGTGGTGGCAACTGCATTAATGCGCTCCGCACCAATGCCCGCAAGTTGAATTGCCTCGTTAATGACAGGTTGGATGAGTTCAAGATGTGCACGGCTTGCAACCTCAGGAACTACTCCACCAAATTTTGCATGGATATCAATTTGGCTAGAAACAACCGAGGAGAGAACATCGTTTCCCCCCATCACAATTGCAGCCGCAGTTTCATCGCAACTGCTTTCAATACCAAGCACAACTGTTGAATTATCGATGTGCATTGGCGCGTTCCATTTCAATTTCGCGCAATCGCGCACCATATTCAAAACTGCTCACTTCATGGCACCACATCACCATGGCATCTTCAACATTTTCGTAATACTTCTTGCGCACCCCTGCCGGCACAAAGCCAAAACGCCGATACAGCTCTTGAGCCGGAGTGTTACTCATGCGCACTTCTAGCGTGAGTGCTTGGCATTCACGTTCACGGGCTTTCCAAGCAAGTTCCAACAAAAGATCTGTGGCAATGCCGCGCCGTTGCCACTCAGGGTGAACGGCAATGTTGGTGACATGAGCATCATCGGGGGTGAACAACAAACCGCCGTACCCCACTACCTCTTCACCAATTTGACCAACGATGTAGAAGCGCTGCTCTCTACGCACTAATTCAATTTCGGCATGAAACACTCCGAGCGTCCATGGTCGGGGATACACCACTTCTTCAATTGGCATAATTGCCTTCAAGTGCTTACGGCGCATCGGGATGATGTCGAGTACAGGCGTGCGCAGTTCATCTGGCTTTCTCATGATGCTCACCGCGTTAACCACTGAATTTCCGCATCGGGGGCCCGCAGGTAAATGGGGGCAATAGGGCTTCCCTCTAAACGGCCAGCTGCATATTTCTTGGCCGCAAGCGACACCAAAGTGGACGCGTGAGGAAGATGCGCATTGAACGCAAAATGACGCACTCCACTGCGCTCTCCAAGAAGTGCAAGGTCGGGAATTTCAATGAGCGACTCGATGTATTTCACTGCACCAGTTCCGAGCACTACTGACCTTTGTGATCTATCGAGGAGATCTTCAATCAGTTCTTCAACCTCTCCAACACGCGGCTCTCGTATTTCTTCTAATGCCCCGCCTGAGGAGTGATCTATACGATGCATCGACCAATACACCTGGTTGCGTCGAGCATCAAGAATTGGCACAACAATTTCTGCATCATCTAATTCTTGTAGCGCAACACGCTCAACACCATGTGCAAGCACTTGCAAACTGTCTAGTCCGATGAGCGGAAGCTCTGCAATGTCTGACAATGTCGAGGCTGTAGTAATTCCGACTCGCATCCCAGTGAAAAGTCCTGGCCCCAGATCTACCGCAATGGCACTTAGCTCATGAATGCTGATGCCGATATTTCGTAAGAGAAGTTCAATTGCAGGAATGAGTGACTCCACATGGCGCCGATCGCTCGCCAGCTGAAAACTTGCAGAGATACTCTCGTCATCTCCAACAGCAACACTCACTTGTTCGCTCGATGTATCGATACCTAGAATTTTCATAGGTCATCCCACTCTGCATCGGTACTTGCAAACGACTTGGTTGCCGACACTAACCGTGGCCAACGAAGTTCCCAACGCTTCCCTACTGCACGAATTTCTATGTCGCGTGCTTCATCTTCTTCGCCAAGGGATATTCGAATTTCAAGATGCTCGCCAATGATGTCGTCACCGACATCGCCCCATTCAATGAGGACGATGCCACCTTGTTGAGAGAATTCTTCGAGTGCCAGGTCGGCAATTTCATCTGTATTTTTCAGGCGGTAAAGGTCGGCGTGGTACACCGTTGCATCGTTACCCGCATATGAGTGCACCAAGTTGAATGTTGGCGAAGTGACTGGGTCGGTTACTCCCAGTGCTGTGCAAATTCCTTGTGCTAACTGTGTTTTTCCGGCTCCCATTTCACCCGCAAGAACCACGGTGTCGCCGAGGCGCAGATATGAAGCAACTACTGCAGCAATTTCGCGCGTCACAATGGGAGAAGAAGCAAATAAATTCATAAAAAGATGTATCTGATGCTAGTGATGCGCTTCGAGGTATTGGCGCTCAATGCGAGCACCAATGCCGCATGTAACTTCATATGCAATGGTGCCTAATGCATCGGCCCAGTCGGTAGCAGTAATGACTTCAGATCCTTGCTTGCCTATGAGGACCACTTCATCGCCTACTGCTATCTGGCAATGCCCTACTGGACCACAATTCACCATCAGTTGGTCCATGGTGATGACCCCCATGATGGGAAAACGTTTTCCACCAAGGAGCACCTCTCCACCTTCACTCCACAACCGACGCGGCACTCCATCGGCGTATCCCAAGGGGACGGTGGCAATAACGCATTCCTCTGTGGTGATTGCCCGGTGTCCGTATGACACACCTTGGCCAGGCTGCACCACATGAACGTGTGACACCCGAGCCTTCAACGACATCACTGGCTCTAACTCACGGCAGTCGTCGGTCAGTTCTGGACCTGGGCTCAGGCCATAACTAGAAATTCCTACACGAACTAGTGATCGCCTTTCCTGCGGGAAACGTATTGCCGCAGCAGAATTGCAACTATGGATTTTCAGATTTTCCGATAGATGACCTAGCTGGTTGAGAGAATCTGCGAACAAACGACTTTGTTCATTGTTGGCTGGATGCTCTGGTTCATCGGCATTTGCAAAGTGTGTATAAATTCCTTCAAGCACAATACGTGGAGAAAGTTCTTGCACATGGTGAACCAGTTCCATGAGCAACTGTGGTGAAACTCCAACGCGATTCATTCCGGTATCTACTTTGATATGTACAGGAACTTGTGATATTCCTAACGCAGTTGCGTGCTTTACCAACTCGTTAACATACTCAATTGAATAAACAGTATGTGTTGCTCCTTGTTGCAACAAAAGAGGCAGTGAGTCATAAGGCTGCTGACTCAAAACAAGTACAGGAGACTCCACGCCAGCATCTCTGAGTTCTGCAACTTCACTTGCCAGTGCAACACACAAACCAGAGGCACCCGCAACAAGTGCAGATTTCGCAATAGCAATTGCTCCGTGTCCGTAGGCATTTGCTTTAACAACAGCCCACACTTCTGCGGGCGCTACAAGTGATTTCAGATGCTCAATGTTGTGGATATACGCAGCGAGGTTTACTTCAGCCCATGCCCAGCGCTTTACGTTAGATACACCCATAGCCACCAACTTGAATTTCTCGAACAATATCTGAAGCAACTACACCATATTCGGGAAGGCGCTCTAATGCATTTCCATGGATAAATGCTCCTGCTGCTGCAGCATGGAAAGCATCTAGACCCATAGCAAGTAGGGCTGCAATGACCCCAGTTAATACGTCGCCCGAGCCTGCTGTTGCGAGTCGGTGATCACCATTTGTGATGCAGAGAACATCTCCACCGGGTTCTGCCACCACCGTGGTGGAACCTTTCAAGAGAACAACTGCCTGCAGGGTCGCTGCCGCCTTGCGCGTATCTGCAATACGATCTGCACTCGGCCGCTCTCCCGTGAGGGCACTGAATTCACCGTCGTGAGGGGTCAGCACCGTCGCAGCAGTGCGCTGAGCGAAAAAGTTGGTCATCTCTCTCCGCTGGCCATCTCGGGAAGAGGCGAGTAATTGCAACCCATCTCCATCAATCACTAATGGCACTGGACAACGTGACACAAAACGAAAAACTTCCTCTACGAGTTCATCGCCACGACCCAAACCGGGGCCAATGAGAGCAGCGGCAAAGCGTTCAATATCAGACAAACACTGGTCGGCCCAATGAAGTTCTGAAACTGATCGATATACCACTTCGAGTGGCGCAATTGTTTCAGGTATGCCACCGATAGATGACAGGTGCACAATACCTGCGCCTGCTCTATAGGCAGCAGTACAACTCAGTTGAGCAGCACCCATCATTGTTTTGCTTCCCGCAATTGCACGCACTGCCGATTTCCATTTGTGTGTTGTTGGTGCTCTTAATGGCACCCAGTCTTCAACATCGCTGCTTGTTACGACGTTGATTGTTTTCTCATCTACATGCTTTCCCAAATCCAACGGCAGATCTAAAGATGCCACCGTGATATCACCGGCATGTGTGCGCCCCGGCTGCAAGACAATGCCTGGCTTCAGCGCACCGAATGTCACCGTCTCTTGTGCCACAAATGGAACACCACGGCACTCGCCCGTTATTGCATCAATTCCACTCGGTATATCGACTGCAAGAATAGGAGCGCTCGTTTGTGGGGCGAAGAATTCACCACGTAACCCTGTGCCATAAACAGCATCAATCACGAGATCACATTCCGGGAGCTGTGCTGGGATCTCACTTGACGGAAATAATGAAACCTTGACGCCTCGAGCGCGCAGAAATTCACTGGCAACTCTTCCATCTTCACCATTGTTGCCTTTGCCTGCGAGCACAACGACATGTTTGCCGTACGACCCGCCGAGCATACGCAATGCAGCGTGCGCAACCGCATAACCCGCCTGACGAATAAATACTGCAACATCTACCCCGCTGCGAGCATCGATGTATCGCATTTGCTCTGGGGTAAAGACGGCCTCCATGGCTTTAGCGTACGGCGCTATTACGAAGCGGCAACAACGGCCACAGCAACAATGTGCGTATGGCTCAGAGATACCCGCCACTGCGTAATTCCCTGTTGTTGTGCAAGTTCTTGGGCACGACCAGAAACAATGAGTTCCGGAGCGCCGCTAGCTGCCTTACGTACTGAAACATCGTGAAAATCGAAAGCGCCCAAGCCCACACCGAGTGCTTTCATGGTTGCCTCACGTACGGCAAATCGCGCCGCCAACGATGCCGTTGCATCTTTACGCGTATCGGCCAGTTCCAACTCTGCACTGGTAAATACTCGTGTCTTCAGTGAAGGAGTTCGGCTCAAAACTTCACGAAAACGTTCAATATCTACAGCATCTACCCCAAGACCAATCATGATTGCTGTGTCCGCCACCTATTTGCAGTATCTGAAATAGGCAATATGAGAGCATCAACAACATCAATGTCTGCAAGAAGATCGTCGCGGAATTCGCTTTCGGTTTCCTTTACCCAGTCAACAAGCCGGTTATAGCGGTCGTCATAACCTTGCAAAACAGATTTCATGACGCTTGCACTGAGACGTTGAGCAAAGGTGACGTGGAGCAACGTGATTCCTGTTGTTTCACCAGACTTTAATTCAGGTATGAAAATAACAGTGCGGTTGTCTGATCTTCCACGAGCTACTAACACTTCTTGATTGCTCGCTACGCGGTGTTTTGTTCCTACCAAGCGTGTAATTCCGTCTACTCGCGATTTCAAATCAAGAGAAATACCACCACGCTCAATGATGGAAATATTTGCTTCATCAATTTCACTTCCATCAATGTCATAACGTGTGAAGCCATTGACCGACACAACAGCGGCATCGAGATCGGCAAGAATCTTGAGCGTGCGATATGCAAGACGATCTCGTGAGACACCTGCAGCCAAGACTGCTTGCACTAGGGCTCTATCCATGAGGCCCTCATCGTTGCGAGAAATTCCTACTGTGACTGTTTTTGCTTGATGTTTGATTGCATCAATTGGGCGAGTGAGCTCATCTATTGCTTTTGTTAATGCATTAATGACATCGTCAAGTAAAACTGCTGGTGTGACTACTTTCCCAGAGTGACGCTGATACGCATCAATGGGATCTTTCGACAAGACATCGTAGAGAATTGAAGTGAGGCGCACTGCAGTAGATGCTTCAAGCGTTCCGTCGTATTGGCCCATTGAGAGGGCGTCGAAGAATCGTCCTGCAGGCTGAGCTGCATGGCGGCGGATATGAGATACGGCCTGAGTTGGCTCTGTGTCTGCACTCACGATTTCTTTGATGGACTCACGAATTTCACGCAGGGGTCGCGCTGTGGCATCGATGGCAAGTGCAGCTTCGTACCCGAAGAGATGCCCGACCATTGCTGAAAGTATGAAAGCAACTGACGTATCTACTTCCGGAACCATTAAGACAGCAGATGCCGCATCAAACCGTTGGTCGCCTCGTGTGGCGACGACAATTGGGGTTGCCTTGTGCGCTTTATAAATGGCAATTTCTTTTGCCACGTCGGCAGCTGTACCGCCAACAAGACCAGCAGCACACACCAAAATCATTGGCTCACAAGAAAGGTCAATATGCTTTTTATCTTCTGTGATGTCACAGGAAATTGATTTGTAACACAGTTCAGAAAGTTTGATACGTACTTCGTTCGCAGAGACAGCATTGGGACCATTGCCCACCACAGCCCAATATCTTTTTGCTGGGGCAAAGCGATGTGCTGCTTCTGCTATGAGAGGACGTTCAGCAATTACTTCGCGCATTGCGTCGGGAATTGACTTCAGCGAGTGCAATACACGATGTCGGGCTTGGCTGCTTCCCACACCAGCCGCAGCAGAAATGGCACATGAAAGTAGTACACCTGCTGCCACTTGTGCATAAAAGGCTTTTGTACTTGCCACGCTCATTTCAAGATCGCGTCCGTCTGATGTGTACAACACGCCATCGGCTCGCATTGCCAGATCGGAATTACGACGATTCACAATTGCAATAACGTGAGCTCCTCGGCCGCGCGCAAGGTCGACTGTTCTGTTGGTGTCGGTTGTGGTTCCGCTTTGGCTCACCGCAATGACCAACGTGTCGCTCATATCGGGCAAGAGACCAAATCCGGAAAATTCGGTTGCAGTTAATGCATCGACATCGAAGGCATCTTCGGACAGAGAATTGAGCAACGCCACCATGCTGCTTCCTGCTACAGCAGCAGTTCCTTGGCCAATGACGCGAATGCGTCGAATTTTGCGAGCGACCAATAATTTGACCACCTCTTTCGGTAAAACATCTTCATCTAGATCTGCTGCACAAACACCATCGATTTCGTGAATGCGGCCACGCAATGTTTTGCGGAAGCTTTCAGGTGCTTCAAGAATTTCTTTTAATAAGAAGTGAGGCGAGTTTCCACGATCAATATCACGTGTGGTTACTCCAGCATCGACAACGTCATTAATTGTTACTGGCAAAGCGGATCCGTCGTAACTCACACGCTCCATGCCTGTGATGTTTCCGGCATTACTTGCTAAAAGTTGGATGACCTGACCACGGCTTGCAGGTTGGTCGGGCGATACCAGTGATTCGCCGTCCATGCGCACGATGTTGGTTGTGTCTTCGACAGTTCCATAAGGTTCGCTGGCAACAATAAAGCGGTCTTCTGCAAGGCCAATGCACATACCTTGGCCGCTCCCCCGCAAACCGAGCATCACACTGCCGGGGTGGTCAACACTCAATGCGGCGATAGCAACGGAGCCATCAAATTGTGTCACCGCGTTGAGAAAGCTCTGTTGCAGAGGTTGGCCTGCTTCTAATCCACGGGCAACCAAACTGGGAATGACTTTGGCATCGGTGGTGATGGAAGCTGCTACAGAAATATCGTGTTCCACTTTGAGGTCTGCATAATTGTCGACGTCGCCATTTAAAACTGCCAAAACAAGCGGCTGTTTTTTATTGACTTCTTCGCCAGTTACAGGATGAGCATTGGGCTCAGAAATAATACCAACACTTGCCCAACGCGTATGCCCTATAACACTAACTTGTGCATTTTTTGCTGAAATGACTCGCCGTAACAACGCATCTTGCAGAATATGTTGTCGCATTGTTTTTGTGTTATCGCCGAGTTCACCAATCTCTGCCGCTGCCTTATAAACAAATACCCAGGCATCACCTTCAACACGTACTGAACGTGAAGTAAAGAGATCATCTTCATGACGTGGCACAAATGCATTCCGCAACACATCGTCACCCAACACCACATCTTCAGTAAGGCCGTGGCCCCACACCACTACACCGATGCCGGCGGAGTCTCTACCGCGCACTTCCATGCGGTCGATAGCGGAGAGCGCCTGCTGAATAGAGAGATAACCGTGCAGAGATTCTTCAGATGCATGCATTCCGGCCAGCGCTGAAACCTCGCGCGCGGTACGTAGACGATCTTCAGATATTGACCACAGTGCGTCTTTTATTGCAGAGACAGTGTGCGATGCGTTCTCAATGAGATGCGCATCTTGACTCGCCTCCAAAGCGGCTTCATACTTCTCAACTTGAGGAGCCAATTTCAGGAGTGCTGTGCGGATGCCATCGACCAGCTCAGGGCTGCCCACCATTGCGCGAACCCCTGCATCACCTTTGAGCAACGTGTTCATTGCCTCTAACGCGTCGGCGGCATGTTCTGCGCTCGCGAAATCGGTTGAAGCACGCTCCATGAGAGCTTGTGCTTCAAGAAACTGATGAAAAATATGATCTGATGTGGGAGCTGCGCGATTGCCTTTTCGGCTGAGAACACAGATAATTCCACACATGGTTGTACTTTACCTGCCCTGCTCAGAGGAGGGGTGGCTCAACGCATTGGCAATATGTTCAGCATATTTTTGGGCTTCTGCAGATGTTTGAGCCTCCACCATGACGCGCACCAGTGGCTCTGTTCCACTCGCGCGCACCAACACCCGCCCCATACCTTTTAATAATTGTTCCACCTCGGAAATGACTCCACGATTCTCATTCAATAGATTTTGAGGTGTGATACCGCCCTGTATAGAGACATTGATGAGCACTTGTGGAAGTGACGTCATTGCCTCTTGAGCAGCTGCGCTCAAATTCTGTTGACGAGAACGGAGTACAGAAAGAAGTTGCACAGCAGCTAGTAGGCCATCGCCAGTGGTTGCATGTTGCGTAAAAACAATGTGGCCGCTTTGTTCACCACCTAAACAAGCTTTT
>WLST01000053.1 GCA_009711295.1 Actinomycetota bacterium | reverse complement strand
TATCTTCTACGCCTTTATCAGTGAAATCAAAGTTTTTCCAGAACATGTCTTCGTTGTCTGTCCACTTCTCCAGGTTGTCGTACACAACCTTTGTTGTACCGAGAAGTGATACTTCGGGTGTCTCATTGTGTAATCGCCAGAGCAATGCAAGCAATTCATTCCAATCAAATGGCAATGCACGAATTTCATCGCGCTCATTCTGTGGAAATGGCCACAGTGCGGCTTCATCACGCGCCTGTGGGGGGATGAATCGGCGTATCCGCTCTTTCTCAAAAGAGAGGTTGTAATAAGCGCGTGCTCCATACCAGCGAAAGAACGGGAAATCTAAGAAAGTATCTGGCGTGTACCCCATCCAATTCTCAGTAAAGGTCATCTTCAATGCATTGGCTTTAAGGAATGTCATTCCACTCTGCAAATAAGTGTAAAACGAAGGCGTAGAGGGGCCTGTCTGCACTTCATCGGAATAGGCACGTGACCACACCCAACGTTCGTCATACATGTCGGCCAATGCCGCTGGTGTCTTATAAAGCTCAAGGTCGTGGCCGAAATCTAGGTCGGCTCCAGTGATTTCGCGAGCTTGCAAAATGGCAAATTTCCCTTGAGCTGCACCCCACTCAATGTCTTGAGGAAAACCGTAGTGGTCTTCAATTAATTGTGCAATACGACATAGTTCGCCAACCTGCGAATCGGTGAGCACTTCTTGCGTTACCAAATGCTTCGGCACTTCAATTTCATACGATCCCTGACCGCCCGGATCTGGAACGGTCATGAGAAGCTTTTCATTTGTCTGCCGTTCGAGAATCTGATTATTTCGCTTGGAGAAGATGATCTGATCGGGGTTTACATGTCCAGAGACAACCGCCTCGCCCAGACCCCAACTGGCATTGATGAAAAACTCTTGCGGATTAGAAGTCATTGGGTTTGCTGTAAAGATCACACCCGATATTTCGCTGGGAAACATTTCTTGAACGACAACAGCAAGTAGCACCGTGTCATGATCAAAGCCTCGTTGATGTCGATATGAAATAGCCCTTGCAGTCCATAATGATGCCCAGCATCGTTTCACTGCCGCTACTACATTTTCGGAACCCGAGATGTGCAGATACGTATCTTGCTGGCCAGCAAAAGAGGCACCTGGCAGGTCTTCTGCGGTTGCCGAGGACCTCACCGAAACAGGCAAACCACTTATCTCGGCTGTTCCCGCACATAAGGCGAGATATTGCTTCTTGATATCAGCAGCAATTTCCTGTGGTGTTTCCGCATTATCGAAAAGCGTTCTAATGCGAATGCCAACATCTTCGATTGTTGCTGGATCTTCATGGTCTACTTCCAGCAATAGCTGCAAAATATTTTCCGCTATTCCAGATTTGGCGATGAATTGACGGTACGCGTTCGTGGTGACGATGAATGCAGCGGGGACGGGTATTCCGGCTGCCGTGAGTTCGCCGAGGTTGGCGCCTTTTCCTCCAACAAGGCTCAGGTGACGAGCATCAATCTCTGCGAGTGTGCAGACCAACTGTTCCATCGTGTTCCCCCATCGATTAATAGTAGTTTGCCATAGGACGAAGTCTCATTTAGAGGCGGTACTCGCGGTCAAGGAGATCAAAACATGAAGGTCACAGCGGTTTTATTCGATATGGGGGGAACGCTCCTCAGCTATGAAAACCGTGAAAAAATAGGAAATGCTTTTTTAACAGCAATGTCTGATTTAGGACTCGATGTAAGTAATCCTCAACTCGCAGAGGCTCGCAAACAAGCTTCCACAGAAGTTGAGAAACGATTTTCAGCAATCTCATCTTTCGTGCATCGAGATCTTTTCCGAGAACGAGTAATACGAACAGCGGAATTAATGGGTATCACCGCTTCGAAGGAAGTCCTTGAACGGTTTGACGCAAACCAGCGCGAAGCCGTCATAGAACATCTCTGCCCTATGACTGGAGTCCATGAAATGCTGGGGGAACTCCGCTCACGAGGGATATACCTAGCGGTTGTCTCGAATGCAGATGATGACTTTATGCAACCCGTGCTCGCTCGGAATGGGTTAACCGATCTCCTCGACGACTGGACGAGTTCCGAGGAGGCAAAATCTTGCAAACCAGACAATCTGATATTTGAGTACTCGCTCGCTAAAGCGAAGCGCGCGGCTTCAGAAGTTTTGTTCGTAGGAGATTCAGCACAACACGACATCGCCGGTGCTCGCAATGCCGGAATGCGCGGAGTACTTATTAGCGAGCCGAACGTTGTTGCTCCACTTTCAGGTGGTCTCTCAGCAGTTGAGCCCGACTGGCATATTCGCCATTTGATGGAATTAGTCGAGATTGTTGACTCTCTCAACAGGTAATACCTAAACACTCACTAGAGGCGACGTTGGGAATCGAACCCAAGTACAGGGCTTTGCAGGCCCTTGCCTAAACCACTCGGCCACGTCGCCATCGCTACTGCAAGCAGTTGCGAAAGAGGAACTCTATCGGCGCTTACCGCGTAAACCCATGTCTTTCAGCACTTGCCCAGTGCCGTATTTCCAGCCCCTGCGGGCTCTGGCGAGACGGGAGATTTGTCGCATCCGAAAGGTCATGTCGCGGGCGTATTCAATTGCGCGCGTTTCGCGCGCGGTTGCCACAAGCGCTGGAGGCGTGTCGGGAAAGACTTCCTTTTCGAAGCCAAAGTGGTGGAAATCATCTGCATAGATTTCTTCGACAAGACGTGCTGTTTCGGCATCCATCACATCGCGATATTTGATGCCAAGGCCTTCATTCAGTCGCTTGGCAACGATGTGTTTACCCGATCGCTCACTGAGCTCAGCGGCAAATGAGTCCATTGCACCAGGTTGGTCGACACGAAAGAGATGAGTGAATTTCATGTGGTCGGGCCGCAATGCGCCTATTTGACCGGTGAAGTGATCGTCAATGTAAAAAAGTTCAGAACGTGTGTGCAAAGCTCGCACAAATTTACGAAAGGTGGCCGCAATGTCAATTGCGCCTTCTACCCTCTCGTCTTCACATACTTGCCACACTTCATCAGACAACATGCTGGGTGCACGCATGAGAATGCGATTTTCAAAAGTGGAATACAAGCGTGCATACGGTGAGCGCAACGCTCCCACTCTCCACCACTCAGGAGACTCCCACATGATGTTTTGTTCCGCCTCGGGCATATAGCGAAACAGGTCGAGACCACTCACTTCTATTTCATGAATGGTTTGAGACAAAGAAATATTGGGGCTATGCAGCCATCGTGCATTGTCGATGTTGTACGAGCCGTTAGCTTCAGCAAGCATCATTTTGATGGAACTACACGCCACTTTGGTGGTGGGCACATACATCACTTTCAGCGACGGCGAGACCAACGTGTGCCCAACAAAGAGTGCGCGTTCTGTGAATACGTAAGGTTTTTTTGAAAACATCTTGCACTTAACTCCACAGGTGGTTCATGCCAGAGAGGAGTTCCTCTGCGCATGTTTCAACACTGCGTTGTGACGTTAGCAAGGTCATCTCGGGCGAACGTGGAGCCTCATACGGGGCATCGACGCCCGTGAGGCCGGTGAGTTCACCCTTTGCCGCTTTGGCATATAAACCCTTGGTATCGCGCTCTGCGCACTCTTCTACCGAGGTAGCAATGAACACCTCGGCAAAGCTAAGGCCAGACGATTCATGCCGCTGGCGCACTGTCTGACGCCCCTCGGCGAACGGGCTGATGATGGGAACGAAAACAACGAACCCGGCATCGGCCAAGAGGATCGCAACCTCACCTACGCGGCGCACATTTTCTGCACGATCTTCGTCGCTAAAACCAAGGTCGACATTGAGACCATGACGCAAATTGTCGCCATCGAGTACGTACACAGGAACACCGCTGGTAAAGAGTTGATGCGCAGCGGCATTAGCAATAGTGCTCTTACCTGCTCCAGATAAACCGGTGAGCCACAAGGTGCAGCCGCGAGTGTTTTGTTTTCCCCAACGGTCTTTGCGGGTGATGGCGTGTTCGTGCCAGCGAATATCGCCCGAGGGCTGTGGTGTATTTTCTGTGGTCACTCGCGAGGCGGCAACAACATGCCGGCCGCTGCGGTTGCACCCGTTGATTCGTCAACCAAAATGAATGAACCTGTTACGCGGTTGTGCTCGTAGTCGTCACGCAACAGAGGTTCAGCTGTATGAATAACAACACGCGCAATATCGTTCATAGCAAGTGGGCCTGTTGGCTCTTTGCGATGAAGTTCTGAGATATCAAGCACATAGCGCACTTCACTTACTTTGGCGCGTGTGGAACGCGTGGTGTGCTTCAGCGTATACAACTTATTCGTTTGCAATTGCGCATTTGAGTCGAGCCAGCACAGCATTGCCTCGTGGTCTTGCACAACACGCGGGCGGTTGTGTGGGCGGCAAATCATGTCGCCTCGAGTGACCGACAAGTCGTCGGCTAGCAAAATAGTGACTGCAGCGCCAGGAACTGCTTCGGTGAGCGGCCCATCGGCAGAGTCGATTCCGGTAATGGTGCTCGACAACCCACTGGGCAATACCACAATTTCATCGCCAACACGCAAAACGCCACCAGCAACAGTTCCGGCGTAGCCGCGGTAATCGTGAAATTCAGTTGTACGCGGACGAATGACGTACTGCACAGGAAAGCGCACGTCAATGCGATTGTCGTCGCTAGCGGTGTACACATTTTCGAGGTGATGCAAGAGCGTTGGGCCTTCGAACCATCCGAGGTCTGGAGTGCGGTCAACAACGTTGTCGCCCTTCAATGCGCTAATGGGCAAGAAAGTTACATCGTGCAAATTCAAACGTGCAGCAAAGCTTTCGAAGTCTTCACGAATCTCTTTGAAACGCTCTTCGCTGTAGTCAACGAGGTCCATCTTGTTTACACACACCACGAGGTGTGGCACACCTAGTAGCGATGTGAGAATGCTGTGACGACGGGTTTGTTCCACTACCCCATGACGAGCATCGATGAGAATAATGGCGAGGTCTGCTGTTGAAGCACCGGTCACCATGTTGCGCGTGTATTGCACGTGACCAGGGCAGTCCATAATGACGAATGAACGAGCAGGCGTTGCGAAATACCGGTGCGCTACGTCGATGGTGATGCCCTGCTCACGCTCGGCACGCAAACCATCGGTCAGTAATGACAAGTCGACATACTCATCGCCACGGCGCTTGCTGACTGCTTCAACATGCTCTAGCTGATCTTCGAAAATACTCTTCGAGTCGTAGAGCAATCGACCAATGAGCGTTGACTTTCCGTCGTCAACTGAACCAATAGTGGCAAAACGTAACTGACGCATCAGAAGTACCCCTGTCGTTTGCGATCTTCCATACCTGCTTCAGAGATTTTGTCGTCGGCGCGAGTTGCACCTCGCTCGGTAACGCGAGCGATAGATGTTTCGGCAACAACATCGGCGATGCTTACTGCTGAAGACTCAACGGCAGCAGTACATGTGGCGTCGCCCACTGTACGGAAACGCACTTGTTCTTCGAATACTTCTTCACCAGCTTCTGCATGAAGGAATTCTGTTTCCGCCATGAGCATTCCGCCGCGGCGAAACACGGGGCGCCTGTGTGCGAAGTACAAACTGGGCAATTCAATATCGTGCTGCTGGATGTAGCTCCACACATCGAGTTCGGTCCAGTTGCTAATGGGAAAAACACGGAAGTGCTCACCAGGGCGCAACGACGTGTTGTAAATGTTCCACAACTCAGGACGCTGGTTCTTTGGGTCCCACTGACCGAAGGTGTCGCGGTGCGAGAACACGCGTTCTTTGGCACGCGCACGCTCTTCATCGCGACGTCCACCTCCAAGCACGGCGTCGAACTTGTTCTCGGCAATGGCGTCGAGCAAGGCAACGGTTTGCAAAGGGTTGCGCGACGGTGCATCGGCTACCTTGCCGGCATCGATTGCTGCCTGCACCGAGGCAACCGTGAGGTCGAGACCAAAGCCTGCGAGGCAACGATCGCGAAACTCGATGACCTCTGGGAAGTTATGGCCGGTATCGACATGCATGATGGCAAAGGGCAACTTGGCAGGAGCAAAGGCCCGCACGGCGACATGCAGCATGACTACTGAGTCTTTACCCCCTGAAAACAAGATGACAGGGCGCTCAAAGCACGCCGCCACCTCACGAATAATGGTGATGGCCTCGTCTTCAAGACCGGTGATTCCAGGACGCATTCTTAAATCCTACCAATTCAGTCAGGTTTCCACCTTCTTCCCGTATGTAGCTCCCTTCACAGCAGTACGCTTTCTCTGTGGCTGATAAGAACCGCGATACAACAGCAATCACAACAGGGCGAAATGGCGCCCGTGCTTTGGCTAGCGATATCTCTACCTCCACCACTTGGTCGAGCTCTGGGCTCGACGAAACCCACAACGAGGCTGTTGCTGGCCGACGCTCAAAGCTCTACAGCCGCTACACCAACCCCACTGTGCGCCAATTTGAAACCGCCATTGCCGAGCTTGAAGGTGCAGAGGATGCCTTGGCCTTTGGCTCAGGAATGGGTGCCCTCGCCAGTGTGGTTTTTGCCCTCTGCTCCCCTGGCGACCACATTGTTGCTCAACAACAGTTGTATGGCGGAACCATTGCATTCTTGAACGGCCCCGTTCGGCGCATGGGCATCAACGTCACTTTTGTCGATGCCACTATTCCTGGCGCATTTACTGCTGCAGCAAAAACACCGCGCACCATGTTGGTCATTGCTGAAACACCGGCCAACCCTGCGCTCGCTCTTGCCGACCTTGCTGAACTTGGCGCCATTGCTATTCCCTTCACAGTTGTTGACTCCACGTTTGCTACACCCATGAGCCAGCAACCATTAGCGCATGGCGTGAATCTCTCTTTGCATTCAGCCACGAAAGGAATTGGCGGACACAACGATGCTTTGTTGGGTGTGATTGCTGGAGAAGCTGAATTAATCGATGCCATTTGGGCCTATTCGGTATTGCACGGTGCAACTGCTTCGCCATACGACGCCCACAATGCGTTACGCGGCATTCGTACCCTTCCTGTGCGACACGAACGTCAATGCGCTTCTGCAATGCATCTTGCGGCGTGGTGTGAACAACAAGCGAAGTGCAACAAGGTGTACTACCCCGGTCTCACCAGTCACCCACAACACGAACTTGCCGCACGTCAAATGAGTTCATTTGGCTCAGTATTTGCCATCGACATTCCTGGCGGCATCGATGTGTGTCGTACTTTCATTTCCGCACTCCAACTCGTACGACCTGCCACCTCATTGGGCGGACCCGAAACACTTATCTGCCATCCGGCAACGAGCACCCATTTCGGACTCGATGAAGAGTCGCTTTCCGGGGCTCTCGCGAGCGACGGGCTGATGCGCATCTCGGTAGGTCTTGAACATGTTGACGACCTGCGTCATGATTTTGCACAGGCCTTTGCGGCCATAAATCTTTAGATCTTTTTGGGGGGCCTGGGAATAAAGGCACTAGTGCGCGCAACGTATTCGTTGTAGCCCTCTTTGCGCTTCTTCAAGCTCTTTTCCAAAAGCGTGACACCAGAAACTTTGCGCAAGAGAATGCTCATGACCACAGCACCAACGATTCCCACAACACCGATTTCTGCTTCGGCGGCGATGAGTGCCAGACCCCACCACACACACGCATCGCCAAAGTAGTTGGGGTGACGCGTGTATTTCCAAAGACCCGTTTGCATTACTTTTCCAGCATTTGCAGTGTTGGCCTTGAACTGAGCCAGTTGAATGTCGCCCACTGTTTCGAAGAAAAGACCCACAGCAAAAAATGCAATACCCACGATGCCCAGCACGCCAATATCTGGACCCTGAGACACCTGACCCAGTTGAACCGGCAACGACACCAACCACATCAGCACACCCTGCAAGATGAACACCGTGAACAAACTCACCAGCGGGAATTTTGCACCATGGTGTTTGCGCATTGCCTTGTAGCGATAGTCCTCGCCGTGGCCAATGTTGCGCCAAGACAAATACGTTGCCAACCGCACACCCCACGCCGTGGTGAGCAGGGTTAATAGCCAGCCACGAGCGTCGTTACCATCGGCCACGCTGTGCGTTACCCATGCAACCAATACGAAACCGAGACCCCAGACAATGTCGACGATTGAAGCATTTTTGATTGCGAGGCTGAAGAGCCACATTGCCAACATCAAAATTGCTATTGCAATAGCACTCGCTAAGAGAACATCTGCACTTCCACTCATCACTTCACGCCTTTCAATGCTTCGCTTTGCGCTTGCACTTCTGTGTCTAACAGCAACCACTGCTGGTCGAGCCATGCAGCCATGTTTTCGGTAGGAATTTCTGAGCGCGCAACGCGCCGAAACCACATCACACATTGCACGTTTCCTTGTTCAAGGTGACGCAACATGCCACTAAAGGTGTCGAGACCGTCGAACCCCACATGACCAGCTATCACCACATCGCACTGCGGTGCGCCTTGCATGAGCGCAATTGCACCAGCAGGT
Source organism: Actinomycetota bacterium (assembly GCA_009711295.1). Taxonomy (GTDB): domain Bacteria; phylum Actinomycetota; class Acidimicrobiia; order Acidimicrobiales; family Ilumatobacteraceae; genus F1-20-MAGs119. The sequence continues at coordinate 1,912 of WLST01000053.1, read as the reverse complement.
TTGGGAGGCAGCAACATCGTTAAGGGTGCAAGCAACTGAGCACGCTCAGAATTGCGTTCTTTCAATTTCTCGAACAACCGTTGACGCTTTGCAGCATTCGCCCGCGTTCCCTCTGGGAAGATGACCGACACATCGCTATGGCCAAGGTCTTTCGACAGCGCAGCAACCCCATCGAGCTCTTCTTGCACATTGTTTGACGTGCGATTGAGGAAGTAGTTCGGAAGCCTGTGCCCCACGATGTCGAGACATGGGTCAAGCATCAGTTCCCGCTTCAAAACGTAGCGGGGGTTCAGGCCAGCAATGTTGCCCATGACCCATGCCGACACCAATGAGTCGGCCAAACTCGCATGACGCGATAACACCACAAGTGGCCCTGGCACGAGCACCTCGGGGTTCTTCACTTCTATGCGTAAACCCACTGTGGCGCGCAGTGCCAAAATGAGCCCACCTGCCCACCACCTCTGCAGCGCATAGTGCAATGACACATTTCTTTTTTGCCCAGCAGCCCAAAATGCAATACTGACGACGACCCCAGCGGTTTCCAGCCAGGCCCAGCACAAAAGGAACGCAATGAGGCGAACAATGGGAAAGCGCCACTTGCGCCGCGCAAGATCGACCACAACACACAGTGGAATCCATATAAAGAATGAGCCCAAGAGGAAATTGGCCAGTATGAAAACACCAAGAAAGGCGATGGGGCGTCTGACATATGGCTTTTCGATAACGCCATAGTACTGCGCACATTTAATGTTGACTATTTTGGTCAACTATAGGCAGACTGTAGAGGTGAGCTCCTCGACAACCTCCTGCGCCGTGCGGCGCCTCACCGGAACCCTCGGTGCAGAACTCTCGGGCGTTGACCTCACGCAAGACCTCAGCAGCGACATAGTTGCATCTATCCGCGAAGCCCTTGTTCGCTATCGCGTTGTCTTTTTCCGCAATCAACACCTCACCCCTACCCAGCAGGTTGCCTTTGCTCGCAACTTCGGAGAACTCACACCTGCTCACCCACTTCTTGGTGGCCTCGATGAGAACCACCCCGAGGTTCTTGTTCTCGATTCACTCGACTACAAATTAGGCGTCGGCGATGTGCGCAATACCGGCGACAAGAAAACAACGAGTTACAACAACCGGTGGCATACCGACGTCACTTTCTCTGCTGCTCCACCTACCGCCTCAATCTTGGCGGCCAAAGTGATTCCCTCATTCGGTGGCGACACCTTGTGGTGCGACTTGGTGAATGCCTACGAAACTCTCGCTGCCCCATTGCGACATCTTGTTGACGGCCTCATTGCAGTTCACGATGCAAGCGGAACTTTTTCGCGCTTTCGCGACGAAGATCAAAGTGGCGAGAACAAACAAAAACTAGGAAACATGAGCCCGGTGCGCCACCCAGTGGTGCGCATCCATCCTGAAACCGGCGAGCGTGGCCTGTTCGTTAACCCCACCTTCACTGCATACATCGAGAACTTCTCGCCCGAAGAGAGCCGCGCGATTCTTGGCATGCTCTATGAACACTGCATTCAGCCAGAACGTGTGGTGCGTTGGTCGTGGCAAGTTGGCGACCTTGCAATGTGGGACAACCGTTCAACGGCTCATTACGCAGCTGCCGACTACACCGAACCACGTCTCATGCATCGCATTACCGTGCGTGGCGAACGACCCTTTGGCACCTTTGGCGAAGTTGAACCTCTTGTTGGGAGCATCGCGTGAACCCGTTTGCTGCTCAATTCCCTGTCAATTTAAATATTGAAGGCAAGCCTGTTCTATTGGTTGGCGGTGGACGCATTGCGTACCGCAAAGCTGAGCAACTCTTAGTGTGCGAACCTCAACTCACCGTCATTTCCCCAGAGTTCGACGAGCGCTTTCACGCCACTGGCGCAACACTCATTCAACGTGAATATGCAGCACT
>WLST01000052.1 GCA_009711295.1 Actinomycetota bacterium | reverse complement strand
GCGCAGTCCACGACACAGCCACACCACCCGTGTTATCCACCGCAGCAGTCACAGATGTTGGAGCATCAGGAACCGTACGAGGAGTCACAGCCGGAGAAGACACACCAGCATCACCCGTACCAGCAGCATTCTTCGCAGCAACCTTAAACGTGTAAGCCGTACCCGTTGTTAAACCCGAAACAGTTGCACTCGTTGCTATGGACGCATCACGAGCAAACGTTGTGCACGTAGAACCAGCACACGACTGCACCACATAATCCGAAATCGCATCACCATTATTTGCTGGTGCAGTCCACGACACACCAACACCACCCGTGTTATTCACCGTTACAACAACATTCGACGGAACACCAGGCACCGTACGCGGTGCAACTGCAGGTGAAGACGGCAATGAGAAGCCGCTATATCCAGCAGTATTTTTCGCAGCTACTTTGAAGGTGTACAGCGTTCCCTTTGTGAGAGTGGTTACTACCAGTTTTGTGGCAGCAGATGCTGTGTGCGTTATGGAAGTACATGCAGAAGGGCTACCCGTGCACGACTGAATGTCGTAGTCGGTAATGTCGGAGTTCCCGCCATCAGCAGGGGCTTTCCATTCCACCGTTACTCCACCGATATTGTCGACAACTGCAGTTACATCTGTTGGTACACCCGGCAGCGTGTTGATGCCCACCACTTGGTCTCCACCGTCGGTTTGTTCGTTGGTGACATCGCCATAGCTAGGTGTTACACGGAATGCATATTTCTTTGTTGGTGAAAGACCCGTGACATCGAGCGAAGTTGCTGTGGAAGGTGTATGTGGAACGGTTGTCCAAGTGGCATTGTCGGTGGAATACTCCACTGTGTAATCAACCAAGTTGGTGCTGTCACTTGCAGCATTCCAAGAAACAGTAATTGCCTGCTCTGTTTTCTGAGCACCCTTAATATTCTTGGCCTGCAAAATACCTAGATCTGTGCCGGAAGTTGTGGTGCCCTTCAAGCCATAGGTTCGTGCAAGATAGTTTTCTACCTGTTGAATTTCTGCAATTTTAAGAGCCCTGTTGTACACCAGTACTTCAGCAACATTCCAGTCTGAGTATTCGCCATACATTCCTGCATTGATTGTCATTGTGCCATTCACATAGCCTGAATTAGAGATCGTGTAGCTCTTACCATTTGCGCGATACACAGTGTTTTGATCGGATGACAATTGCCAGTTGGTGTTCGCGTTACGTGGCTCGTACGGCGCCACCCAACCGTTGTGATACGCCATAGCAACGCCTCCGCCCCAGAAGCCTGAAAGCCAATTGACCTCATCGCAATTGGAAATACAGACCCGCCCCCAGCCAGTGGAATAAATCGCATTCGAAGCGCTATTGAAAATGCGGCCCTTGTTCGCGCCGCTATAGCGAGCAACGTGGAAAAGTGTGTAGGTAGAAGGAAGTACTGCGTCGGGGAACCTCACGCTGTCAGAAGTTCCACCAGTGACCGATACGACCGAACCCGCACCATTGCCTGTGATTGCTGAAACTCCTGGAGTTCCTCCAACGGAAATAGCCGGCCTGTTATTACCTGACGAATCAACCCATGTTTTACGAGTCGAGTCGGTTGTTTGGTAATCACTCGCTACGTAGCGAGCAAATGGTTGACCAATGAAACTTGGGAATGCGTTCACTGGCGCCGCTGCAAAGCGCAACAATGCCACACCAGACCCACCAGCTCCGCCTGCACCTGTTCCCGAGCCGCCACCATTACCGGTATTCGCTGCACCTGCAGTGCCCGACGCAGATGCGGTACCGGCTCCACCTGAGCCATACACCGTTGCAGTTCCTGTGATGTAACTATTTGTTCCTGATTTTCCAAGAGCAGAAGTTCCACCAATACCGCCAGCAAACCCACTGGTTGATGTTCCGCCAGCACCAGCTGATGTTGAAGTACTTGCTGCACCACCATTAGATACGTAGGACTTCGCACCAATAGCAATGCCCGACGAGAAACCAGGAGTTGCCGACACTGCTGGGCTACTTGCCCCCGCAACACCCCCTTGACCCACAGTGATGTAGAGCGATGCGCCAGGTACTACGGCAATTCCAGAAACAACAGATGCAGCACCACCACCGGCTCCTGAGTTACCAGCGCTGGCACCGCCACCGCCACCAATAATCAAAGTGTCTAGTGAAGAAACATCATTGGGAACAGTCCACACGCAAGTTCCTATTTTGCTAAAGGTCAGCACAACGTTGAGCCCACTCGTAGTTTTTGTTGGCACACACGCAAATGGGTTTGTGCGAATAGCTGAAGATGTGGCGTCTGGCCCTCTACCTGCAGCGTTGTTTGCTGCAACACGGAAGAGATAATCGGTTCCGCCAGAAAGACCAGTTACGGAAAGTGAAGTGGTGTTTGCCGATTGATCTTGCGACCACGATGAACCTGCATCACTTGAGAATGCAACCGAGTAACTCGTAATGCTCGACCCGCCGTTATCGGTAGGAGCAGTCCATGAAAGATCTACCTTGTCGTCGCCAGGTGTGCCTGCAATTTTGCTCACAGCACCGGGAACAACACGTGGTGTTGCCGGGTCTGACGGCAATGAGTACAAGCCTGTGCCAGCGGTATTGATGGCAGCAACTTTGAAGGTGTAAGCGGTGCCCTTCGTGAGGCCAGTGACAGTTTGCGTGAGCAATGCTGAGGCCGATGCACGTGCAAAAGAAGTACACGTTGTAGAAATACACGACTGCACGTCGTAGTCGGAAATAGCAATACCGCCTGTATTTACAGGGGCCTTCCAGGTCACCGCAATGCCACCAGTGTTGTTTGCAGTAGCCACTACTTCTGTTGGCGCATCAGGCTTAACAAATGGAGTCACTTCGCTTTGTGTTGGCGTTGAATATGCACCCTTACCGGCAGCATTAATTGCGGCCACCTTGAAGGTGTAAGCAGTTCCTGTTTGCAGGCCGGTCAAGGTCTGTGTTGTTGCCGTAGATGCGGGCGAATGTGCAAATGAAGTACATGTTGTTGAAATACACGACTGAACGTCGTAGTCGGAAATTGCATTACCGCCATTCTTCGCAGGAGCAATCCACTTCACCACTACCTCACCAGATCCATTTGCTGCCGCACTAATTGATGTTGGAGCATCGGGCACCACTCGAGGAATTGCAGCATCGGAGTTAAGTGAGAAGCCACCCGTTCCCGCCGCATTCTTTGCAGCGACTTTAAAGGTAAATGGTGAACCAGTTGCAAGGCCTGTGACTGTGATGGTTTCGCTGCTCGATGCCGTGTGAGCAAAATCTGTACATACATTTGAAGCTGTGCACGATTGAACAACGTAGTCGGAAATATCTGCGCCACCATCATCTGGCGCGACCCAAGTAACTACTACCCCACCCGTATTGTTGGGGACAGCAGTTGGCTTGTTTGGTACAGATGGCAACTTGCGAAGAATTGCTACCTCAGAATTTGACGAGTACGGACCAACGCCTGCATCGTTTTTCGCTGCGACAATGAAAGTATACGAGGTACGTAGAGCGAGTCCGCTAATTGTTGCGCTCAGCGTATTCGATGTTGAATCGGCAGCAATTGCGCATGTGGTGCCTACACACGACTTCACGATGTAGTCCTTAATGGCATTGCCACCGTTATCGGTAGGGGCCTTCCATGTAATGACTACTTTTCCATCGTTGTCGATACTTGCCATCACACCTGTTGGTGCGCCTGGAACTGTGCGTGGCGTAATTGCAGCGGATGGTGCTGAAGCCTCGCCCGTGCCAATGCCGTTCGTAGCGGCCACCGTAAAGGTATATGCCGTTCCGTTGGTTAGGCCAGTAACTGTGAGTTGAGTTGCTGTGCTTGCATCGTGCACAAATGGAGTACATGTGGAGTTGACACACGAGCTCACAACGTATGTTGTGATGTCGCTACCATTCGCTCGTGGTGCAGTCCACGTGAGGTCTACTTTCTTATCCCCAGGTGTTCCCGCAACAGCAGTGGGTCGACCCGGAACCATCCGAGGAATACTGATGTCAGACTCTGATGACCACGCACCCTGGCCAGCAGCGTTCAGTGCTGCAACACGGAAGGTATAGCCAATGCCACTTTCCACACTACTGATGAGCTCAGTAGTTGAAGTAGGTGGGTTTGCCGTGCGGGTAACGCTTTGGCACGATGCATTCAAACACTTCTGCACAACGTAGTTGCTAATGGCATTGCCACCATTGTCTGTAGGTGCTTTCCACGACACAGCAATTTGCCCAATATCGTTAGGTGCTCCCAGTACAGCAGTTGGTGCGCCTGGAACTGTACGCGGCGTAACAGGTTCTGACTTCTCAGAATATCCACCCGACTTTGCTGCGTTCACGGCCGCTACACGGAATGTGTATGCAGTGCCGTTTTTCAAACCTGTGACAGTGGTTGCAGCCACTGCTGAAACTGAATCTTCAAATACGGAGCACGTCGTTCCTTCGCATGACTGAACCACGTAATCGGTAATTTCACTACCGCCGTTATTCGATGGTGCAACCCAAACCAATTTTACTTCTGTATTGCCAGGAGTACCCACTACTCCTGTAGGGACGCCCGCAACGGTGCGCGGAGTCACGCTGCTTGATGCGCTTGAGTATGCACCAGTTCCCGCAGCATTAGTTGCAGCAACTTTGAATGTGTAAGCAGTTCCATTTATGAGACCGGTAACGGTTGCTTTCAGTTCTGTAGAAACCTCATCTTTAAATGTGGTGCATTTCGTGCCGATGCATGACTGTACTGCGTAATCACTAATTGCGTTACCACCGTTATTCACAGGAGCAACCCAAGTAAGCGCAACTTGGCCCTCATCATCAATTGTTGCGACAACATCGGTAGGTGCATCGGGAACAGTGCGAGGTGTTGCGCCGTTTGATGGCGAAGAGTCGGCGCTTGTGCCTGCGAGGTTTACTGCCGCAACAGTAAAGGTGTATTCCTTGCCCAAGGTGAGGCCAGTAATTGTCTTGGTAGCAAATACATCTACGCCATCATTCAGAACTACGCATTCTTTGTCGGCACAGGCTTTAACGACATAGTCAGTAATAGCTGCATTATTTGCAAATGGCGCAGTCCACGTGAGCACTATTCCACCTGTATTGTTCGCTGTTGCAACAACATTGCTTGGTGTATTTGGCGCACTTCGCGCAACCACATCGTTCGACCTTTGTGCCCATGGACCCCAACCTGCTTCGTTAGAAACAGAAACGCGGTAGCTGAAAGAAAAATCGGATTTTTCCAAGTAGAGGATCTGTGCTTTTGTTGCAGACACCTCTTTAGTAGAAGCATCATTCCACCGTGAGGTGTAGCAGTTGTACCCGGTAAGGCACCATTGCACGCGATACCCGTTGATGGCAGCGCCGCCATTGTCAACTGGATTTTTCCATTCCACGAATGTTTGTCGATTGAAATCAGCTGTGGCAAGCAAATTCGTCGGGGCACCAGGAACAGTGCGAGGAGTAATAGCGCGCGACGCCTCTGACGCAGCACCCGTTCCGATGCTGTTCACTGCCGCAACAGTGAATGTGTAGGCCGTGCCATTCTTCAGTCCAATAATTTTGGCTGTGGTATTTGGAGAATTGCCATCGTTGGCAACAACACAAGACCCACCTGTACATACCTGCACCACATAGTCACTGATAGCGAAACCACCGGTCACCACTGGGGCGGTCCATGTGAGGTTCACAAATGTGTTATCTGGCGTGCCATCAAGCCCAGTTGGAGCTCCCGGCGGCGAAGCGGGAACAACTTCATTTGACGGCGATGAGTACTCACCAGTACCAGCAGCGTTCACTGCTGCCACTTGGAATGTCACTGCAACACCAAGTGGCAACTTCGATACTTGCACTGAGGTTGTTGTTGAAGTTCCATCGTCAAATGTTGTACAAACTTTTGCAGCGCACGACTGAATGACATAGTCGGTAATTGCTGCACCATTTGCATTCGGGGCCAACCACTTCACGTCGATATTTCCCAATTTGTCGGCAATCGCACTTACTTGAGTCGGGGCACTTGGCAACATACGTGGTGTGACGGCATCTGACGGGTCTGAGTATTTGCCCGGTCCAGCACCATTGACCGCCGCAACTACAAAGGTGTAGCTCGTGCCCACAGTGAGGCCCGACAGCGTTGTGCTTGTTGCATCACTTTGGCCATCTTCAACGAGATCACACTTTCCGCCAGCACAAGCCTTGACGAAGTAATCGGTAACTACTGCACCATTATTTTTAGCCGCAGTCCACGAGAGAGAAACGCCGCCTGTGTTGTTCACAACAGCTTTCACAGCAGTTGGGGCATCCGGAACCTTACGTGGTACTACTTCATTTGAAGGCTCGGAATATTCGCTGCTGCCAGCCACATTGACCGCCGACACTTCGACGTAATACGACGAACCAAGCGTGAATTCTTCTACGAGAGTGATGCTGAGTGCTTTGAGATCGGTCATACGCACGGGGTCTGAACACTTCTGATCTTCTGTGAGACACGCGCGCACGTCGTAACCCGAGACCGCTGCACCACCATTGTTGGTAGGTGCAATCCACGTTGCCACAATTCCACCCAAGTTATTTGGTAACGCGTTTACCCCTGTTGGAGGCTGTGGCAGCGTACGAGGAGTAACTGCGGCAGAAGGATCTGAATAGGCTCCGGTTCCGGCAGCATTCACTGCAGCAACAATAAAGGTGTAGCTATTTCCCACTGTGAGGTTTGCCACCGCAGCAGTCGCAAGATCTGACTCATCATCGGAGTAGGCGACGCAACCCGCATCGGTACATACCTTCACCACATAATCAGTAATTTCAGCCCCACCATTAAAATTGGGCGCATCCCAACTGACAGAAACGGCACCGCGGTTACCCACTTCGCCCACCACATTTGTTGGAGCATTGGGAACTACGCGTGGAGTGACCGCATCTGATGGGTCTGAGTAGGTTCCTATTCCTGCAATATTGATTGCAGCAACAGTAAAGGTATACGCCTGGCCAGCCCGAAGATCTCCAACTGCAAGAGCAGTATTCGAAGAGTCTGTTTCTCCGACGTCGCTGCATATTTGACCAGCAGTGTCAGGAGTTTGATTACTTTCAGCTTCTACAAGAACTGGCTCTGTGTATTCACAAGCCGAAACGGTGTAACCAGTTATTGCCGCACCATTGTTTTGTTCTGGTGCAGTCCACGAGACATCTACCCCGCCCACATTGTTCACTGCAGCTGTCACTGCTGTTGGAGCTGGTGGCGGCGTACGAGGAGTTGCTTCGTTTGAAGGAGTTGAGTATTCGCCGAGTCCAATTGTATTTTTTGCCGCAACTATGAAGGTATAGGCCTTCCCAAGTGTGAGTTCTTCAACAACCACAGCTAGTTCTTCTCCATTAGAGGTGGCAGCATCAGAACACTTGTCATCAATACAAGCTTGAATTTCGTATCCAGTGATATCAATTCCACCATTCGACAACGGCGCAACCCATGTCACGCGGATTCCTCCTGTGTTGTTCGCGTCTGCGACCACACTGCGGGGAACCCCGGGAAGTGAACGTGGTGAAACTACTGCTGAGGCCTCGGAATATGCACCAACGCCGGCAATGTTCTTTGCTGCGACCTTGAATGTGTACAACGTGCCGGTGATGAGTTCGTTAATTGAAACCGCGGCAATGTCAGCCGAATTGATTTGAGCAACTACCTCACAGTTTTGTCCGGTGCAGGCTTGAACTGCATAACCAGTCAACGGTGCTCCACCAGTGAATTCTGGAGCACTCCATGTGAGAGCAATAACTCCTTCGTCATTTGCTGTAGCTTCAACATTTGTAGGCGCACCTGGCACCACACGTGGTGTTGCAGCATTTGACTCATCGGAATATCCACCTGTGCCGGCAACATTCTTTGCGGCAATTTTGAAGGTATACGAAACACCAATTTCTAGACCCTTGATTTTTGCGAGCGCCAATGGTGACACACCATCGGAAACCACTTCGCACAACGTGTCTTTGCATGCCTGCACAATGAAGTCGGTGAGTGGAGATCCACCATCAGATTCGGGAAGATCCCAAACAAGATCAATACTTCCCAAGTTGTCAGGAGTTGCCTTTACATTTTGTGCGATACCGGGAATTTTGCGCGGAACAGCTACTTCGGAAGCAAGCGAGTATGCACCAACACCAGCAATGTTCTTTGCAGCAACCTTAAAGGTGTGTGCAACACCAGGCTTCAAGCCCGTGACTACTGCCGAAGCCGTATTGCCATCGCCATCATCGAACACCACACAATTGACACCAGTACACGACTGCACGACGTAATCGGTGATGTCGGCACCACCATTATCTTTCGGTGCTGTCCAGGAAACGATGACATTGCCTTCGTCGTCGATAGCAGCTTTCACTGCTGTCGGAACACCAGGAACCGTGCGCGGAGTGACGCCTTCGGAAGGCTCTGAGTACGCACCGATACCTGCAGCGTTCACCGCGGCAACTGCGAATGTGTACTCAGTACCGTTTTTTAGTTCCTTCACTTGAGCTAACGCTTTTGCCGATTCACCATCGTCAAAGGTGGTGCAGGCCTCTGCCACGCAGTAACGCACAACGTAATCGGAAATGTCTGAACCATTGTTTTGTGGAGCGGTCCATGTGAGATCAACAAGTTGATTTCCTGGAACACCAGCAACATTGGTTGGTGCAGCCGGTGGTGTGCGTGGAACGACAACCGTAGTAGTAATGACAAATTTGCCAGTACCAGCGACGTTGACTGCTGCGACGCGTACCAAGTACTCGGCACCCACCGTGAGGTTTTCCAGAGTTGCCGTTGTTTGTGTAGAAGCTTCATGAACATACTTCGTCCAAGCACCACCATCTTTTTGGTATTCAACGACGTAGTCAGTAAGAGCAGCGCCACCATTTACTTCGGGAGCTACCCATGACACATCGAAATTCGCAGCTTGATCGGGAAGCACTACAAGGTCGGTTGGCGCATCGGGAACCGTACGAGGCGTAATGGCAGGTGAAGGAAGTGAATACGCTCCAGTGCCTGCTTCATTGGTAGCAGCAACACGGAATGTATACGCAACACCATTGGTGAGGCCCGTAAAGGTTTTTTCCGTAGCTGCAGATTTCATGTCAACTGGGTCATTGCACTTGCCGGGCTGGCAAATTTCTACTGTGTAACTCGTAATTCCAGAGCCACCAGATACTTCAGGTGCCGACCAAGTAAGTGCCACTTCTGCGTTGCCCGCTTCGCCAACAACATCTACTGGCACACCTGGCTTTACACGTGGTGTTGTGGCCTTTGTGATGTCGGAATAAGGCCCGGTTCCTGCAGCATTCGTGGCCGCTACTTGGAAGGTATACGCCTTGCCAATTTCCAAATCGATGAGTGACAGTGTTTTTGTGACGCCGTCAGTTTCCTGTGTAGAGCATTGTGCGCCCAAACACGACTTCACTACATAGGCAGTAATCACAGAACCACCATCGAACGTTGGCGCACCCCATGAAACGTCTACTCCACCCGTTGCATCGGGTGTTGATTTCACATTGGTGGGTACACCAGGAACAGTGCGAGGTGTGACTGCATCGGAAGGTGCTGAGTCGTCTCCAGGGCCAGCTGTGTTGACAGCTGCCACTTTGAAGAAATAAGGAGTGCCATTTTTCAGGCCATCAACAATGGCAGGGCTCTTGGCGATGGTGTTGTCGTCGAACGTGATGTACTCACCATCGACCGACGTGGAGTACTTCACTTCATAACGAGTAACAGGTGTATTGCCTGTAGAAGTTGGGGCAGTCCAAGAAACTGTCACCTTGCTATCGCCAGGCACACCCGTCACATCGGTTGGAGCACGAGCAATGGTTTTAATAGCAACTGCTTCTGCACCTGCATCGGTTTGCTCATTGGTGACATCTACATAGCTAGGAGTAACGCGGAAGTCATATTCCGAAACATCATCGAGACCAAGAACTGTGATATTGGTCTGTGTTGTTGGTGCGTGTTCATACAATTTCCATGTTTTTTTATCGGTAGAAAACTCAACTACATAGTCATCGAGGTTTGTTGTGTCGGTAGGTGCTTTCCAAGTGAGGTCAATTGACTTTTCGTCTTTTTGCCTTGCCCTAATTGCCTTCGTACTCAAAATACCAACATTGACACCCGCGGCATTTTTCCCTTGCAAGCCGTAAGTACGTGCAAAATAGTTTTCCATCTGCTGAATTTGAGCCAACGTGAGTTCGCCCTCATAAACAAGAACTTCAGCTACTTGCCAATCTGATGCTCGCTTGGGCTCACCATTGCTTCCGTTCACTGTGAGTGGCCCACTAAATGACATGTCATTCGACTTCGTGGAAACCTGAACGCCATTGGCGCGATACACAGCGTTCTTGTCGGATGACAACAACCAGTTGCTATGTGATTCACCACCATCGTCTTTCATGATTGAGTTGTGCTTGGCAACGCCTACTTGACCATCGTCGAATCCGGAATACCAGTCACCTGATTTACCCGCAACAATGCGACCTTGGTTTTCGCCCGCATAGCGCGATACATGGAACAAGGTGTATTTCTGTGGCAATACTTCGCTTGGGAATGCAACGGCATCATTGATGCCACCGGCAACAGCAACAATATTTCCAGTTGCTCCATTGCCGGTTCCTACTTCAATCTTTGGGGCTCCAGTTACATCAACCGCATGGCGATCGCTACCCGAAGAGTCGACCCACGTGCTGCGTGTTGCATCTTCCGACTGGTAATCACCCGCAACATAACGCGCAAATGGTGTTCCAAATGAAGCCGGGAATGCATTCAATGGGTCTGTT
>WLST01000051.1 GCA_009711295.1 Actinomycetota bacterium | reverse complement strand
TATCCGTACTGGTATGACGATGCCGACGAGCCCGACTCGAATCCGACACTCGTTCGTACCGAAAGTTGCGATTTATGCATTGTTGGGGGTGGTTACACCGGGTTATGGACCGCCATCATCGCAAAAGAGCGCGACCCATCACGTGACGTCATTTTAATTGATGCCCATGAAGTGGGTTCCGCGGCAAGTGGACGCAACGGCGGCTTCATGGACTCATCGTTAACGCATGGTGTGGCAAATGCGCAACGGCGTTTCCCCGATGAAGTGAACGTCTTGGAAGAACTGGGTTTACACAACCTCAATGAAATTGAGTCGGCCATTCGCCGTTACAACATCGACTGCGATTACGAACGCACTGGCGCAATTGATGTTGCAACGACCTCGCACCCTGCCTCGTACCTTGCAGAACTTCGTGACGACTACCAACAACTCCGTTCACTTGGGCAATCTGTTGAATGGCTCGACCAAGAGACACTGCGTAGCCAGGTGCACTCGCCTACTTATTCAGGTGGGCTCTGGCGCAAAGATCGCGCTGCACTCATTGACCCCGCACGTCTTGCATGGGGTTTGAAAACTGCTGCGGAATCTTTAGGTGTACGCATCTATGAAGACAGCAAAGCAACAAGTGTTGAAAAAGATGGCGTCGGCGTTTTGGTTGACACTCCCCTTGGCCGTGTACGTGCGGGAAAAGTTGCTCTCGGAACGAACGCCTTTAAACCACTGCTCAAGCGGTTAGGCCATTATGTTGCACCTGTTTACGACTATTGCCTCGTGACCGAGCCACTCACGCCGGCACAACTCGCCAGCATTGGTTGGGAAAACCGACAAGGGATATCTGACATCCCTAACCAATTCCATTACTACCGCCTCACCGCCGACAACCGCATTTTGTGGGGTGGCTACGACGCGATGTACTACTTCCGCGGAAAAATGAATACAGAACTCGAATCACGCCCCGAGTCGTGGGCTCTTCTCTCACAACATTTCTTCCAAACATTTCCGCAACTCGAAGGCGTTCGGTTTTCCCACGCATGGGGCGGAGCAATTGATACCTGCACTCGCTTTAGCGTTTTTTGGGGTCGCGCAATGGGTGGTCGCGTTGCATATGCGCTTGGTTACACCGGGCTCGGCACAGCCTCCACACGTTTCGGAGCTGAAGTCATGCTCGACCTTCTTGACGGACGACGCAGCAAAGCAACTTCCACAAAGTTTGTTCAAGATAAGCCTCTCCCATTTCCTCCCGAGCCATTCCGTTTCGCAGGTATTCAAGCCACGCGATGGTCACTCGACAGAGAAGACAAAACGGGTAAGCGAAATGTGTGGTTGAAATCGCTCGACCGTCTCGGTTTGGGCTTCGACACATAATTTTCGGCGCGGATTGTTGCACAAAACGGGTCATACGGCGCCGAGAACCCTTAGGATTTGGAGTTAATGGCGTATCTTTCCGACGTCCCACGGACACCCGATGAAGTGCGCAATGCACTGACTGCCCACGACTACCTCGTTGACGACGGTATCGCTACGGCAGTTTTTCTTGCTCTCACTTTGAATCGTCCACTTCTCCTTGAAGGTGAAGCCGGCGTTGGTAAAACAGAACTTGCGAAAGTAATCGCTGAAGCGCGTAATTCCGAGCTCATTCGCTTGCAGTGTTACGAAGGCATCGATATCAGCCAGGCCGTCTACGACTGGGACTATTCGCGCCAACTCCTTCACCTTCGTGCGGCAGAAGCTTCCGGCGAAGCAGCTGGTAGCGGAACAGCACGTCTAGAAGAAGAGCTGTACAACGAAAAGTTCTTGCTCAAGCGCGCACTTCTCAGAGCAATTGAGCCAACAAATGGGCCAACACCCGTCCTTCTCATCGATGAAATCGACCGTGCCGATGATGAGTTCGAGGCATACCTCCTTGAGGTGCTCTCCGATTTCCAAATCACCATTCCCGAGCTCGGCACCTACCGTGCCACAACGCCACCCGTTGTCATTCTCACGTCAAACCGTACGCGCGACGTTCACGATGCTCTCAAACGACGCTGCCTCTACCACTGGGTCGACCATCCGAACTTCGATCGTGAAGTGGCTATTGTCAAACTTCGCGTACCCGACATCTCTACTGTGCTTGCGCGCCAAGTAGCAGGAGCCGTCGAAACATTGCGCGAGATGCAGCTGTATAAACCACCCGGTATTGCCGAAACAATCGACTGGGCAACTGCGCTCGGCAAATTGGGAGCACAGGAACTCAACGAAGCCTTTGTCGATTCCACTTTGGGTGCAGTTTTGAAGTACCGCGAGGATCATGCCAGAGTTCGCGAAACCGGAGTGAATGCTCTCGTCAAGCAGGCCCTTGAACGCGGCGCATTTCACGGCTAAATAATGACCACTATTTCCGACACGACATCTAGTGCAGAGGAAATGGCAGTTGCATTTGCTCGAGTGTTGCGCGGAGTAGGAATTGTGGCGCCAGTCGACAGTGTGCTCACTTTTGTTAAAGCACTGCACAGAGTTGGCATCAATGAACAACCAAGTGTTTATTGGGCAGCACACTCCACGCTCATTCGTCGTCCAGAAGACCGCGAAGTTTTTGATCGTGCATTTCGCGTCTTTTGGGAAAATCGTTATTCAGAAAATATTGAAGAGGAAGTGGAAACTCTCCGCATCGAACTCGCCGTTGATGACGATGAAGGCGATGGCAGTGGAGATGCAGAACCCAGCGATGCCGACCTCACTTTGACTCTTCGCTTTTCTGCAGTTGAAACACTTCGCAAAAAAGATTTTGCTGAGTACTCACCCGACGAACTGCGCCTCGCACAAGATCTCATGCACCAATTGCGTTTGTCTGGTCCGACTCGCAGATCACTGCGTACGCGCCGTGCAAAGCGCCGCCAACACGTTCCCG
The DNA here is from genome assembly GCA_009711295.1 of Actinomycetota bacterium. GTDB lineage: Bacteria > Actinomycetota > Acidimicrobiia > Acidimicrobiales > Ilumatobacteraceae > F1-20-MAGs119. The sequence goes on along the minus strand of WLST01000051.1, from coordinate 8,087 downwards.
ACGTGCGTCGTACCGTACGAGCCTCATTGCGCACAGGTGGCGAGCCCATACAGAGATACTGGCGCGAACCCGATGAAAAAATGCGACGCCTTGTTTTGCTGCTCGATATCTCAGGCTCAATGGAACCGTACTCACGAGCATTTTTGCGCTTTGTTCATGCAGCTGTTGTCGGTCGTCGTCGCGTTGAAGCATTTACATTTGGAACACGCCTGACCCGCCTCACCAAAGAACTGTCGACACGCGACCCCGACCAAGCCCTCACGCGAGCTAGCGAACAAGTGGCCGACTGGAGTGGCGGAACACGCCTTGGCGAATGTTTGCGAACATTTAATGACTCGTGGGGAGTACGTGGCATTGCTCGCGGTTCCATTGTGGTGGTTTTGTCCGACGGCTGGGACCGTGGCGACCCCGAAGTACTCTCTGCGCAAATGGAGCGGCTCCACCGCGTCGCCCACCGCATCATTTGGGTCAACCCTCTGAAGGTGACTCCAGGGTATGCACCGCTAGCAAAAGGAATGGCTGCTGCGCTTGCCCATACCGACGACTTTGTTGAGGGACACTCTGTTGAGGCCTTGAACGAGTTGTGCGAAATCATTGCAAAATTGGAGTAGCACAATCCGGACTATGTGCTGAGTCCGTACACTTTCATTACCTATGCGTGAATTATTCGCCGACTTTGCACAATGGCATCAGCGTGGCTTACGTGTTGCTGTTGCACGGGTCATCGATGTTGAAGGCTCTGGCCCGCGTGAGCCGGGGGCAGCCATGGCTGTTGCCGAAAACGGCGAAGTGGTGGGCTCAGTTAGTGGCGGTTGTGTTGAAGGTGCAGTAGTGAGTGAAGCTCTTGCCATTTTGGCTGGCGAAAAATCTCCAGGAATCATCACCTTTGGCTATTCCGACGATGAAGCTTTTGCCGTTGGACTCACTTGTGGTGGCATCATTCATCTCTTCATACAACCACTCGATGCATATCTTGCCGATTCGTCTATGCAGGCACTTGCTGAGCGAACACAGCAGCAAACCCCTGTAGGGCTTGCAACAATTATTGAAGGCCCACATGTTGGAGCATGGCTCATCGTTTCTCCGCAACTCCCCCCAATAGGTTCGCTCGGCAATATTGAGCTCGACCGCATTGTGGGTCGCGATACGTTGGGTGAACTTGAGGCGGGCACAACTGGCGTGCGACATTACGGTGCCGACGGCCAAACCACTCCTGAAGACCTCGACGACACACCCATGGTGAAAGTTTTTGTGGAAAGCTTTGCTCCTCCTCCACACATGTGGATCTTTGGTGCAGTCGACTTCACAGCGGCACTTGCCCGAGTAGCAAAAATTCTTGGCTATCACGTCACCGTTTGCGATGCGCGAGAAGTGTTTGCCACTCGACGACGATTCCCCATGGCCGATGAGGTTGTTGTTACCTGGCCAAATGCTTATTTCGAAAGTCACGGCAAATCACTCACTGCGCGCGATGCGGTGTGTGTTCTTACACACGATGCAAAATTCGATGTGCCCGCTATTCAGGGTGCACTCGGCACAAAAGCTGGGTATATCGGAGTAATGGGCTCACGCAAAACTCATACGAAACGCATAGAACGACTCGCACTTGCCGGAGTCACTTCGCCTACCGACCTTGCTCGGCTCATGTCGCCAATAGGTCTTGACCTTGGTGCCAGAACCCCCGAAGAAACTGCTATTTCAATTTGTGCAGAAATTATTGCTCAACGCACTGGGCGCCAATCGCCGTCGTTAAAAGACGCCAGCGGTCCGATTCACTGACAGAAGTGACACTTCTGGATTCCCAAATTTAACATGTGAAATTTCTTTCCAGTTAATGCGACCCATGCGTACACCTAAATTGAGACGTGCAGAATGCAATACAGCGTCACCCACACCGAGATACATCATGGTGTGACCTGGGTACCAGACAATATCTCCAGGCAAGGCATCTTCTTGTTTTACATCGCGAGAAGATTCCCACTGTCGCTTCGACTGCAGCGGTAATGCAATTCCTACTTTTTGCCACGCATAGGCGACGAGCCCAGAACAATCGAGCCCCTTTTTCGGATTATCGGAACCGTATTCGTAGCCAACGCCTAATGTTGTGAGACCAGCAATGAGCGCCATCTGGTGTTTCAATGAAGCTTGTGACCATGCTTCCAACATTGCAGCACGTGATTCGTTGACGCGAGCAGCAACGCGCGTCACTAATGCAGCACGAATAATTTGGAACTGTGCGAAATTTTCTGCGGTCGGCACATCTATAAAAGTTGCAATCGATTCGAGCGCCTCTCCTGCAATAGTTTTTACTGCGTCGAATCGCGGGCGTGCATCTTTGGTGAGCAACTGCGGTTCTCGCCAAGTGGTTTGCACTACGGCCGGAGGCACTACAACAGCAGTTCCTGCAGCATGCGTGGCAGAGCTTGAACCCGCCACCAGACCACAAGTGATGGTCGCAACAGCTATCGCGCATTTCCCCCCGCGGACGAGAGAAATGCTCCCAAAATGGATGCGCCGTGAATGTGACATAAGTACTCTCCACACCGTAGTGATAAATTGAAGTGTGACCACGCCTCAGCAACCGCCATCCACCACTGTGGCGGTCCTGCTTGCCGCCGGAGCAGGGAGCAGGTTTGCTGGCAACACGCATAAACTCCACAGCACGCTGCGTGGGCAAAGTGTCCTCTCACATGCCGTCACCTCTGCAGTGAAGGCCGGATTCAGCCATATCTTCGTGGTGTGGGGCTCAATTGAGCCTCCGAGCGACGTCTCGACTCAGGCACCAGTCACCTTGATCCATAACCCTGAATGGGAAACCGGCCAGGCCAGTTCGCTGCAAGCAGGCATCGCTGCAGCCCGCCGTGTGGGAGCCCGCGCAATGGTGGTGGGCCTTGGCGATCAACCCTTTGTCAGCCCCTCCGATTGGGTCGCTGTGGCCTCTTCGCGCTCCCCAATAGCCCAAGCCCTGTACACGCAATCAGACGGCCAGAAAACCCCTGGGAACCCCGTCCTTCTCGCTGCAGAGGTGTGGCCACTATTGCCGACTCAAGGAGATTTAGGGGCACGAAATCTCATCAGCAGTCGCCCCGAACTCGTAGAGCAAGTACTCTGCACGGGGTCACCTTTTGATATCGACACGATTGAGGATCTCAACCAATGGAACTAAATCATCACTTCACCGTCAATGTACCCGTTGCCGAGGCATGGAAAATTCTCACCAACGTAGAACTCATTGCACCCTGCCTACCCGGAGCACAGTTGCAAGAAGTTGAGGGCGACACCTACCGCGGAGTCGTGAAGGTAAAAGTTGGGCCTATCCAGGCGCAGTTCAAAGGCCAAGCTTCATTCCTTGAGCGCAATGACGTCGACCACAAAGCCGTACTGAAAGGCGAAGGTCGTGACACAGGCGGAAAAGGAAATGCATCTGCACTCATTACTGCTCAACTCACCAGCATCTCTCCCACCAGCACAAAAGTTGAAGTCAACACAGACCTTGCCATTACCGGCAAAGTTGCTCAGTTTGGTCGTGGCGCTATGGCCGACATCAGCGACAAATTACTCGCACAGTTTTCCGAGAACCTCAACACACTCATTTCTGAAATTCCCAGTGGAGCAACAGCAGAACCCGCAGTGGCAGAAGTTGCCGCACCAGCAACATCAGCTGAGCCAGTTGTGCGCAAAATTGACGCCCCTGAAGCTGCTCCCATCAACTTGCTCGATGCAGCAGGATCCACCATGTTGAAGCGTGCGCTTCCTGTTGTGGCAGGAATTGCTGTACTCGTTGTCATTCTCATCGCAGTGCTCTAAAAGATCCACTGATTTTTTACATGGCATCACCCGCCGATATTGAGCGCGTGACAGAACTCTTGGGAAGATCTCCCCAAGGGGACTTCGAAGTTGTTGTACGTAATAGCTCTGGTGACCCCATTGTTGTTCAAAATGCACCTCTGCTTTTCGATGGAACACCTATGCCCACGTTGTTTTGGTTGGTAGGGAAAAAGGAATACGTTGCTGTAGCGCGCCTCGAGTCAACAGGTGGCGTCGATCAGTCTGAAGCAGAAATTTCAGAAGAAGACATCGCCTCTGCACATCAGCGCTACCAAGCATTACGAGATTCGCTATTGCCCCCACAACACACCGGACCAAAACCAAGTGGAGGTGTGGCAGGAACTCGCCGTGGAGTGAAGTGTCTCCACGCTCATTACGCATGGTTTCTTGCCGGAGGCGACGACCCGGTCGGGCGATGGGTTGCAGATCACTTATGAGCAACTCTTCTACACCCACAATTGGCGTCATTGATATTGGGAGCAACTCTACAAATTTGCTCATTTCACAAAGGGGCCACGCGGTAGTACGCGAACAGAAAATCACTCGTCTCGGCGCCGGGGTACTACGTACCAAAATGCTTTCTGCAGAATCAATGGAAAATACCCTGCAGCAATTGCGTTACTACTCGTCAGTGCTCGCCGAAAACGGTGTGACAAATATTCATGTAGTAGCAACTGCCGCCGTACGACACGCCAACAACGGAGTGGCGTTTCTTGCAGAGGTGGAGTCAATCATTGGAGTTATTCCTCGTCTCATTTCTGGCGAAGAAGAAGGGCGCTTATCTTTTGTTGGCGCCCAGCATCAACTTCCTTTGCCCAATAACCCACAACTGATCGCTGTATTCGACATCGGTGGAGGGTCAACAGAAATTGCCGTTGGACACCCCACTGGTCCACCCCGCGTCATCAGCATTCCTTACGGTGCACGAAGCCTCACTGAGAAGGAAATTCACTCCGACCCGCCACGCCCCGAAGAACTCACTAATGCCATTGGTGTCATTATTGATGAAGTTGACGATGCTCTGCGTGAGATTCCCGAGCTTGCCGACTGCGATGAAATCATCGGTGTGGCCGGGACCATCGTCACTATTGCCATGGTCGAACTTGGGCTCACGCAATTTGACGCGCAAAAGCTTCATGGTTTCGCACTCACCCGCGATGCTGCTGAAGATGTCTTTCGCACTCTCGCAACAGAGGCTCTCCGCGATCGACTTTTTAACCCGGGTCTCAATGCCGATCGCGCCGATGTCATTGTTGGAGGCTGCTGCGCACTTGTTGCAATCATGCGCAAACTTCAACGGTCGCATATCATTATTTCTACGGCATCACTTCTCGATGGAGTGGCCGCCACCGAAGCATCATGAACCAGCACCCCGCAAGATCCAGCTCAGGCTCACTCGCAAACTCCGGTTTACGTCTCTACGGACAACGGGTTGTTCTGCGACCATTGGTAGCAGAAGATTTCTCAGCGTGGAGTGAAGTACGTCAACGCAATGGCAACTGGCTTACCAACTGGGAACCCGCCCGTCCTATTCATCAGCCCGACCCTGCAGTAGATCGCGATATTTTTGCTGCACGTTGCAATATTCGCGAACGCGAACGCCAATCGGGAAACTCTTACGCTTTTGGTCTCTTTGTCGACAATGTTTTTGCCGGAGAAGTAAACATCAACAACGTCATGCGCGGGGCTATGCAGTGCGGAACAATTGGGTACTGGATCGACCAAGCTCGAGCAGGGAAAAGTTACATTGCCGAGTCCGTTGTTGTTCTCCTGAAATTCGCATTCGACGAACTGCATTTGCATCGCATTGAAATTTGCATCATTCCCCGCAATACCAACAGTTTGCGAGTCGCTGAAAAACTAGAGCTACGCAACGAAGGAACCGCAGAACGCTATTTAGAGATCAATGGGTTATGGGAAGACCATCATCGGTTCGCTATTACCCAAGAAGAGTGGGACCAGCGCCGCGAATCATTCAGTCGGCAATGGCTCGCAGCGCAATAGCACGCTGCTTACGCACCACCGAACGCCTTTTCCAGTCTTTCGTTTTCCAATGCTTCACAGGACCAGCGCTTTTGCGAATAGCGCGTTCTTTATCGTGATGTGCTTCCACGCGCCACGACTTGCCGGGTTCGTGAATATCTTCTGCGGGAATTCCTTGGCTCACCAACCCCGCAACTTCATCTAAGGCCGCATGCATTCGATGCCGCTCATTATGAGCGTGGGCACGCAACTCAATGCGTGGAGGTGGCACAGTTTCTTGACTGTGATGACGCTTACTCATCGGGTCTCCTCTCGGGTATTCCAATTGCAAAGCTTCCCTTCAAAGGCACCATACGCTTGTTGTTGGAATATGTGAAGGATCGTTTGTTGATTTAACGAATAATGACAAAAGTTTTGACCGATTCGCCCCAGCGCGCGAACCAGCGCAGGTCTTCGGCTGGTAGATAAATACCAAGGGCCTGCAATTGGCTTGACCCATAAGACTCAGGACCATAGATATTGACGCACACACCTGCTGCATCACACTGTGTAGGAATACTTGCAATTGAGGCAGCAACCTTGCCTGCATTACTTTGCGCTTCAAGCAACAGACCATTATTCAGAATCGCCAGAGAAAAATTCCCAAGTGCCGGGGCAACCTCGGGCGCCACGACGGCGACACTGCGTTGCACCACATTGCTGGCATCTATTGCGAATAATCGACGCGAGGAACGCGAATACACCAATCGCTCACCACGGCCACTATTGATTGGCGCATCAGCCTCGCCCACAGCGAAAGTACGTGTGAAAGGGACATTGGTGTATTGAGGCTGCACCGCCACACCACAACTCCCCTTACGCATGAAATACATTCGTGCCGCATTTGCTGTTACACGACACACCTCACTGGACTCTGCAGAAACCAGCCATTGCCCACCTATCGTCGCCTCGGTAGAGCGAGCAAGAGTATTCAGCAATACCTTTTGGCCTGAAGACAATGGTTTTGGGTTCATCGCAAGTGACGGCACAGACCAATCACTTCTCCCGTTAGCAGTTTGGCGGCGCACGCGCGCAACATATTTTTTGCTGTTTTCTAGGCCCTTCAGCACTACTTGCCCGGCAGCATCATTTATTTTGATGGTGCGGAATGGACTTTTGGCACCGCTCACACTGACCTGAATGGTATTTGTGCCCGATGATGCACCACCACTACAGCCTGGGTCCCACGACACCACAAGACCTTCATTTTTAGGAGTGCTCACTAATGCATTTGGTGTACCAGGTATTGCAACTCCGACGGCAGAAACATCGGCAACATTTAAAAGCAAATTGGGCGAACCTGTTCCCGCATTTTTCACAACGTTTGCCGTCGCTCTTGACTTGATGGCATCTTCTATCGAAACAGGACACGCATAAGGAAATTGCTGTGCAAGCAATGCGGCATACCCCGCAACGAGTGGCGACGCCATGGATGTTCCGGTTTCATAATGCGTTTCTGTATCGGAATCACTTCCGGCCGACAACACACGTACACCAGGAGCAAACAGATCGAGACAGGGTCCATAATTTGAGCCAACGGTTCCGTTATTAAAACGATCATCTTGGCTATTCACAGCACCCACATTGAGCGCTTCAGGTAAATGGCCAGGAGATGTTTCGCAGGCATCTTTTCCATCATTGCCAGCAGCTACAACTGGAACAATGCCATCTTCATAGAGGTCGCGCACCGCATCGTCCATCGGAAGCGAGTTCTCATCAGCGTTGACACCCAAACTGAGGTTTGCCACAGCGAGTACACCACTTCGGTGATGATGCAACACCCAATCGATACCTGCTACAACCCCTTCAACATCACCGTCTCCGTCACAGTTCAACACTCGCACAGCAATGATTGTTGCTTTTTTTGCTACACCAAACGTTGTGCCAGCAGCGGAAGCTGCCGTATGTGTTCCGTGCCCATCACAGTCTGAAGTAGGCGAACTTGGCGTACCACTTTCGTCGCCACCAACGACGTCGACTCCAGCAATCACTCGCCCGGCTAAGTCGATATGTGTTGCTCGCACCCCGGTATCAATCATGTAAATCTGCACGCCTTCACCCGTTGCAGGCGAATTGAATCGATCGTCTAGCGGTAACGCTTTTTGATCGATGCGGTCGAGTTGGTACGGCGCTCCAAGTTGAACAGGTGGGATGTCTCTTTTACGTACGGCCACATTTTGAGTAACACGTTTCACCCGCACGTCGCGCCTCAATGCATTTGCTGCGGTTTCACTGAG
>WLST01000050.1 GCA_009711295.1 Actinomycetota bacterium | reverse complement strand
GCGCCCGCACTTTCAAAAGGAGACGCTGGCACACACGACGATGCAGCTACACCAAAGGTAAACGGCATTTTTTCCGCAGCATCTACAAGTGCACGTATTCCTTCAAGACCAGCGACATTGGCAATTTCATGTGGGTCGGCAGCAACCGCAGTGGTTCCATTTGGCAACACTGCTTTGACATATTCATCGACCCAGAGTTTTGACGACTCCAAATGCATGTGTGCATCAACAAAACCAGCCACCAAAGATGCGCCATCAACATTGATGATTTCATGGGCATCACGCTCACCCCACCCCACCACTACTCCATCGGCAATGGCAAGGTCGGTGGTCACCCATTCGCGCGTCGTTGGCGAGAGCACTCGCCCGCCTTTCAACAAAATATCGGCAGGAACATCGCCTCGAGCGGCGGCTAAGGCATGAAGTGATACAGGTGGGCGTGCCATAGGGAAACGATAGTGGGCATTGCGATCACATAGTGTGAGACGTATGGGATTACGTGATGGAGATGGTTGGGTGCGTTGTGATTGTGGCGGCCACCATTGGGGTTTGTACGGTGCCGCTGGGTTGCTTTTGGTGCGCCGCGATACGCCCGAACCTCATGTGCTTTTACAGCTACGCGCTGAATGGACCCACGGCGGTGGTACCTGGGCATTGCCAGGTGGCGCACTCGACTCGCATGAAGATTCAATTGCCGCAGCAAAACGAGAAGCATTTGAAGAGGTAGGGATTCACGAGCATCACCTCACGGTGGTGCACACCTATTCCGACGACCATGGCCCATGGCGATACGACACGGTGATTGCCCATTGCCACGGCGATGCGAATGCCAGTATCGCAAATGCCGAATCGGCAGACTTGCATTGGGTGCATATCGACTCTGTGCATACCTATGAACTGCACCCTGGTTTTGCATCAGCGTGGCCCAACTTGCACCCACTTGTTGTGGCTTCTCTCGAGTGAGTACTTCTTCGGCGCATAGCGACTACCGCATGGGACGCAGCGACTGGTTGTTGCTGCTCATACCTGGCCTGATTTGGGGTTCGAGTTTCTTTTTCATTGCCGAAGGTCTCGACGCCTTTGAGCCAGCACTCATTACGCCACTCCGAGTGCTCTTTGGGTTTCTCGCGCTCGTTGCACTGCCTCAATCGCGCAAGCACATTCCCCTGAAAGATCTGCCTTCCATTGCGCTTCTCGGTGTGTTTTGGATTGCGGTACCACTGAGCCTTTTTCCTTTTGCCGAGCAGCATGTTTCAAGCAGTGTGACCGGCATGCTCAATGGCGCTACACCATTGTTTGTTGCAACGGTTGCGTCGCTCATGCACCGACGCTTTCCGCATCGCAATCAAATTCTCGGATTGCTTGTTGGCTTTGGTGGCGTCTTGCTCATTGCAATTCCCACAGCAAATAAAACCTCATCAAGCGCCTTTGGTGTCGCGCTCATCATGTGCGCCTTGTGCTGTTATGGCATCGCGCTCAACCTTGCAGTTCCGCTTCAACAAAAGCATGGCGCACTGCCCGTCATTGTTCGCGCCCAAGCAGTTGCGCTCATACTTACTGCGCCCTTTGGTATTGCCGCAATCCCCAGCAGCTCATTTGCGTGGCATTCACTCTTTGCCATGGTGGGCCTTGGCGTTGGCGGCACCGGAATTGCCTATGCGCTCACCACCACCCTGGCGGGCCGAGTGGGCAGTACACGCACATCGGTGACCACCTACATCATGCCGGTGGTGGCTTTGTTTCTCGGAGCAGTGATTCGCAATGAGGTGGTTGCTGGGCTCTCTCTGGTGGGTTGCGGCGTTGCGCTCGCTGGCGCATTTCTCACCAATCGCACGCGCAAATAGACCCCTCGGCCTCGATTTCACTAAGGTCACACCATGAGCGAACTTGTCATTCCACGCTTCGGCGAACTCTTGTCTCCATATATTTCTCAGGTTCCACCAGAAATTACTCCTCGCTTCCTTGCTCTACTTGAGCGTGGTGCTGCATCGCGCTATCGCGGTTGGGCAGAAATGCTTCCCGAACACGCAGAAGGCCTCATGAAGTGTTCAGAAGCAGAAGATGAAATTGCCAACCGTATTGAAGGTGCGTTTCACTTAGATGAATCGTTGCGCGAGAAGCTTGAAGCCCCACTTCCTGGAGCACTCGACACGTATTACGAAGTGTTCTCACAATTTTCCGTGTGGGACCAGTTGCGCATTCAAGCAAATGCCGAGCGTCAAGGTGCGGGGGCATGGCAGCGAATTGCGGCAACGCATCCTGACCCACAAGTGATTGAAGTATTGAATTCGTGTTCAGCTCTTGAGTTAGAAAGTGCTGACTACATGGACGCGCTCATTGAGGCTCACGCACCCGATCGCGTTTCTAGCTAAATAGAGCAGGCGGGATTTCAGTTTCACCAGCTTCAATTCCAGCGATAATTCGCTCGGCAACCGATGCGGGGCTGAGACCCTCTTTCATTGCAGGTGCTTGACCATACAAAGGTCGTGTGGCTAAGCCAGTTTCGGTATGCGGGGGCCGTGCGTCGAGAACACTAATTTTCCTTGAACGCAATTCGCGGCGCAGCACTGCACAGCTTGCCGATAGGCCTGCTTTGGCAGCGGTGTAAGCGGCCATACCCAATGTTGCAAAATCAACCACAGCACCCGTAATGACCGTGATATTTCCACCTTCGCGAATATGCGGAACGAGATCATTCAGGACCTGCAAAGGCGCAACGAGGTCAACGTCAATCAGCTGCGCTAACTCGGCACTATTGAGCGTTCCGTGAATACCGAAACCCACGAGCCCGCTCGCAATAACGATGCCGTCTATGCCATCGTGGGCAACAACGAGCTCAGATAACTGACGCCGCGCATCTTCGTTGGTGATATCGAGTCCAAACGGACCACTCTTCGCAATGGCAATGACTTCGGCGCCTTTTTCATTTAAGGCTGCAACGAGTGCACTGCCGAGACCACCACTTGCACCGATTACAAGAAATCTTTGATTACGCAATTCCGTCATGCGGCGAGTCTTGTTGGTAGTGGTTGACGAACACGAACTGTGCGCCAACCACTACCTGACAATTTTTTTCTAGAACAGACCGTCAGTGAGCATTGGCCCAATGACGCGCACGCCTGCTTCAGCATTCACAAGTGCTGCAAACATCACCAATGCGCCACCGGCCATCGAGATATTTTTGAAAAATGCGATTTGCTCCATTTGCTTTTGCTGTGGGTCTGTCTGCTTCCAGAAATCGTGAAACATCACAGCCATAATGACGAGCAACACCGCAAGCACTAAGGCACCGAGGTCGGCATAAACGCCCAGAATGATTGACGCTGCGGCAAGCAAGAAAAATACGCCAGACAAAATGACTGATGCTTTTGCAGCAGGAACTTTCTTGAACTGGGCATAGCCAGTCATATGTTCAGCTTTAGTGATGTGATTAATGCCCGACGCAACGAAAATAAGCGCGAACAAAACACGTCCGATAACGAGTACTGCATCCATGGGATCCTCCAAATAAATGAATAACCCCGCCCAGAGGCAGATTAGTTACTACTTCGGCTGATATCCGCCATGCTTCGTACCAACCGATGGAGGCTCATACAAGTACGGAGCCGGAAGCTCCATGCCCGCATCGGCCAAGCGCCAGCCCCATTGGCTGGAAACTAGCCAATGCTTGGCTTTCCAAGTGCCGTCGCCAGCAGGCACAAAAGTTCCTTCGTAAATGCCGCCCTGATTTCCCCAGGCAATGGTGGTCACAAAATATGCCGTCACTTGTGCTTCGGTGGAATCTTCATTCACGAGAACCGACACGTTGGTGGCGTTGTGGCGATGACCATCGGCCTTAATAGGGCCATACACCGCACGAATTTTCTCTTCGGTGTCGAGTAACAAGTTCTTGCCGCTACCTGGCGGATAATTAGCGACTTCGAGCACCACGTTTTTGGTGAACACTTCATTGATGAGCAAATCGATGTTGTTGTTGTCGATTGCATGAAAATAACGATGGAATGCATATCGAACCGCTTCGGTTGCTTCAAGACGCGCAACACGCTTTTCTAGCTCACTACTCATTGGCCCCCCAGTATTGGTGAATATGACCATATTAAGCCAAATACATACCTCAAAGTGAGTTGGAAATGCACAGTAGAATTGCCTAGTGCCACCTCAGGAACACGCAAAAGACGCTAGCCAACATACGCAAAAGCTCAATGCGCAAGTTTCAGTGCCCAATAGCCAAGATGACTTCGCCAATGCCGAGCGCGGTTTCATTGCGCAGTGGCCCGGTGGCCGCGTTGAAGACACCAAAGGCCGCATGGTGTACGACATCAGCCGCTACGAGTTCATTGCGCAGGGCTCTCCTAGCCCCAGCACCGTCAACCCCAGTTTGTGGCGTCAAGCGCAGCTGAATGTCATTCATGGACTCTTTGAAGTAGCGCCCAATGTGTGGCAAGTGCGTGGCTACGACATTTCGAACATCACTTTCATTGCAGGCGATACGGGGTGGGTTGTTATCGACCCACTCACCAATGAAAATACCGCTCGTATTTCGCTTGAACTTGCTAACGAACATTTAGGCGCACGGCCCGTTACTGCAGTCATATACACGCATTCTCATATCGACCATTTTGGTGGCGTGCTCGGTGTCACCACTCAGGCCGAGGTTGATGCCGGCAAGTGCAGAGTCATTGCCCCTGAAGGTTTTTTGCATGAAACAGTGTCGGAAAATGTCATTGCCGGCCCCGCCATGGCACGACGCAGCGGTTACCAATTTGGATCACAGCTCCCTGCAGCAGCTACTGGCCATATTGATTCTGGTTTAGGAAAATCAGTTCCCCTTGGTGCATCAGGGCTCATTGCGCCTACCGAAGACATCACATATACAGGTGAAGAACTTGTTGTCGATGGCGTACGCATTGTTTTCCAACTCACGCCAGACACTGAAGCACCTGCTGAAATGAATTTCTTCTTTCCCGATCACGGGTGGTTGTGCATGGCAGAAAATTGCACACATACCATGCACAACCTTGTGCCTATTCGTGGTGCTCAAGTGCGAGATGCGCTCAGCTGGTCGAAGTACATCAATGAAAGCATTGAACTCTTTGGCGCAAACACTTCGTTGATGTTTGCTTCTCACCATTGGCCACGATGGGGAAACGCCGACATTGTTCACTTCCTCACACTGCAACGCGACCTGTATCGCTGGATGCACGATCAAACAATGCGCCTTGCAAACCACGGCTACGTAGCTTCTGAAATTGCCGAGATGCTCACGCTGCCAGAAGATTTTCTTGAGCACGGTCATACTCGTGGTTACTACGGCGACCTCGTGCATAACGTCAAGGCTGTTCACCAGCGATATCTCAGTTGGTACGACGCCAACCCAGCCAACCTTCATAAATTGCCACCAAGTGATGCAGGCAAGAAATACGTTGAGCTAGCCGGAGGCGAAGCAGCCCTTTTGCTGAGTGCCCGCGGCGCATTTGAGCGTGGCGAGTATCGCTGGGTTGCAGAGTTACTCAACCATCTCATTTTCGCCAACCCCGAGAACTCTGAAGCACGCCACTTGCAAGCCGACGCATTTGAGCAGCTGGGTTACCAGGCTGAGTCTTCTACCTTTCGCAATTCATATCTCATGGGCGCTCAAGAACTTCGCCAAGGCCCACCTCCAGCGGCCCGAACACAAATTCGCGCTAAAGGTTTGCTCTTAGCAATGACCATTCAGCAAGTGTTCGACACACTCGCCGTTCGTTTGAAATCAGATGAAGCAGCCGGGGTTTCACTGTCGTTGAATTGGACCTTTACCGACATTGAAGAGAAATGGCTTCTTGGCATCTCGCACCGGACACTATTTTCAACGCCAGGTCGTCACGACCCGCAGGCAGCAGCGTCAATTACCACTACGCGCCACACGCTGCTTGAGGTCATTGCGCAGAGCACAACTTTCCTTGACGAAATACAAGCAGGAAACATCTCTATTGAAGGTGATGCCACCGCACTCATTACCGTGCTGGGCAACCTCGACACTTTCCAAACCAACTTTGCCATCGTTGAGCCATAACTTCCCATCCGCACCATCGGCTACGGTGAACTCATGGCAAGAGATGCAGAACACCTAGAAGATTGTTGGCTCGACGACGACCTGCGTGAGCGATTGCTCAACACGCAAATTGAGTGCACCTTTATATGGACCAATAAAGCTGGCCAACCATTTGGTGTTGCTATGAGTTACCTCTGGCGCAATGGGAGTATTTGGCTCACCGCTGCTGCCACCCGCCCACGTGTTGCCGCAATTCGCCGCACTGGCTACGCAGCAGTGATGATCTCTTCCGTTGGTACCGACATTGGGCCCGGCAAAACCGTGTCGCTACGTGGGCCATGCATTGTGCACGACGATCGCGCAACTCGCGACTGGATGCTTCCTGAACTTGCTAACGCTGTGCGCCCCGATAACCCTGCGGGTGCTGCAGCATTTCTTGAGCACCTCGACTCACCAGGGCGCATCGTGATTGAGCTGAAGCCCGAGTACAAGCTTGACTTCGACTCGAAGAAAATGTGGAAAGACCGCCCAGATGCGGCACCGCCAGGGCGGCTCTAGCTAACGCACACTTTGCAAAGCAGACCACACACGATTTGCTGTACATGGCATATCAATATGTTGCACGCCTAAATGATGTACCGCGTCAATAACAGCATTGTGCACAGCAGGAGTTGCGCCAATTGTTCCGGCTTCGCCAATGCCTTTTGCGCCTAATGGGTTGCGCGGTGTTGGGGTTTCCATGGGAATACGTTCAAATGATGGCAACTCTGCTGCAGAAATAAAGGCATAATCGGCAAGGTTTGATGTGATGGGGTTACCACCATCGTCGTAACGCACTTCTTCAAGTAATGCTTGTGCAATTCCCTGTGCAACGCCACCGTGCACTTGACCATCAACAATGAGCGGGTTCAATATGGTGCCCGCATCATCACAAGCAATGTGGCGCACAATGGCTACAGAACCCGTTTCGGTGTCTACCTCAACAACACTCACATGGGTACCAAATGGGAATGTTGCGCCCTCTGGTGTGAAGTCGGCTTCTGCGAACAACGCGACCGGCGATGCAATAGCAATTTCCGCCCATGTCTTACTTGGCCGTGGTGAACCCACCACATGAAAAGCACCCGTAGCTGCGTCAAGCACAACATCTTCTGGGGCGGCCTCAAGTAGGTCGGCGGCCTTTTGGCGTGCAATTTCAATGACGTTTTCGGCAGCCATTTGAGCAGCAGTTCCACCCACTTGCAGTGAACGCGAACCACCCGTGCCGTTGCCGCGTTCAATATCGTCGGTGTCGCCGAAGCGGAACTCGATTTTGTCCATCGGGATACCCGTTTTTTGAGAAACAATCATTGCCCACGACGTGTGGTGGCCTTGACCATGCGACGAAGAACCAGTGCGCACAATGGCCCCACCATCGTTGGTAATTTCTACGGCTCCATATTCACCACTACCCATGGGGTTAGTGGTTTCTACATACGACGCAACACCAATACCGAGCTGCACAACATCGCCGTGATCACGGCGCGCTTTTTGTTCTGCACGCAATGCTTGGTAACCCGAAGCGGTCAACGCCATGTCGAGTGCTTTTTC
Organism: Actinomycetota bacterium; assembly: GCA_009711295.1. GTDB lineage: Bacteria > Actinomycetota > Acidimicrobiia > Acidimicrobiales > Ilumatobacteraceae > F1-20-MAGs119. The sequence continues at coordinate 3,540 of WLST01000050.1, read as the reverse complement.
GTATTCACCCGAATCGTAAGCGGCGCCCATTGCGGTTGTGAGAGGGAATGCTGACGGCTTGATGTAGTTCTTGCGGCGCACTTCAGTGGAGTCCATTCCGCAAGCTTGTGCGAAGACTTCTAATGTGCGTTCAATTGCCGCAGTTGCCTCTGGCCGGCCAGCACCGCGGTAAGCCTCCATTGGTGTGGTGTTGGTAACAAGCGAATACGAGTTGTATTCAATATTGGCAATGTCGTACACACCGCCAGTCATCATGCGCGTCATGATGGGCAATACGGCACCAATACACGCATAGGCACCAGAGTCTTGTAAAACTTCGAGGCGATACGCAGTAATGCGACCATCTCTTGTGCCACCCATTTTTGCAATTTGGCGTTGCCCGCGACCATGGCCCATGCCCAACATGTTTTCGCTACGTGTTTCGGTCCAGCGCACGGGGTAACCCAACTTCTTTGCTGCCCAGCCCACCAGAATTTCTTCGGGGTACACACCATTTTTTGCACCGAATCCGCCGCCGACATCGGGTGTAATAGTGCGTACGTCTTCTTTGGCCAGACCAAGAGCTGCCGCTAAGCCGTCACGCGCACCGTGCGCTCCTTGACTACATGCCCACTGCGTCAGCCGCTTGCCATCCCATGTTGCTGCAGCTGCACGCACTTCCATTGGTGCTGGAGCAACACGTTGGTTCTCAATTGCTAATTCAACGACCACTTCGCAATTGGCAAAAATAGATGGGTCGGCCGGAGTGGGCAGGGTGAACACCACGTTTGTTTTTGCTTCAGGAAATAAAATTGTTTTGTCTGCAAGTGCATCGGCAACATCGAGCACTGCAGGTAATGGGTCATAATCGACCACAACAGTTTCTGCTGCGTCAATGCCTTGTTCCTTGGTCTCACTGATGATCATCGCAATGGGGTCGCCAACAAATCGCACAACGTCAATTGCTAAGAAGGGGCGTCGCATGTCTTGGTTCAACAGAGGTATTGAAGGCTTCGCTGGTTCCATGTCAACATCGGCTGCCGTTAACACCGCAATGACACCTGGCATTGACAATGCTTCACTTGCATCGATGGCGGTGATTTTTGCGTGTGCCATTGAAGAGCGCACAAAGGAAATATGCCGTGCCCCGGGCAGATTGAGGTTGGCAATATAAGTTCCTTTGCCAGTCAGAAAACGGGGATCTTCGATGCGGGTTACGCGATTTCCTAAAATGCTCACCCCTGCATTCTGTCAGGGTGTTCACCCCCACGAATGACCGCAAAATGGCTCGAGCGCACACAATAAGGCAGCACCAGAGACTCTGTATCACCGGTGATACACTCGCCAGCATGAAGGAAGTGACCGTGAGAGAACTACGCAACAACGGATCTGCCGTCATCAATCGCGTGTTGTCGGGTGAGAGCCTCATTATCACTCGTGACGGAGATGAAGTGGCAGAGCTGCGTCCGGTGCATCAGCGGCCCACCCACATCAGTGTCTTAAGAAAAAAGTGGCAGAGCCTTCCCTCGCTCGACCCAGTGGCACTACGCGCCGATATTGACTCCATCATCGATCAGAGCATCTCGTGACCACTGCAGCCGATGGAATTCTCGATACCAGCACTCTCATTTTGCTGAATGAATTAGTTGATGAAGTTCAACTGCCCGAGTATCCCGTCATCAGTAGCATTACTCTTGCCGAATTGTCTGTAGGCCCGCTCGTTGCCAAAACAGAGCATGAACGCAAAGTACGACAACTTCATTTACAACTGGCAGAAAGCGAATTCGATTCGCTTCCCTTCAATGAATCCGCTGCACGTATTTATGGGGGCATCGCAGCTGAACTGCGCAACAGTGGAAGCAAGCGAAAAGCTCGCGCTTTCGACACGCTCATTGCTGCAATAGCTATTGCTCACCAACTACCTCTGTACACGGTGAATCCCAGTGACTTTGCAGGAATTTCCGATTTAGACGTGCGGGCAATTCCCCACCCGCAGCACCCTTAACTCCGCGGCGTCAGGACGGGCCTGAGAACATTCCGCGGTAGGTCTCGGGTACGCCCATCACAGGGTCGTCTTCATAACGCGCAATTTCTGCACGACCCACAACGCTCCAGTGCACTTCGTCGGGGCCATCGGCCAAACGTAGTGTGCGCTGGCTGGCGTACATGCGCGACAGTGGCGTCCACTGCGACACACCTGTTGCACCGTGCATCTGAATTGCTTCGTCAATAATTTGGCAAACGCGCTGTGGAACCATGGCCTTCACAGCACTTACCCATACGCGTGCTTCAGCATTGCCGAGCGTGTCCATTGCCTTTGCAGCGCGCAACACCATGAGGCGACACGCCTCAATTTCAATACGTGCTTTGGCTATGACTTCAGGGTTTTTGCCCAACCGCGTGAGTGGTTTGCCAAATGCTTCACGATGTAAACCACGGCGCACCATGAGTTCAAGTGCGCGCTCTGCTGCACCAATAGAACGCATGCAGTGATGAATACGTCCTGGTCCGAGGCGAACCTGTGAAATTTCAAAACCACGACCTTCGCCCAACAGAATGTTCTCTTTCGGCACACGAACATCGTTGAATCGCAAATGCATATGACCATGTGGAGCATCGTCTTCACCGAATACATGCATCGCTCCAAGAATTTCTACGCCTGGAGCATTCATGGGTACCAAGATTTGCGACTGGCGACGATGTGGCGGGCCATCGGGGCTGGTCATGACCATCACAATCATGATTTTGCAACGTGGGTCACCTGCGCCCGAGATGTAATACTTCTCGCCGTTAATGAGCCACTCATCTCCATCGAGCACTGCGGTTGTTGCAATATTTTTTGCGTCTGACGATGCAACATCGGGTTCGGTCATGGCAAATGCAGAACGAATTTCACCGCGTAACAATGGCTCAAGCCATTCTTTTTTCTGCGCTGGCGTACCAACACGTTCCAACACTTCCATGTTTCCTGTGTCGGGGGCCGAGCAGTTCAAGCACTCAGAGGCCAACGGGTTCTTGCCGAGTTCGGTTGCAATGTAGGCATAGTCGAGGTTCGATAAACCTTCACCCGTTTCTGCATTGGGTAAAAAGAAGTTCCACAGGCCATTTGCCTTTGCCTTATCTTTCACGGACTGCAAAAGCTCAAGTTGACCTGGTGCGTAGCCCCAGCGGTCGGCACGACCTTCACCAAGTGCATAAAACTCTTCAGTGATGGGGTCAACTTCAGTTGCAATGAACTTCTTCACTGCTTCATACAAAGGCAACACGTGTGCAGACATCGCCAAGTTCATGGCGTCGTCTGTGGCTATTCCTGAATGCATCCCCGGCTTTGGCATCTTTTCCCCTCAAATATTCACGACTAAAACCCAAGTTTGTTGGGTACATAGGAAATACTACTGATATGCGCCGAAACCTCTTAGCCGTAGCAGTGGGTGGCTTTATTACCTTTGCCGGAATCATGCATTTTGCTTCTCCGAGTTTCTTTAACGACATCGTTCCCCCGTGGCTCCCCTTCAGCAACAGCTTTTGGACCTATGCCAGCGGACTTGCCGAAATCATTGT
>WLST01000005.1 GCA_009711295.1 Actinomycetota bacterium | reverse complement strand
TTCCTTACGCCTACGCCCATAATAAGCGTTATGTAAAATAAGTGTCAAGGCAATCAAGACGGCTTCTGCGCCCTACTAACCTGCGGACATGAGTAACTCGCCTGAGGATCCGCTGAGCCCGGCTGCACTCAAGATATTGAATGATTTAGATCTGTTACGTGCCAACGACATTCGCTGGCGCGACGGCAAAGCATTTAGCTTGACCTATTGCGCCTCTGATGATGCTCGGCACCTTTCTGAAACTGCTTACCGCATGTTCTCGCACGAGAATGCTCTCAATGTTGCCGCATTCCCCAGCCTCAAAAATATGCAACAAGAGGTTCTCGAGTTCGTGATGCAGCTCCTTGAAGCTCCGCCATCAGGAGCCGGCTTTATGACCTCCGGAGGCACGGAAAGTCTCATCCTCGTGGTGTATAGCGCCCTCCAACGTGCCATAGCGCTCAGAGGATCCGAGCGCCCTCTCAATGAACGCTTCAACGTTGTTTTGCCCTCCTCAGCTCATGCTGCACTCGAAAAAGGCTGCACTTACTTCAACATCGAAAGTCGTCGCGTTCCCGTACGTTCAGATTGGCGGGCCGATGAACAAGCCATGATTGCGGCGTGCGATGACAACACCATTCTTGTGGTGTGCTCTGCCCCACAATATCCGCAAGGCGTTGTTGACCCTATGGAGCTCATAGGTAACGAAGCGCTGCGGCGAAATATTTCGTTTCACATCGATGCGTGTATGGGCGGAATGCTGCTCCCCTTTCTCGCTCCACCCCATTTGCCGTGGAATTTTTCAGTTCCAGGAGTGACATCAATGTCGGTAGATCTGCACAAATACGGTTACACCGCGAAGGGCGCGGGCGTCATTGTTTATGCCAACAAAGAATTACGACAACATCAAACTTTCTTCACCGACAACTGGCTCGGAGGTATGTACGGGTCATCGGGAATCTTGGGAACCAAAAGTGGCGGCCCCATTGCATCGTCGTGGGCCATGGTGAAATATTTTGGAGTTGATGGTTATCGCAACCTTGCTCTCACGGCACGAAAAGTTGCGCTTCAAATTGCACGCCACATCGACGCGATTCCGGAACTCGTTTTGCGTGCAGAGCCCGACACAACACTGCTCTGCATTGGCGCAAAAGATCCACAATCGCTATCTATATTTGCTGTTGCACGCGCACTCAGAGCAAACGGATGGTATGTCGATGAACAAACGCCTCCAGATTCCATGCATCTCACGGTCAATGTGGTTCATGAAAATAGAGTCGATGAATTTGTTTCCGACTTGAAAGTTGCGGTGGCACATTCCCTAAAGATTCCGTCAAACGATGAAAAGGGCAACACTCCCCTTCCCTACGGATCTGTTTAAACAAGTAGACAAACTGAAATGAGGAACCAATGAAGTTTGGAATATTTCTTCCACCAATGCACCGAACGGGCATCAACCCCACTCTGTTACTCCACAGAGATCTTGAACTTGTGCAATGGCTCGATGCTCTGGGCTACGACGAAGCTTGGATTGGCGAGCACCACTCGGCAGGATCTGAACTCATTGCTTCACCAGAAGTGTTCATTGCCGCAGCAAGCCAGAGAACACAGCACATCAAGTTGGGCACAGGAGTGAATTCGCTTCCCTACCATCACCCATTTATCCTTGCCGATCGCATTGTGATGCTTGATCACCTCACCCGTGGGCGAATGATGTTTGGAGCAGGCCCTGGTCAACTCACGAGTGACGCAGCGATGCTCGGCATACCTGCCGATCGTCAGCGCCCTCGAATGGAAGAAGCATTCGATGTGATGATGCGTTTGTTTGCCGGAGAAACGGTCACCAAACACACCGACTGGTTCACGTGCGAAGAGGCCGTACTGCAAATGAAGCCGTACTCAAAATTCCCCGTTGCAGTTGCGTCGTCGCTTTCACCCTCTGGTTCAAAGCTTGCTGGAAGATACGGCACTGGCCTGTTGTCAATTGCGGCCACTGAACCAGCAGCATTCCAAGTACTCGATTACAACTATTCGGTGTGGCAAGATGAAGCCTCGCGTCATGGGCACAGTGTGACGCGCGACCAGTGGCGCCTCATGGGTCCTATGCATATTGCAGAAACCGAAAAGCAAGCGCGGGAAAACTGCCGCTATGGCCTGCAATGGGTCTTCGAGTATCTCTCTCACATCATTCCGATGGGCGACCCCAATGACCCTCCTCCCCCGAGTGACTTCGATGACTTTGTAGATTTCGCTAACGAATCTGGGCGAATGGTGATTGGAACGCCTGAAATGGCCATAGCTCAACTTGCTCGCTTAGAGGAAAAGACCGGCGGATTCGGGACCTATCTCTTCCTCGGTGCCGACCTCGCCGATTGGGGCGCTACCAAGCGCAGCTACGAACTCTTCGCTGAAAGCGTGATGCCGCATTTCCAAGATCAATTACGCGCCCCACAACAAAGCTACGACAAAATTGTTCACGCTGGTTCACGTTGGGTTGACGCAACTCTTGGGGCTCAATTGAACGCTATTGCCGCTTATGAGCACGAGAAATCTGAGCGCATCAACTAGATTTACCTCACAACTTAATCACACTCTCGCTGGGAGAGAACCCCGATCTGATGTCAAGACAAGTCAGATCAGAGTCGCCGAAGGAGCAACCGCCCCGGAACCTCTCAGGCCAAAGGACCGGCGAGAAACTCACACGCTGGAAAGAATGTGTTCGCACATCACCGACGGGGAAAGCGATCTCTTCGCGAAGCTCTCAGGTTCCCAGACAGCGGGGGCTGTTCACCGTTTTTAACGACCCTTAAAGAACAGCACGCTGTTGAAACTGGAGCCTCACATGAAGTTGTCACCATCGCATTTTTCGCAAGACGTCTTTGCTCATCGTCATATTTCACACAGCGACAAAGACCTCCAAACGATGCTCAACGCTGTGGGCAGCAACACTTTGAGCGCGTTGTGTGCTGAGATTGTTCCTAGCAATATTGCGTTGCATTCCCCTCTCGAGTTGCCAGATGCTCTCTCTGAACGTGACGCCACCACGGCCCTACTCGAGCTAGCGAACAAAAATGTGGTGGGACGAAGTGCCATTGGCATGGGTTATTTCGGAACCATTACCCCACCAGTGATCAAGCGCAATGTTTTAGAGAACCCTGCTTGGTACACGGCATACACCCCATACCAACCCGAGATATCTCAAGGTCGCCTAGAAGCACTGCTGAACTACCAAACCATGATTTCTGAAATATGTGGGTACGACATTGCCAATGCTTCACTTCTCGATGAGTCAACTGCCGCTGCCGAGGCCATGGCTATGGCGCACCGCATTTCCTCTTCCGATTCAAATACTTTCTTCGTTCATGAAGATGTACTGCCACAAACATTGGCGGTTTTGCAAACACGAGCTGAACCCATTGGCATCATTCTTGAAGTAGGAGATCTCGAGGTATCGCAATCTCAAAAGTTCTTTGGCGGTCTGATTTCAGTTCCTGGAGTCAGTGGTCATGTACTTCGCGATGTAGACATTAAGAAGTTTGCAGCAAATATGGCTGTACACAATGCAATCAGCATCGCAGCTGTTGACCTTCTGTATTCCTGTATTGCAACACCCGTCGGACACCTCAATGTTGATATCGCAATCGGCACCTCTCAGCGCTTTGGAGTACCACTGGGAATGGGCGGCCCACACGCAGCTTTTATTGCCACGAAGACCGAATACTCCCGCTCACTGCCTGGTCGGCTCGTTGGCGTCAGCACCGACACAGAAGGGCGACCCGCACTACGGCTTGCCTTGCAAACCCGCGAGCAACATATTCGGCGCGAGAAGGCAACTTCAAATATCTGCACTGCCCAGGTGCTCCTCGCAAATATTGCGGGCTTTTATGGCTCGTGGCATGGTCGCGAGGGTTTGCAAAGCATTGCATTACGAGTGCACTCATATACCTCGGTGTTACGAGCTGCGCTCATCAGTGCCGGACACACAGTTACAAACGACACTTGGTTCGACACGTTGAGCGTTATCCCCCGTAGTGGCGATGCCGCTGCGCTTGTTTCTACTGTCGCAAAAGACGAATGGTATTTGCGCCACACAACTCCAACCGCGGTAGGGGTTTCTATTGATGAGACGATGACCATTGACGACCTCAATACCCTTGCTGGTTTTTTTGGGTGCGCAGGCGAAATACAAAATTTGTGGACAACCGAAGTGGAGTCGTGTTTCTCTCAAATTCGCCAAGATACGTTTCTCAATCATCGCGCATTTACCGACTACCGCACCGAGCATGAAATGCTGCGCTATCTTCGCCACCTGGCCGATAAAGACCTTGCACTCGACCGCACCATGATTCCACTTGGGTCATGCACCATGAAACTGAACGCCACTTCGCAGATGGAACCCATCACGTGGCCAGAATTTGCCAATATTCACCCCTTTGCCCCCACCAACACCCAGTTGGGTTCACGCGAACTGATTGATCAACTTGAAAAATGGCTCTGCAGTATTACCGGTTACGACGCAATCAGTTTGCAACCCAATGCTGGTAGCCAAGGAGAATTCGCTGGTCTATTGGCAATTCGCGCCTACCACCAATCCCGAAACGATACGCACCGCAATGTCTGTCTCATTCCATCGAGTGCTCACGGAACCAACGCTGCAAGCGCAGTAATGGCAGGCATGAAGGTTCACGTTGTGAAATGCGATGACGAAGGCAATGTAGATTTGGAACATCTGCAGGAACTCTGTGTTCAACATTCAGATCAACTTGCAGCGCTCATGATTACTTACCCATCTACGCACGGCGTTTTTGAAACAACAGTCACCGATATCTGTGATCTTGTTCATCATCACGGTGGACAGGTCTACGTCGATGGCGCAAACCTCAATGCGCTTGTCGGGCTTGCCCAACCCGGAAAGTTCGGGGCCGATGTGAGCCACCTCAATTTGCATAAAACCTTTTGTATCCCGCATGGCGGAGGCGGACCAGGAGTCGGACCAGTTGCCGTTAAATCACATCTCGCAAAGTTCCTGCCAGCAGTGCACCAGTACAACTCACCGAAACAGCGTGAAGAAACTCCTGTCGGGCCGGTTTCCGGAGCGCCCTACGGGTCGGCAGGAATATTGCCCATCCCCTGGATGTACATCAGCACCATGGGGCCACACCAATTGCTTTACGCAACACAACGAGCCATTTTGCACGCCAACTACATCGCAAAGAAGTTGGGCAATTCGTTTCCTGTCCTATACACAGGAAAAAATATGCGGGTTGCTCACGAGTGCATCCTCGATCTCAGACCAATCACGAAGCTCACCGGGGTAACGGTTGACGACGTAGCCAAACGCCTCATGGACTTGGGTTTTCATGCTCCCACCATCAGCTTTCCAGTTGCCGGAACACTCATGGTAGAACCAACAGAGAGCGAGTCACTTAACGAAATCGATCGGTTCTGCGACGCGATGTTGCTCATCCGACAAGAAATCACAGATATCGAGAACGGGCTCATTGGCATCGACGAGTCGCCATTGCGATTTGCACCTCATACCGTTGTTGATGTCGCTGGCGAATGGACACGCAAATACAGTCGAAGCACTGCCCTGTATCCCAGCGTCACTGGTCTTGCCCGCAGTTACTACCCTCCAGTTTCTCGAATCGACGCTGCAGCGGGAGACCGTCACTTGGTCTGTAGTTGTGCGCCACTCGAGCAATACGCTGAAGCGCACTATCAGTCGTCTTAATGAAAGGCCGATGAATGGAAAACGATGATCTGACGGCGCTACTTACTTCCGCACAGCAATTACTTCATGTATTGGTGTCCACTATGGAAGGTGCTGCCGAGACCTTACAAAACATCAATAGCGCGGCTGTACGTATTAATTCTTTGCTCGACGAGATTGAGGAACCACTGCGAACAGTTCTTCCTATTCTTGCGCAAACCGCACAACAGTTTCGTCCGAATAGCTAAACAGATTTTTTATAGAACGGGTATGGCACTACGCGTCCAGGGAGTTCAGTTCCACGGACATCAATAGATACTTCGTCGCCCAACTCGGTATTGGGATCAACAAAACCAAGCGCTATGCCATGTTCAAGCACCGGAGAGAAGTTACCGCTGGTGACCGACCCAATAACACTTCCATTTCTTAAAATGGAACTGCCCTCGCGTGGCGGGCGGCGACCTTCAGTAGATAAACCTACGAGTTTCTTCGTCACACCAGATGCCTTTTCGCGTAACACCGCTTCTTTGCCCTGAAATTGATCTTTATTGAGACCAAGCACCCAACCCAAATTGGCCTGTAATGACGTGATCCCTCCGCCAAGTTCATGACCATGCAACGGGAGCCCAGCTTCCAGGCGAAGCGTGTCGCGTGCTCCTAGGCCCGCGGGAAGTACTCCATTATTGATGAGTCGTTGCCAAAGTTCTGCGGCACCTGAAAGAGGAACTGCAAGTTCAAGACCATCTTCTCCGGTGTAACCAGTGCCAGCAACAACACAAGCGCTGCCCATCACATTGATGGCCTGCACATGGTTGCGCGATACTTCACTCGCTTCAACAGAAATAGTGCTCATCATGTGACGCGCCTGAGGCCCTTGAAGCGCAATGACACAACGACTCTGGGTGGTGTCGACCCCGCCTAGGTACTGCACAACGCGATCTGTATTGGAAGCATTTGGCATTACATCGAAAATGTCTTCGGCGACCCACCAGACAATGATGTCGTCGAGCACATCGGCGGTCACTGGGTCGAGTAGATGCGTGTATTGAGTTTTACCCGGGGCGATCTTTCTTAAATCATTTGACAACACTTTTTGCAGTAATTCAAAAGCCAAAGGACCTTCAACACGAACAGTGCCTAAATGAGATACATCGAATACCACTGCAGACTGACGACATGCAAGATGCTCTGCGATGGTTCCGGTTGGATACGAAATGGGCATCTCCCACCCGCCGAATTCAACCAGTTTTGCTCCAAGAGCACGATGCGCTGCGTTCAGTGCAGTGGTACGCACGAAAAAACAGACTTCTAGAGTCCAACTACACGAGCAGCAACAGGACTCGCAACGTCATCGATGACTTGCCAACCCATTGATTTAATCTCTGCGTCGATGGAGTCTTTGACACCCGACAATGGGAGAACATTGAGCACGCCTTGTCCGTTACGCAGTACGTCGATGAGATTCTCGCCATCACAGAACACGACCGATGAGCCGCTGATGACGACATGAGCTGAAGCGACGTCGGTATTCAAATTGTTGCGCATGTATCGAAAGACTTCGCGCACGGACTCCAACTTGATTCCTGCATCTAAGAGATTTTTGATGACTTTGAGTTCAAGCAGATCGCCGTAGGAATATTCACGTCGCGTACCACTACCCGTTGCTGCAGTGAGTGAAGGAATGACCAAGTTCGTGCGTGCCCAGTAGTCGAGTTGGCGGTATGAAATGCCCACAATGTGAGCTGCTTTAGTACCGCTGAAGCCTGCCATAGACCCTTAGCCTACGATCTCTTGCTGCATGCAACAACAGTCAGTCGAAGAAGTCCTCGGGGCTTACATTTTCAATGAAATCCTTGAATTCATCAATGATCTCGTTTTCGTTGTCCTGTTCTACAGCCACGTCTTGCCCAACGATCTTCCCTACTAACTCCAACAAGTCGTCAGAGACGTAAATAGGGCAATTCACCCGCAAAGCCAGCGCTACCGCGTCGGAAGGCCTCGCCGATACTGGCTCCACTTCCCTACGCGACACGAAGTGGATTTCGGCATAATACGTTTCGTTTTTGACTTCGGTGATGACGACCTTTTCAATGTCGCTCCCAAAATTCTCGATAATGGCAATGCACAGATCATGGGTCAGCGGACGCGGGGGCTCAATTCCTTCTAAAGCAGAATGAATTGCAGAAGCTTCAGGGCCGCCGATGTACAAAGTCATGACGCGATGTGGCTCAATTTGCTCACGCAAAACAAGTACTGGTGCATTTGTTGGCATTTCGATGCGCACACCTACAACATCCAGCTCTTGCATGAGAAAAGATTACCCGAGCCTCGTCGAGTCTGCCTAACGCGGATCTATAAATTGCTGAATCGCTTGGCGCACCAATACTTGGCGCAAATTTCCCGCATTCATCACGAGAGCGTCAAGAATCTCCAGCGATTGCTCGCGGGCGGCCGGGTTCCTTTGGCGCAAAAGTGGCATGAGCCGTTGCTCAAAGAGCGTTGCTTCCTTTTCAGCGGCAAGGCGCCACGACTTCAAATGTCTAATTTCGATGCCCAGGTCAAGGAAAGCTTTAGCGATTGTAGAAACTTCACGAGCAGTACCTTCGTAGAAACTCTCTCCACCAACTGGCTTCGACACCAAAAGTCCGAATTGCTCTAATGCGTCAATATCGCTCGCAAGTAAACCGGAGTATTCCATAAGCGATTCTCGCGAAATAGGGCCAATTGCGTCGCGGTTCGACACAGCAGCTGGTGACTCAGCAACTCGCAAAGCTGGACGGCGAGACGTGGGATGTGCTCTTTCGCTTTGTGCAACAACCTCAGGATCAACAATGACGAAATCGCCCGTCTCGTCGATATCGCTCAGGGGTGCGGAAGAATTGTTTCCATTGTCAACGGCCGACAAAACGCGAACTCGAGGAACTTCTTGACTTACATCGGTCACGCTTGATTCGCGAAGAGAACGAGGAAGTTGGCTCACCGGGTTAGTGGGATCACGTGGAACCGCACCCGACTCATCGAGTCGATCACGAATAACTCGCAATGGAAGATAATTGGTTTCTTGCTCACGTAAAATATATTTCAAGCGTTCTACTTCGGAGTCGGAGAACTTCCGATAGCCAGATGCGGTTCTCTCAGGCTCAATGAGACCTTGGCTTTCGAGAAATCGAATTTTAGAAATAGTGACATTGGGAAATTCTTCAAGAAGCAGCCCAAGCACTTCACCAATACTTTTGTAGTTTCGCTCAGGCATTGTCCACAGTTCTATCAAAAAATACGAGACGGAATTTACCAATTTGTAATTCGTCGCCGTGCGCAAGAACAACTTCGTCTACGCGTTGTTGATTGACGTATGTTCCATTCAACGAACCCACGTCGCGCACCTTGTACTTACCTTCGTGGAAGATGACCTGGGCATGGCGGCGCGACACCGTAATGTCGTCGAGTGGAATGTCGGACTGCGGATGGCGCCCGATATTGGTTGAACCCGCAACGAGGGCAAACCGGTCGCCATATTGTTCTCCGGTTCGCGACACCAGCACTGCCCCACCAACAGGGACCTCTGCTGTATGGAAAACAATGTCGTCACTATGTGATGAAGATTCTTGGAGTGCGTCTACACGTGTCAAGGTGATTGTTCGATCGGAAGTGCTGTCGAGCACTGCACCACACACTGAGCAAAATGCCGCCTTGGGCGGATTGCGGTGTGAACACCGGTTGCAGTACACATATGCCATTACTAACCGCCGATGAGGTTTTGATAGGCAGAGCTTGTTAACAATTGTTCAAATTGAGCAGGGTCTGAGAGTTCAATTTCACAGATCCATCCATCACCATAAGGATCTGAGTTCAATAATTCCGGATTCTGAACAAGGGCATCGTTGACCTGTGACACTTTCCCCGACAGAGGTGCATAAATGTCAGAAACTGACTTTGTGCTCTCGACTTCAGAAAAACTTTGCCCCAAAGCAACAACAGCCCCAACTTTTGGGATCTGAACAAAAACAACATCGCCTAGCGCATCTTGCGCATAGTCGGTGATGCCAATGCGAATGCAATTCCCGCTCAACTTGGCCCATTCATGGTCGGCGCTGTAGCGGAGGTCTTCAGGAATGTTCATGGTCATATGGTACTTCTCCGTGCTCTACCGGCGCGGAGATGCTCGACGATCGCTGGCAGATACCGCCAGGCAGTGAGATAGCTCAAAAAGAGTCCGGGGACAACGAGCAACCATCCGACGACGAGAAATAGGTCTTCTACAACAATGCCACTGTGCGCAAGGGTGAGAGCCGGAACGGCAAACATCAATATGAATGTCGCCCATTTTCCGAGATAGGTCACAGAAAAGCGTTCCATACCGAACGCAGTAGCCACCACCATCAAAAGACCAATTCCGGCCTCGCGGAACAAAATCAGCCCGGCTACGACCCAAGGCACAGCACCATCTATACCGAGCGCCACGAGACCCACAATGAACAGCAGCCGGTCGACTGTTGGGTCCAAGATGGCACCGAGTGGAGACACCTGGTGGAAACGCCGAGCGATATAGCCATCTATCCAATCGGTCGCTCCCAGTGCCCCAAGAATGAGCGCTGCAGCCAACTGAGAATCGCGGCCAAAGAGCGCCCAAAGAAAGATGGGGAGACACAACAAGCGCACCAGCGAGATGAAATTAGGAACGGTCAACACACTTTTCCGGTTGAAGAGCTCTGACATACCCCCGACACTAGACCGCTATTGTTGCAAGATGACGGCAAGCGAAAAAAACGCCAGTGGCGAACACGTAGGGCAAGTTGTAGTAGTTACTGGTGGAGCATCGGGCCTCGGGGCGTGTTTTGCCAGATTGTTTGCGAGTCGCGGGGCGCACATCGTCATCGGAGACATCGCCGAAGAAGCCAGCAAGAAATTGTCTGAATCACTAGGTGGCACCAGTTTGAAATGTGACGTCACCAAATCAGGTGATGTCGACGCACTAGCACAACACGCAGTTTCACACTTCGGAAAAATAGATGTGTTCATCAACAATGCAGGAATTGCTCCTATTCCCAATGAAGAGCGTTTTGCCACAGCCGTCGCTAACCAAATGTTGCGCTTAGAGAACAACGTGTCCGCAACCACTCCCCTCAATGTCATGACAGACATGACAGACGAAGAATGGGACCACATGTTGAAGGTTCATCTCTATGGCACCTTTTATGGCTGTCGTGCTGCTGCACGTTTCATGACGCCGCAACGCTCGGGAAGCATCATCAATATTTCATCCGTCCTTGGCCTTCGCCCAACCGCCATGGCTCCTCACTACTCCACAGCCAAAGCAGCCATCATTGCGTTAACTAAATCTCAATCGCAGGAACTCGCACCTTTAGGCGTACGAGTCAATGCAGTGTGCCCCGGATACATCGACACGCCCTTGTTGGCCCCCATGAACGATCTCATGAAGGTTGCCATCGTCTCGCAAATTGGCGTGGGGCGATTGGGCACCGACGACGAAATAGCCGAGATGGTTTCTTTCATCGCATCGCCCAAGGCTTCGTATTGCACGGGCGAGGTTTTCAGCGTTACCGGCGGCTACTCAGGATGAGTTCAGTATTTAGTCTCATTCTCCAAAGGAAAATTCCAGGACATTTCGTGTATGAAGACGAAAACGTTTTCGCCATCATGACGATCAACCCCATCGCAAAAGGGCATGTTTTAGTAATACCCACTAAAGAAGTAGACGAGTGGACCAATGTCGATGAGTTAACACGCCAAAAGCTATTCACCACCGCTCATCGCATTGCCGAAGTACAGAAACAAATATTTCCCTGCGAACGAGTTGCTCTCATCATTGCTGGTTTCGAAGTTCCTCATTGCCACATTCACCTCATTCCCGCCACATCTATGCACGACGTTTCCTTCAGCAATGCTGCAGCATCGGTCGATCATGATGAACTAGCAAAATTCGCCGAACAGATCTCTCGGCAGTTTTAGTCGAACAACGTAGGCAACACCTGGGTTGCTACCGGGACGATGTTCTCAGCGGAGTTATTGCGCACCGCATTGACCCTGGTTGACACTTCCCGCAATTGCAATGGGTCACCCGACCACGATTTCAACAACTGAACCGAGTGGTCGGCCGAACCCGATAACCAATCACCTATTTTTGCGTTATCCAAAATGGCTGGCATGCGGTGATGAACTGCAGACAGACTCTCATTGGCAGCAACGGTAATGATGGCAACTTCTTTGACCGCGGTCGCGCCAATCACCCGCGTATGCCAAAGTGCACACATATTGATGAGTTTCATATCTTTTGCAGAAATGAAATAAGGAATCTTTTGCTGTGCATGATGCGTCGTAAGCCACTCGTAGTAGCCATTCACTGCGATAACACAACGCCCACTAATAGTGAGATCTTTAAACATTGGCTTTTCAGTAATAGTTTCCGCACGGGCATTAATAACAGGTGCTCGACCTTCGTACTGCGATTGCCACAGTGGCTGCATACCCCAATGCATTTCCTCTAAAACAGTATCTTCGCCTTTACGTCTCAAAGAGAGCAATTGGCTAGTGGGAGCAATATTGAAATGAGCTGTTCTTTCAATAGTCAGTGCGTCAGCATTGGAGAATCCAAAGTGTTCGGAAATCTCTAAGGCAGAACTTGTGATGACCAATCTTCCGCACATAAGCCGAGTATAAACAGCGCGTTCAGGGCAGAATGTAATTGTGATCTTCGATCTTCATGTCAATCAGTCACTTGTTCCTTATGAAGAGTTATACGAATTAGCTGAAGTTATTGACGACGGCCCATTCCAAACACTGTGGGTACTCGATCATTTTGCTTCGCTTCAAGAAGTCGCACAACATGCCATGCTCGACCCATTCGTACTGCTGGGAGCCCTTGCTGCCAAAACACAGTCTCTCCAACTTGGCATACTCGTAGCAAATGTCGTGAACAGGCGACCTGCCGTACTTGCTCATGCTTCTACGTCGCTGCAATACATGACCAATCATCGCTTCACTTTGGGCCTTGGAGCCGGAGCATCACCAACATCACGATTTGCAGATGAGCATCATTCCCTGGGTATCGAATTGCAGAGAAAAATGTCCGATAGGCACGCTTACCTCGTGGAGTCGGTGCAAGCAATTCGCGCTGTATGGCAGCGTGATGCACAGACGACACCCCTCATCGTTACTCCCCCGACAGAACCGCCTATCACCATTGGAGTCAACAGTTCTCAGCTTGCCGTCTTTGCGGCGCAGATGAACTGCTCCATTAATATTCGATGGAATCACGAAAAACTTTCCGACATCATTGCTGCATATCGAAACGAGGCAACGAAATGTGGAACTCAGGAAAACATCTCAGTATGGATGCCTTGGAGCATGGATCACACAGAGACGCAGGGTGCCATAACCCCTCTTGCCGACCAAGGCATAGACCGGGTGATCTTTCTCACCACTGAGCGACAGCACTTCAGCGAATTGATGAACTTAGGAAACTTTTCGTTCCCATAACGACTCGCGTCTGAAGACTGGCGTCGAGAATTTGCAGCAACTTCACTAAATGCGCATTGGTCAAGCTCACACATCCAGATGTTGGTTTTGTCTTACCAGATGAATAGTACGAATGCGAATGTATGAATATTGCGCCCCCATGACCCCGAACAACAGGATTCATATTGAAGTCCAGAACAATGCTGCGTCTGTACGGGCCGCCTTTTGCAATGCGATAAAGATCTTCATCGCCTTGAGCGCACTTACTACCCTTCATCAGAGTGTTATATGTTTTTTGCGTTTGTCGCAGGACCCAGCAGTAGTTTTCACGAATCTGTATGAACGGGAAACCATTGTCGGGGATCGGCGCTATGCCGAAAACTAAAGGTATTCCATACGAGCCCATAGGAGTGGTGCCATCACCTTCGCGATGACGTTGAGAAAAGCCATTTCTGCCAATACGAACTGGAATGGAACCGAATTGTTTATGCCAGCCCAGATCGCTTTTGATGTACACAGACAGCGTTGCAGAAGATCTCTCTTTTGCTGTGTTTTCAACTACAACTACTTGTTGTGCATTCCCAATGAGGCTCTCTGCGATGTTCAGAACCGGCGTGTTGTCGGCATGCACCGTTGCTGGCCAAAGAGACGGAAGTACCGCTAAGCAAAAAGCAATCTTTACCGAGACTCTCAAGGTCGAGGAGCTGCCACTTTTGGATAGAAAGTTTCGATGTGCTTCGGCAAACTGTTTTTAACAAAAACAGATGTGTCGTCGGCCAATACTTCAGGAACGCCCTGCTCTACGCCGTCCAATGTTCGCTCCACTACTTGATGAGGTGAGGTCTTTGGCATGTCGACTCCAGCAGCCATGTCGGTATCGATAAATGCTGGATGAACGGCTACAACGAGGGTTCCCTGCCGCGCAAGCTCTAAGCGCAGACCATTGGTCATTGACCATGCTGCAGACTTTGACATTGCATACGTAGCAACTTCTTTCATGGAGAGCCACGACACTGCCGACAAGACATTGACAATGACACCTCCACCATTCGCAGCAAGTGCGGGAGCAAATGACTTCGACAAGTTGAAGGGACCCCAAACATTGGTTTCGAACTCTGCCTTGGCATTCTCTAAAGCATGCTCGGCCATGATGCGACCGCCGATAACTACTCCAGCATTGTTGATGAGCATTGTGATATCGCCACACAGTTCAACGGCAGCAGCAATATCGCTAGGGCTCGTTACATCGAGCTTGATAGGCACTACGCCGGGAGTAGTGATTGTTTCCGGCTTGCGCGCTGCGGCATACACCTTGGAGGCGCCCCGATCGAGCAGTTGACGAACATACTCAGCACCGAGACCACGGTTGGCTCCAGTTACTAAAACTACCGAACCTGTAATTTTCATTTGCGAAACCCCTCAATGTGAACTACTCGTATCAATACGAGAAAACAATTGTCGGGCTGGCGGGATTTGAACCCACGACCTCTTGTCCCCCAGACAAGCGCGCTAACCAAGCTGCGCTACAGCCCGTGCGGCAAGTCTACGAGAAAAGGCTGATTACCCTCCAAGTGAGATACAAAACGAGAGCTCCGAGGAGCATCTTGAAGTGCCAGGGTGCCTTTGCTTCTGCCTCTGTCATGCCAGCAAGCTCACGCAGATTCAAGTTTTCAGCAGTAATTTTTCCGTGCGCATTGGGTAACGAAGGTTTATCGCCGCAGTCGGGGCATGACCCCTCAGCAGTCATTGCAGTTGGGGTGAAATATTTTGCACATGGTTCGCACCAAGGCATGACCTACTCCGCCCTACGCCTAACGCGCAATTTGATGGGCGTGGAACCGAACTTAAAGGCCTCGCGGATAGAGCGTTCGAGATAACGCAGGTATGAACCTGGAAGCTCTCGGTTCACAAATAATGTAAATGTTGGTGGGTCTGATGCGCCCTGCAAGGCATAAAGCACACGAGCACCACCAGCAGCTGGGTGTTTTTGCTGAGCATCAGACATCACGCGGTTTACATCACGTGTTGGTACACGACGGTGATACTGCTCAATGGAGTCTTTTAACACCGGCAACAGACGATGCACGCCTTTACCCGTTAACGCTGACACTCGCAAAATGGGGGCATCGCCAATGAAGTACAACTTGCGTGCCATTTCGGCCGTCACTTGTTCACGGCGCTCTGTGTCGAGCACTTCCCATTTATTCAAAATAACAATGAGCGGGCAACCCGCGGCATCGATGCGCTCTGCAAGACGTTGATCTTGGCTTGTGACACCTTCGGTTGAATCGATGACGAGAAGCGCAATGTCTGATTCGTCTACTGCACGCAAGGCCCGCACGAGAGAGTAGTACTCAGCTGAATCATCGATTTTCGAACGACGGCGCATACCTGCAGTATCAACAAGAATGAGTTTGCCATCTACTGTTTCAATCAATGTGTCGATGGCATCGCGCGTAGTACCCGACATGTCGTGCACCACACTGCGCTCTTCACCAACAATCTTGTTGAACAAGGTGCTTTTACCCACATTTGGTCGACCAACAATGGCAACACGCGGAACACCTTTGAGTGCTGGGTCTGAAGGCTCCAAGTGCGAGTTATCGACTTCTTCAACTTCAGGCGCTTCTTGAGTATCTAACCCAAGCTCCGAAATGATGACGTCGAGCAGGTCTCCAGACCTACGCCCATGCAACGCAGACACTGGCCATGGTTCGCCAAGACCGAGAGAAAGGAAGTTCCATCGGTCATTTTCGCGACGCTCGTTGTCGGACTTATTAGCAACAACAAGAACAGTTGCTCCCGATTTACGCAACCACATGCCAATGCGCTCATCATCGTCAGTGGCTCCAACTGAGGCATCGACGATAAACAAAACAAGGTTTGCTTCCTTCACCGCTTGCTCAACCTGGCGCGACACCTTCTCTTCCAGGTCGCTTCCTCCAGGCATCCAGCCGCCAGTGTCGGTGACACTGAACTCACGACCCAACCATGAGGCATCGTGGGTATTTCGGTCGCGAGTGATTCCTGGGCGGTCTTCAACAATGGCAACTTGCCCGCCAACGAAGCGGTTGAACAGAGTGCTTTTACCGACGTTTGGGCGACCGACGATGACAACATGGGGTTTCATTGCATTACCTTTTCCAGAAAATTTCGTAGTGCATGACCGTCGGTAGGGAGAACCACAACCGACGACGGGAGGTCCTCGAGTGTCATTCCGTCAAGAAAGCGACCTTCCGACAAGCACACATCGGGTAGAAGAAACACGCCACATTCGACATGAGACAACATGACTGAGCGAATATCTTCGCCAACCATCAAACCCGAGACTGCAGTATTGCCCCCAAAATAGTTATTTACTACGGGCAAAACCGAAATTCGGTCTCCGTAATCGCTGACTAGTGCTGAAATAACACTTGCCGCATACTCCCCGGTCAAAATACCTACGTTGCCCGAGGAGGAAGTGACCGAGGGCGCACGACGAGTGAGCTCAACGGGTTGACTGTGAACAACACGTAAGCCCGTGTCACCTGCAGGGTTCTGAATACTGCCGTCACGAACAGATCTGTATCCGCCGGGTGTTGCACCGTCAACCGAGGCAAAAAAACCGCTTGTTTGCTGTGCAAGTGTTTCATCATCGTTGATCTTTCGACCATGAAACTCTTCTATGAAACTTGAAACAATTCCCACACCATCTTCATACATCGGATACCCGCCATACGAAGATGCGTCAGGAAAGGGCATATCGCCAAGAAGATAGAACTCATCAGATGGCCAAAACATCTTCTTACCCAAGAGTTGTTTTGCAACTAATTGATACTTTTCACAAAGAGTCACTACATCAGCTGCTTCTTCTGCAGTATGAATGCGCAGTTCCGCTTCCGGATTGAACTGGCTGAGGCCGAGAGGAACAATTGCGACCGCTTCAAGAAGGGGGTACTGGTCGAGAACGTCAATCAGAGTGCGCTCAAGATCTTCGCCATTGTTGTGGTCGGGGCACACCACAATTTGACCACGAACAGAAATTCCATTTTCAAGCAACACCTTTAACCATCGCAGGCTGACGGCTCCCCGCTCGTTGCGCAACATATCGGCGCGTTTCCACGGGTTGCTGACATGAATGCTCACATGCAGTGGAGAGAGTTTTTGATCAATGACGCGCTCAAGATCTGCTTCGGTAAAACGTGTCAGCGTTGTGAAGTTGCCAAAAAGAAAGCTCAGTCGATAATCGTCATCTTTCAGGTAAAGACTTTTGCGCAGATTTTTGGGTAACTGATAAATGAAACAAAAAGAGCAATGGTTGTCACAAGTTTGCACTCGGTCGAAGACGGCGCTTGAAATTTCCACGCCAAGTTGTTCGCCAGCCCGCTTTTCAATATCAAACTCAAAAGGCATTCCATTGCGATCTATATCGAGAGAAATACTTGCCTCGTCTACCGCATGGTGCCACTCAATGATGTCTCGCACTACTTGCCCGTTGACACTGAGAACCACATCACCCACAAGTACGCCTGCTTTTTGGGCAGGAGAATCTTGATGAACAGCCACAATACGGGCACTCAGTTCGGTGGAAACAGACACATAGAGAGGCTACTTGTGCTTCAGCGAACTAATGTGGAGCGCATATGGACTCCACGTCACACGAAGCACAGGGCGAACTAGCGCCTGAGCCACGCGTGGAACGTGTGTTACTCGCCGCGCCACGTGGTTTTTGCGCCGGAGTAGAAATGGCAATCAAAGCACTTTCGTGGATGGTGCGCACCTTCCCGGCCCCTGTGTACTGCTATCACGAAATTGTTCATAACCAACTTGTTGTTGAGCGCTTCACAGACCTCGGGGTCATTTTCGTTGACAATATTTCAGAGGTTCCCAGCGGCATGCCCATCATGTTGTCTGCCCATGGTTCGGCGCCAGAAGTAGTGGCAGAGGCCCGACATCGCGGAAGCTACGTTGTCGATTCCGTCTGCCCGCTGGTAACAAAGGTGCACCACGAAGTAAAGGTGCGATCAGCCAAGGGTTACCACATCGTTTATGTGGGCCATGAAGGTCACGAAGAAGCTGTGGGCACCATGGCTGTAGCCCCCCAATCAATTTCGCGAGTCGAAACCGTTGCCGATGTCATGGCACTACAAGATTTCGACCAGCCACTTGCACTGCTTGCACAAACCACTCTGTCGCATCGCGATTGGGAGGGTGTAGCGCTAGCGGTGCGCAATCGATTTACAGATGTCTGGTCTCCAGGCCGTAGTGACCTTTGCTTTGCAACAACAAATCGCCAAAGTGCTCTCATGCAAATGGCCGAGCGGTGTGACAGCATCATCGTGATCGGTTCTTCCAACTCTTCAAATACTCGTGCGCTAGAACGCCTCGCCGTTGACTCGGGTTGCAAGCGAGTGCTTCGCATCAACAGTGCGAGCGAGCTTCCACACGATCTATTCGGTCAAGTTGGTGTCACCGCCGGAGCTTCTGCTCCAGAAGAACTCGTTACAGAAGTTCTCCAGTTTCTTCGGCCCACACACGGCATTGAAGAAGTGCGCGTCACCGAGGAAGATGAATACTTCCCTCCGCCGCGCAACATCCGTGATTTGCAGTCAAGCACGTTGACCGCTTGCTACACCATGCTTGGTGTACCCGTAGCTCATCGTCGCAACATTGACGACAGAAAGACCGCTGCTAGCAATGTTCTCGATGCATTAAGACAACAAGAAAGTTCGTCATCTCATGATTAGCCCTACGCTTGACTCACTTCGCATTTTTCTTCACCTCTTAGCAACCGCTGTTTGGGTCGGAGGGCAAATCGTTCTCGGTGGGCTCGTTCCTCGGCTCAGAAAATCACACCCTGAAGCGCTCACCACCACCGCACAGGGCTTTGCGCGCGTTGCCTGGCCAGCGTTTGCCCTGCTCGTAGTGACGGGCTTTTGGAATATTTTCGATACCGACATCACAGCGCTTGACACTTCATATCAGGTAACACTCGGCATCAAAATTGTTCTTGTCGCCATCGGCGCAATTGCCACACTGGCACATAGTGCATCGCCTAGCAAGCGCGTTAAAGCAATTGGAGGAGCAATTGGGCTCCTCAGTTCCCTCGTTATTTTCTATTTCGGAATCTTGTTGTCGAGCGCTGTTTAGTTGCGCGGAACTTTGCTCCACGCAACATCGCGATCAACGCGAACATCGCCCGGCAATCCGAGCACTCGCTCACCAAGAATATTCTTCATCACCTCGGTAGTGCCACCCTCAATAGAGTTTGCACGGCTGCGCAAGAATGCTTTTTGCATGTACTCGAAACCCATCGCAGTTTCAGGACGAATCATTTCGTACGAGCCATACAGCATTCCGTCTGCACCCATCAATTGGATGCAGAATTCATAAACATCCTTGTTGAGATTCGCACTCTCCATTTTACCAATGGAGCCTTCGGGTCCTGGAACACCGACCTTGCGCAATTGGCCCGCACGGATGTTGGTGAGACGCAGCACTTCTGCTCGTGTCCACAACTTCATGAGTTCGTCACGAGTTGACGCATCTTTGCGGTCACTTGGCAAATCGTTCCACAGTTTCACCGCACCGGAAATGACGCCGGTTCCCCGTGGTGGCACTGCTCCACCAATAGAGACTCGCTCGTTCATCAATGTGGTGAGGCTTACTCTCCAACCATCACCGGGGCCACCCAACATTTCAGAATGCGGGATACGCACATCGGTAAAATACACCTCGTTGAATTCTGCTTCACCGGTCATTTGACGCAACGGACGGACTTCTACACCAGGAGCCTGCATGTCAACGACGAAAGCTGTGAGACCAGCGTGCTTCACGGCCTCTGCATCGGTACGCACAACGAGCAACCCAAAACGCGACAAGTGGGCCAGCGTGGTCCATACCTTTTGTCCGTTGGCGATCCACTCTTCACCGTCTTGCACACCTTTTGCCGAGAGACCAGCGAAGTCAGACCCAGAACCTGGTTCGGAAAACAGTTGGCACCACACTTCTTCACCAGTGAACAGTGGGCGGAGATACCGTTTCTTTTGCTCTTCGCTACCCCATTCAACAACGGTGGGTCCGCACATGCCGTATCCAATGGGATTGCGATAATACGGGTTCGGAGCGCCTGCTTTTGCGGTGTACTCATTGACAATTTTTTGATATCGAGGAGATAGACCAAGACCGCCATGACCAACCGGGAATTGCACCCATGCAAGACCGAGATCGAATTGAGCTCCTAAAAAAGTCAAAGCATCGGTGGAACTAGGTGGGAATTCACTCAGCAATTGCTCAACGAGTTGAGTGACGAGGAGTTCTTCTGAGACGGCTGTAGTACTGGACATGCCACTAAGTTACCGCACGGTCAGAGCCCTTGCTAAACGAAGCCGTCAGATCGAAGATCGGCTACTTTGGGAGGATGTACCCGGGAGATTTTGCACAGTCCACACCCAATAAACCTGCCTACATCATGGCCTCTACTGGGGAAGTCGTCACCTACAAACAGCTCGACGATGCAGCTAACCGGCTCGCAAATCTCCTCCGCGCAAGTGGCTTTGAGGTGGGCGATCACATTGCCATATGCATGGAGAATCACCCACGTTTCTTCGAAGTGATTTGGGGCTGCCACTACGCAGGTCTCATCTATACCGCCTGCTCAAGCAGACTCACCAGCGATGAGCTTTCCTACATCATCAACGATTGCGGCGCGAAGGGCTACATCACCTCTAAGTACAAATCAGATCAAGCAGCCGACATCATCAACGACATTCCGCAAGCCGCTTTGCGACTCATGGTTGACGGAACAATTCCCGGGTTCGATGCATATGAGGCCGCCGTCAAGCAACACAGCACGGAACCACTCACCGAGCGCATTAGCGGAATGGACATGCTCTATTCAAGTGGCACAACTGGACGCCCGAAAGGCGTGAAAGGCGTTCTTCCGCGCACAGAACTCACCACGCAAAATGGCGTTGCAAATCTTGCACAAATGCTGTTTTCTATGACGCAAGATGCGGTGTACCTCTCACCTGCACCGCTGTACCACGCAGCTCCGCTGCGCTTTAACCTCGCAACGATGTTCACGGGGGCAACATCGGTCATTATGGAACACTTCGATGCCGAAGAATATTTGCGCTACGTCGAGAAGTACAACATCACGCACAGTCAACTTGTTCCCACCATGTTCGTCAGAATGCTGAAGTTGCCTGTGGAAGTTCGTCAGCGCTACAACCTCTCCTCTCTACAAGTAGCAATACATGCCGCGGCACCGTGCCCCATTCAAGTCAAGAAGCAAATGATTGAGTGGTGGGGCCCTGTCATTCACGAGTACTACGCAGGCACTGAAGGAAACGGGTTTGTTTACTGCAACTCAGAGATGTGGCTTGCCCATCCCGGTACCGTCGGCACGTCCATTCAAGGTGTCATACATATCTGCGATGAAGAAGGAAATGAGCAGCCACAAGGCGACTCCGGAACAATTTTCTTTGAGAGTCAAACACAATTTGAGTACCACAACGACCCCGAGAAAACGAAGTCATCGCGCGACCCACAAGGTCGCGGGTGGTCTACCCTCGGCGATGTCGGCTACTTAGATCAAGACAATTTCCTCTTCCTTACCGACAGGAAAGCTTTCATGATCATTTCAGGTGGAGTCAATATTTATCCGCAGGAATCCGAGAATGTACTCATCAACCATCCCCGTGTTGTCGACGTTGCGGTCTTTGGCGTACCCAACGACGAATTCGGCGAAGAGGTCAAGGCAGTTGTACAACCCGATGTAATGCCATCAAATGAGTCAGAAGCAGAAGCTCTCGCCAAAGAACTCATCATATTTTGCAAGAGTCAATTAGCAGACTTGAAGTGCCCTCGCAGTGTTGACTTTCGACCAGAGCTTCCTCGCCACCCCACGGGAAAGCTGTACAAAAAACTTCTCAAAGACGAGTACTGGCAAGCCGCCGGCCGGTCAATCTAGTGACCTCCTCGCACCCATTTTTTACTTGGGGCTCAACACACGCTTTTGCACACCGAGGTGGCGCGAGCGATGCACCGGAAAACACGGTGTCGGCGTTTCAGATGGCGATCAACTTGGGCTACACCTATTTAGAAACCGATGTTCACGCAACAAGCGATGGCGTGCTATTGGCATTTCACGACGACAACTTGCAGCGCACCTGCAATCACCCTGGGAAGATCAGCGAGCTCACGTATGAGCAGATCAAAGACATCAAGGTAGAAGGAACAGAGCACATCCCAACCCTTCAAGAGCTTTTGACGCTATGGCCAGAAGCGCGTTGGAATATTGACTGCAAAAGCGACTCGGCACTCTCCCCTCTTGTGCACATACTCAAACAAAATAACGTGGCAGATCGAGTGTGTTTAGGAGCCTTTAGCGATCGGCGACTACGGCAATTACGGGAACAGTTGGGAACGAACTACGCCACTTCTCTGGGCCCCAAGGGCGTTGCCCGTCTCCTTCTCGCTGTAGCTGCGGGAAGACCGCTGCGATTCCCACCAGGAATCCATGCTGCTCAGATTCCGCCAAAACAAGGACCCATTCCATTAGGTTCCGAGCGATTCATCGACATTGCTCATCGCAGCGGACTCTCTGTGCATTATTGGACCATTGATGACCCACAACAAATGAATGAGCTTCTCGACAACGGTGCAGATGGCATTATGACCGACAAACCAGCGGTTTTGAAAGATGTTCTCATCGGGCGCAATTCTTGGCGTAACAATAACTTTACGAATTAGAAACGCTACTTGCCCATCTGCGTACGCGAGCCTGAAAAGTGTTTAGTAGGTTGTTCACATGCGCGTCGACACCAACTTTTTTTGCACCGTACCAATGCCCGATGCAGGCGACCCCAGCATTGCCCCAACGAGCCGCAGATACGGCAACGACACCGTCGTTGAGTGCTACAAAAATTTAGTTGATTGGTCAAAGACCGCCGATGCGCTCGGCTACGACACGATGTGGCTCACCGAGCATCACTTCCAGTTTGAGGGCTACGAAGTTCTTCCCAACCTCATTTTGTTTGGCATGCATCTTGCTGGGCTCACCAAAAATTTGCGATTAGGTCAGATGTTCAACGTTGTGCCGCAATGGCACCCGCTGCGTTTAGCCGAAGATTTTGCGCTAGCCGACATCATCACTGGTGGTCGTATGGAACTCGGCGTGGGTCGCGGAACGGTTCCTCGCGAAGCATGGAGCCTCGGCACAGTGGTTGCATCAGGCGACAATGCGATGTCTGCTGAACACGATCGCATTAATCGCGAGACATTCGAAGAGGCTATGGAAGTCATCAAACTCGCATGGTACGAAGAACGGTTTTCTTACCGCGGCAAACACTTTGTCTTCCCTGCCGACGGCATTCCCGACCGCGGCTCCATGGTGAACGATCTCACTTTGATTCCTAAGCCACAGCGCATCGTCGACATTTATCAACCCGTTACATCACCTGAGACCATTGAATATGTTCCTCGCGCCGGTCACAAGGCTGTGTACTGGCTGCAAAATGCTGAGAGCCAAAAACAGAAATGGGAACGCTATGCAGAAATCCGAGAGGAAATCGGCAATCCAGTTGCTCCAGGCGAAGACCGCTGTTTGGTGATGAATATGCACGTTGGCAAGACACGTGAAGCAGCAATGCGACGGGGTCGACCAGGGCATGATGAATTCACGAAATTCCTCGCACCCTACGGCCGGTTCAGTTCATATCGACATCCCGATGGCTCAAAGGTGCCTTTTGATTTCAACCCCACTGTTGAGCAATCAGTTGAGCAAAAGATACAAATCGTTGGTTCCATCGACGACGCAGTCGACACACTGGGTTACTGGCGAGACCTACTCGACCTCAAGCACCTCTGCATTTTCTTCGACTTCCCAGGCTTAAGCCGAGAAGAAATGAACGAGCAAATGCACTTAGTTGCCGAGGAAGTAATGCCGCGACTCGGCGAGAAGATGGATCGACGGCCAACAAATGCTCCTGCTGCGCTGAAATAGTTTCCTCGTTCATGAACGCTCATATCTTTCGTAATGCTCGTCTGTCTAATGGCACGAGTGTCGATGTACATGTTCGCAATGGGTTGGTTGACAAAACGACAGCGCATGATCCCGCACAAGTTATTGATGCATCCGATATTGATGTACGAGGACAACTTGTGCTTCCCACCCTTGCCGAACCACATGCTCATCTCGACAAAGCATTTCTGGCAGAACGAATCCACAACCCCACAGGCGACCTGATGGGTGCCATCAACGCCGTCCACGCAAACGCTCACACATTGACATTTGACGACATTGTCGATCGAGCATCACGCGCGGTCATGATTTATGTAAAAAATGGGGTAACAAGAATACGAACGCATGCAGACACATTTGATGGATCCACCTTGCAGGTACGAGCACTACGCCAAGTTGCCGATAATTTTGCCGATGTATGCGACTTAGAAATATGCGCTCTTGTGCAATGGCCACTCACGGGAAAGCAAGGAAAACCAAGTCGCCTTCTTGCTGAGCGAGCACGCAACGATGGTGCTGACCTCATCGGCGGCTGCCCTCATCTCGACTCTGACCCCACAGGCGCCAATAAAGTTTTTCTCTCGCTCGCAAAAGACCTCAACTGCAACCTCGACCTGCATGTCGACGAGACCCTGAATCCCGACATGCTGTCGTTACGCGATCTTGCCAAACGCGTCATTGCCCAAGCACCCAGCTTCGATGTCACCGCATCTCATTGCGTGAGCTTGGGTATGCAAACAGAAAAAGTTCAAAAACGCGTGTCGCAATTACTCGCCGAGGCCAATATTGCGGTGGTGACCCTGCCCCAGACAAACCTGTTCCTACAGGGTCGCGAGCACCAGTCTGCTATGCCCAGGGCTCTCACGGCTCTCGCCGCATTGCGGAAAGCTGGAGTCACTGTGATGGCAGGCGGCGACAATCTGCAAGACCCCTTCAACCCCATGGGCCGTGCCGACCCGCTTGAAGCAGCCGCACTGCTTGTCGCTGCAGGGCACTTTTTCCCAGAAGATGCCTTCACCTCCGTGAGCAGCACAATCCATGAGCGAATTGCCAAAGAATCTCCCTTTCTCACCGCTGGCTCAACGGCAAATTTCCTCCTCACGCCAGCAGCAACTATCAGAGAATTCATTGCATTTGCCAACCAGCCACGCGCGGTGTACCGCCGTGGAATAATGATTCACGACACACACGAAACATAAAATAAACATACAAGCCTTAAACCGCGTCATTTCTTTCCGTAATGTGATGGCGTGGAGATACTGATGGAGACTCAGCCTGTGACCCCCGATCAATCCACGAAGTCAACGCCAGCCTTGTCCTTCAATAGTGTGTCGAAAACATTCCCAGACGGCACCCGGGCGCTCGACGACATTTCTTTCTCCATTGAACCCGGTGAGTTTGTTACCGTGGTTGGCCCCTCTGGGTGCGGAAAGTCAACGCTCCTGCGCATTGCTTCTCATCTTGAAGAGTGCTCGAGCGGTCATTACACAATCGACGAGTCAAGCATTGGATATGTCTTCCAAGATGCAACCCTCATGCCGTGGCGTACCGTTCAGCGAAACGTAGAGCTCATTGCAGAACTTCACAAGATCGACAAGGAAACCCGCTCCCGTCTTGTTCAAGATGCAATATCGCTCGTCGGTCTATCAGGTTTTGAAGAGAAGTATCCTCGCCAGCTATCGGGTGGAATGAAAATGCGTGCTTCATTGGCACGCTCCTTAGTTCTCAAGCCAAAGGTCTTTCTCTTCGACGAACCTTTTGGAGCGCTCGATGAGATCACGCGGGAACGTCTCAACGACGAGCTGCTTCGTCTCTTTCAACATGAGGGCTTTGCAGGTTTGTTCATTACTCATTCCATCTCTGAAGCCGTGTATATGTCCACTCGCGTCATGGTGATGTCTGCCAGGCCAGGACGCATCACACATACTTTCGAGATCCCCTTTGCTTTTCCGCGAACACACGATCTGCGATACGAACCCGAGTTTGCTCGAATATGTGGCGAGATTTCCCATGCATTGCGAGGTGAACAACAATGAGTACTTCCACAGAAACGCCAATTTCCAGCGAACTCAATCAAGAGAGCGTCGATCGTTTTCGATTCTCCGATTATTTTGGACCCGCAGTAGTTTTCGGATTCTTCATTGCCGTTTGGTACCTACTGGCAAACGTCATTCTTCCGCAACAAAAACGCTTTCTTCTTCCCAGCCCACACAGCGTGCTCACCGAAGGATTTTTCGTCTGGCACTCCGGTACACGACGTGGGCTGTACCCCATTTTGATGTCCCTGTGGGACAGCGCGAAGATCGCACTCATTGGGCTCCTCCTCACCATCATCATTGGCATGTCACTCGCCATTTTTATGAGTTCTCGTCGCTGGTTTGAGCGTGCCACATGGCCTTATCTCGTTGCCATTCAAAGCGCTCCTATTTTAGCTCTTACCCCGCTCATCCGTGCCCTCATCGATGGTTCCACCAAGCAGCGACTACTTGTTGTCGTTCTCATTGCCATTTTCCCCATCGTGAGCAATACGTTGTTCGGCTTGTTATCGGCCGACAAAAGCCAACACGAGTTGTTCACCCTGCACAACACGTCGCGATGGACTCGCCTCACCAAACTCCAAATACCTTCTGCATTGCCGAACATCTTTGTTGGTCTTCGCATTTCTGCAGGTCTCGCGGTTATCGGTGCTGTCGTAGGTGATTTTTATTTCCGCGAGGGCGGCGTCGTAGGTATTGGCGCACAAATTGACGTGTACAGGGCTCGCTTGTGGGGCCCAGAGCTCATCACCGCAATCATTCTGGCAAGTCTTTTAGGACTTGTCGTTTTCTTGATCTTTGGATGGATAGCCAAAAAAGTAATTGGTAAATGGCATATCACTACCAGAGGCAACTAGTACTCAATCCTTAACCACCACCAAACAACAAAAGGAACAACAATGAAAAGAAAAGCCCTACTAGCACTAGGAGCCATTTCCATGTTGGCGCTCGCCTCATGTGGAAGTGACTCATCATCAGAAGAAGTAACTACCGATACTGTTGTCACAGAAGACACCATGGCAACAACTGACACTGAAGCACCTAGTGCAGCAGTTTCATTAGCCGATGTCTGCCCAGAAACAGTGATCTTCCAAACCGACTGGAACCCAGAGTCAGAACATGGCTTTTTGTACCAGCTTGTTGGCGACGGCTACACCGTTGACACCAAGAAAGTCTCAGTATCCGGGCCACTGGTGGCCGGCGGTGTTGATACAGGCGTCAAAGTTGAAGTTCGCTCTGGTGGACCAGCAATCGGATATCAGCAAGTAACTGCTTTGCTCTATTCTGACCCCACCATCATGTTGGGCTTTGTCAGCACCGACGAAGCAGTGTCACACAGTGTTGACTTCCCCACAAAAGCAGTTGTGGCTCCGTACAACATCAACCCACAAATCATTATGTGGGACCCAGCAAGCCACCCAGACGTAAAGACCATTGCCGATCTCAAAACAGACAAGGTAAAGGTTCGCTACTTCGACGGCGCTGCCTACATGGACTACTTCACCCAAACCGAGATTCTCGACAAGGGTCAAGTTGATGGTTCGTACGATGGTCAGCCAGCTTCGTTTATCGCTTCCGGCGGTAAAGATGCACAGCAAGGTTTTGGAACCGCAGAGCCATACTTCTACGAGAAGGTTCTCGCTGAATGGAAGAAGCCAGTTGCTTACCAGTACATCCACGATGCTGGTTGGACTGCCTACGCCCAGTCACTTGGTGGAACTCCAGACAGCATCTCAAAAAATGCCGATTGTCTCAAGAAATTGGTGCCCGTCATTCAACAAGCACAAATTGATTATGTGAACAGCCCAGACGAGACAAATGCGGTCATCCTCGACGCTGTTGCGCAAATCAATAACGGCTGGGCTTACGATGCCGGTCAGGCCGCTGCTTCAGTTGAGAAGCAGGTATCAGACAAGCTTGTAGCTAATAGTCCAGATGGAACCCTCGGGTCATTCGACCTGGATCGCATTACCAAGTTCATCGCTACTGCTACTCCGGTCTATACCGCAAGTGGAACAAAAGTCAAAGAAGGCCTCACAGCCGAAGACCTCGTGACCAACGAATTCATTGACGCAACAATTGCACTGAAATAACTCATTCAAGAAAAAAGGGGCGCAGTGAAAACTGCGCCCCTTTTTTTATTTCCCAAAATTAAAGGTAGAGATCTCTTTCAATGCGGAACAAAAATTACTCACAGCCCCTTCAAATAAGGTCTTACCCAGCTCGGCATTTGCCACCGTGGGGTCGCCCACAAAACCTTCTTCGTTGAAATCGTTTGACATCCATCCAAAAGAAACAGAGCCTCCGAATTTCACGTGCTGATTGGCTGCCATTTTCTCGGGAATACGACGCACGGCAAGAGACATGTCGACGAGATCGGGACGCAGATACAACATGATGGAAGTTTCATCGGTTCCCGCATGGACCCCCATGCCTAATTCATTTTCCGGCGACAACCCACCTTGGTCGGCTGGCATTCCTGGGTGTGCCAAGAAAGTCTTTAATCCGTACTTCAAACGCAGCTCACGGTTGGCAACCGACACCAATGAGCTATTTCCCCCATGACCGTTCAAAAAGACCAGACGCTCCACACCGGCCTTGGCAATACAACGCCCAATGTCGTCGAGAACACGCAACAACGTATCGGTTGATAGCCAGATGGTGCCAGGGCTCCAAGCATGCTCGTTGGATTTTGTGACAGCCAAGGCTGGCAAGACCCATACATTCAGTTCATCGCCCACTCTGTGAACGGCGGCATTTGCCACGGCGTCTGCAATGACCAAGTCTGTACTGAGAGGAAGATGAGGCCCATGCTGTTCAATTGCGCCAAGTGGCTGCACAACAATTGCCGTATTGTTAAGAGCATGTGCAATTTGAGGCGCGCGCAAATTTCCGAGGAGTCTCGAGGTAGAAATGTTTGCAGAAGTCATTCCTCAAAAGTACACGAAAAAGATTGACAAAATTCATGATGCAGCAAACAACTAACAAAATGCCCGGAGATTCCTACGATGCGATTGTTATTGGCGCTGGCCACAACGGCCTCACAACAGCGGCGTACTTAGCGAAAGCCGGATTAGCAACGTTGCTCGTTGAAGCGCGTCATGACGTTGGAGGCACCGCAGCAAGCGATACCTTTGCAGGCTGCAGTGTCAATATATGCAACTGCGACCATCTCGCCGTGCGTACCAACCCACTCATTGCGGAACTTCAACTCCAGCAACATGGTTTGGAATATATCAACATTGACCCTGCTCAAATCAATGGTTCATGGCACAGCGATTTGTGGTGGCCATCATTTCATGATCTCGACCAAACATGTGATGCTTTGTCGCAAGTACTGCCTCATGAGGTAAAAAACTACAGACGATACGTCAAAGATGCATTGCCTGTGATCTCGCTGATTTTAGATAACGCCAATGACGTGCCTTCTCGGCGCAAACTCATAGCCAATACCGCACGTCGCGGTGGAAAAGGACTTTCTCGTTTATTGCAATGGAGCCGTTCATCAGCTGCAGAAGTTCTACAGAGTTATTTCACTTCACCAGAAATCATCGGGCCCGCTCTTGTTGAGGGGCCTACCGTTTGGGGCGTTTCTCCACACACTCCGCATACCGGTTTGGGGGCAATTACCCTCGCTATGCGCCACGCAGCACAGGTGGGTCGCCCTGTGGGCGGAAGCGGCGCCCTACCAAAGGCACTCCTCAATGCATATGAATCCTTTGGCGGACATCTACTTTTATCTTCACCTGTTTCGGCCATTCTCTGTGAAGATCAAAAACTTTATGGCGTTGAATTATCTGATGGTCGTGTAATTCGCAGCCGTGCTGTTATATCTGCGTGCAACCCTCATGACACTTTTGTGAAATGGCTTCACGGCGCCCCATCGTCGGCAGATACCTTTATTGAACGCTGGCGCACCACCCCTCAATCACAAGGGTACGAGTCAAAGATTGATGCAATTTTTCATGGTGACATTCAGTACAAGGCTCTTCAACACGACCGCTACCAGAATATTCTCGCCCGTAATGAAGGCTGCACTTTTGTCATAGCTCCGAACACGCAAGAGCTTCACGATGGTCACGCGATGATGGCAAACGGAGAGATCCTTGAGAAGCCTGCGTTCCTAGTCAATACGCCAACTTTGACCGATTCGACACTGGCACCAGTTGGAACGAACATCTTGAGCTTGGAAGCACTTTTTACGCCATACAACTTTGTTAATGGATGGGAAACACGTGACGAACCTTCACGTTGGCTGTCGCTCTACGACACATTGCTCACCGAACCACTTACTCCCAGAATCACAGAATGGCGAGTGAAAACTCCTGCGCATTATGAAACGGAATTCTTTCTTCCACAGGGTCATGCAACAAGCTTTGCAGGAGGCCCCATGTCAATATTCCTCTCACAGCAGCCAGAGCTATCGCGCTATGCGACACCCATCAAGAACCTTTACATCACAGGAGCAGCCACATTCCCTGGTGCGGGCGTATGGGGCTCAAGCGGACGCAATGCAGCACAAGTAGTGCTCAACAACCTTTAGGCGTCGAGAACCATATTTGCTTTTTTGACCACTGGTTCACGATCGCTCCAGGGGAAGTTGATCCACTCATCTGTTTTCTTCCACACATAGTCGCAATGAACAACCGAGTGTGACTTTTCATAGAGAGCAACAATGCGCGATTCAGCAACTCGACCGTTACAAAACTCTTTGACCAATTTCAAAGTGTGGCCCGTATCGGCAACATCATCGACAATCAAGATCTTTGCATCTTTCACTTCTTCGAAATCGGGGACGGGAGGAAGAATCATTGGCATGTCGAGACGCTGATTCACACCTGTGTAGAACTCAACGTTCATGGTGTATGTATTTTTCACAGCAAGTGAATAACCCAGCGCACCAGCAAGAAACAACCCACCCCGAGCAATAGCTAAAATCATGTCGGGCTCAAAGCCACTCGCAGCAATCTTCAGTGCGAGATCATGCGATGCGACCCCGAAACCTTCCCACGTGAGGATCTCTCGCTGTTGCGACACAATTGCTCCTAAATGTATGAGGCGGCTTTTACCGCGCGACCCTACAAACGTAGCCGTTTAGGACTCGTACGGACAATGTCTGCAACCACTGGTGCAGCATGTTGCTCGCGATGCCAAAAATGCTGCCGTCATCACACTGCGTCGCGTCATAGGGTCGATGTAGACCGGATCTCCCTTTTCAACGGCTTTGCGATGCTCTTCGAGAATAGTGATTCGGAGTTTCTCTGCTTGTTCTGACTTCCCTTGCGGCATCCGAGCGGGCATCGGATTAAACAAAAAGTCAAGGCGCAGGATGGAGGGTTTCATGTTTCACCCAAATTGGCGCACCTGATGCTTGCAGCAACTCTTGGTCTCCGGAGGAGTCTCCATAGGCATAACGAAAGACGGATCCTGGTTGGGATGCGGCCCATTCACGGAATCGCTGGACCTTTTCGACCCCACGACAGTTCTCACCGAAAAGATTTCCGCTCAATATTTCGACACCCGTGGAGTTCTCCAGCACTTCTAGACGCGTGGCGAGCACATGGGACACCCCTATTTTGCTCGCTATCGGACCGAGATAATTTTCAAACGAAGCCGATACGAGAACAACCGTATGTCCTTCTTTTTGATGCCACCTCAACCTCGCGCAGGTATCGGATCTCATCCAATGCCTCAAAACATGATCTGCGTATTTTTCGGCGATGTTATTCACTTTTTCCACCGGCATTCCCGCCAATGATTTGGCAAGAACATTGAGTTTTAAAAAATCACGATCACGCTTCACCACTGCTTTCGCATTGCGAACGAAATCGGCGGCAAATGATTTCATGACCGTGCGCTTTGGCACCAACAGCGAAATAAAGGGCCAAACAGTGTCGCGCACTGTCAAAGTGCCGTCGAAATCGAATGCCGCCACAGTATTTGCGCTTTGAACCGAAGCATTAGACCCGGCTTGCGCCACCCACGAACTTGCTAGTTCATCACTCATGACTCGACCGTAACATTTGCTCTCTCATCTCCCAGTACATTGGCCAGCTCTTGGAAACGACTGTCGGGTCTTCAACTGTCACACCCGACACTTTGAGGGCAACGAGTCCAAAGGCCATCGCCAGACGATGATCATGATGTGTGCCAAGTTCTGTGCCGCGAAGCGGACGTGGTGAAATGCGAAGGCCATCTTCAAGAACTTCGACATCTGCGTCACATTTACGCAACTCGACAGCCAGGTCTCCCAGCCTGTCGCTTTCTTTGTTACGTATGAAGCCGACGCCCGAGATATTGCTTGACCCGCGCGCGAACAACGCGACAGACACCACCGTGGGCACCAAATCGGACATGTCGTTCAGATCAACAGAAACTCCCTTTAATACAGACTGAGGATCGCGAGATAATTTCACGCCATCGTTTACCCATAGAGCAGTGCAACCCATTTCTTCCATCAAAGAGACGAACCCGGTATCTCCTTGCAGAGATTCATTCTTCATTCCGGGTATGAATACTTCACCCCCGCAAATTGCAATTGCAGCGAGTGGGTACGAAGCTGAAGAAGCATCTGGCTCCACTGCGAATTGAGTTGCGGCGTATTTTCCTGGTTGAACTCGAATACGTAAAAGTCTTTCATTGCGTACTTCTATTGTGACGTCTGCACCGAATGCCAACATGACGCCAATGGTCATCATCACGTATGACTCAGAGATGCGATTACCTTCGATGTTCACTACGAGACCGTTCTTGAGATACGGCGAAATCAGCAATATGGCACTGGAAAACTGACTAGAAACTGAACTCGACATTGTGAGTTCTCCACCGTGGACGTCGACACCGTTCACGACGACGGGAAGCGAATACTCTCCTAACGAACTTGACACATTGGCACCGAGATGACTCAAAGCAATGTGGAGATCTTCCATCGGACGTTTTCGCAAGGCATCAAAACCATCAATGCACGTATTGCCCTGACGCAGCGCTCCGAGTGCGGTGAGAAAGCGCGATGAGGTGCCAGCCAGTGCCGCATGAATATTGACCTCATCAGTGTTCTCGAGGTCGAGCGATGAAGAAAAACTAACTGATTCTTTCACTTGAGAAATCGCGAGGCCAAGTGCACGCAGACCTTCGAGCATTGCAACGGTGTCGTCGCCCCCGGGAATATTTGTAACGATTGAACCTTCACCAGCAAGTGCCGCACAGATGAGTGCCCGATTCGCAATGCTTTTTGAACCTGGAACTTCCACCGAACAATGAAGCGGTCCTCGTGCTGTTTCTAAACGAAGATGGGCCACACTAACGACCCGGCTTAAAGCCACGACCAATCAGGCCACCTCGCAACAGCTCGACCTGAGATTTGTCAACAAGCACGATGGCGACACCGCGTTCGCCCTCAGCTGAGTGCACCACTTCAAAACTTGCCAAGTTGACATTGAGGGCGGCGGCAAGGGTGAATATTTCTGCCGCGGCTCCTGGCCGGTCGGGAATGGGAATACGGACTTCCTCAACGTCTTCCAAAGAGCGAACACGAGCCGGTAGATGTGATCTTGCTTTTCTCGCCTTAGAGAGAAACGTTTCGAGCTCCCCCGTTTTCGTGCCGTCAATGATGGCGCGCAATTGTCCTAATTCAGCGATGAAGTCGTCGAGAGTTTCTAAAATTGCTGCACGATTTTCCCGGCATATGTCGAGCCAAATGCCGGGCTTGCTCGACGCAATTCGCGTCATATCGCGAAAGCCTCCAGCAGCCATACGCAAGACCGATGCGTGCTCTTCTGACCGAGCATCGGCAACACTCATGAGAGTTGCGGCCGCCAAATGCGGAACATGACTCACCACCGCGATGAGTCGATCGTGGTGCTCTGCCGACACTGCGAGAATATTTGCACCCATGAGCTGAACAATGGAGGCCACTTCAGCGAATACTCGATCGTCGGTCAGGTCAGTGGGAGTGAGGATCCATGTTGCACCTTCAAAAAGCTCAGCGTCTGCTCCCTGTATACCCTCTAATTCGGAGCCAGCCATCGGATGGCCTCCCACGAAACGGACGTCGGATATCGCCTGTACGACGGGAGCTTTCACGCTGCCAACATCGGTCACTATTCCTTTGGTAGCCCGCAGTGCCGATTCAACTTCGGTGGCGAGTTGCGAAACCGGTACCGATACAAAGGTGATATGTGCGTCCACATCGAGACCTACTGATGAAATGTACCCAAAATCAAGTGCTTCTTCTTGACGACTCGCTAATGGGTCAATTCCCTGAACGCGAAAGCCTTCCTGGGTGAGACGTGCAGCAATCGAGCCGCCAATGAGCCCCAGACCCACAATATTGACGCTTTGCTGTACCGACACGTCTCTACTCTAGCGATCGGGGTATCTAGCGCCGAGATGATTTCGACATAAATTCACTGAGTGATTTCCGCTCCGCAAGAGTGAGGTCACGCCACACTCCGGGCTTCAGCTTGTTGTCAACTAGCGGACCTATACGGACACGCACAAGACGTTGCACTTCTTCACCAATAGCCTCAAACATTCGCCGCACCTGGCGATTGCGTCCTTCGTGAATAACAACAGTCACGGTGTTGTCGCTGCGTTGGCTCACTTTTGCTGGAGCGGTCACCCCATCTTCAAGTTCAACACCAATGCGTAATTTGTGCAGTGCCTTATCGGACAAACGTGGCGAACCATGAAGC
Organism: Actinomycetota bacterium; assembly: GCA_009711295.1. Taxonomy (GTDB): domain Bacteria; phylum Actinomycetota; class Acidimicrobiia; order Acidimicrobiales; family Ilumatobacteraceae; genus F1-20-MAGs119. Next base: position 15,756 of record WLST01000005.1, on the reverse strand, counting down.
ATCACCAAATACTCTTTCTCGACTCCCTGACTTGGATGAGTGAGAAATTGCGTTAGCTCGCCATCATTCGTGAGCAACAACAGACCTTCAGTGTCGAAATCTAATCGCCCAACGGAAAAGACGCGAGGTTCACTCGGCACTAAGTCGATCACGGTTTCACGTCCTTGTGGGTCGCTCGCCGTACATATCACTCCACTTGGCTTGTTCAATAAGTAATAAACAAAGTCGGGACGCGCCCCCACAGGTGCTCCGTCGACACAAATCAAGTCGACAAGTGGGTCGACTCGACGACCAAGAATGGCGATCTCATTGTTGACCGTCACCCTCTCTTCAATGATGAGATCTTCACAAACTCTTCTACTACCCCAACCCAAAGCAGCAAGAATTTTCTGCAAGCGTTCGCCTTCGTGCAACTCAGTGTCGTCGTGCGATGAATGATCTGACATTTCCGTCACAGGTTTTGATCTGGTGCAGAGCCTGCATCATCGAGTGGAGAAATACGCAAAGTATTTTCTAAAGCCTCAACAACGCTTGCATCTGGAACAAATTCCGCTAGAGGTGGCAACTCGCCCAGCGAGTTAATGCCTAACTTCTCGAGGAAAAGTTGTGTTGTGCCCCACAGCACCGCCTGGCCGGGCCCATCGTCATTACCGCGATGCTCTACGTAGCCACGAGAATGCAATGTGCGCAAAACAGCATCGGGGTCAACACCACGCACAGAAGCAATTTGCAAACGAGAAATGGGTTGCTTGTACGCCACAATTGCCAGAGTTTCTAATGCCGCAGCCGAAAGACGAGCTCGTTGTCCATCGAGCACAAAACGTTCCACGTAAGCAGAAACGGCTGGATGACTTTGGAAACGATATCCACCGGCCACCGCAATGAGCTGAAAGCCGTGTCCGGCTTCTTCGTAGACAGCGCTCAATTGAGCAGCCATTTCTTCGATAATGGAGACCGACACTTCGAATAACTGCGCGAGCAATTCAGCGGGTACAGGTTCAATTGCCACCATCAAAATGCCTTCCATCGCCCGGATGATTTCAGGTGTGATGAATGAAGCATCATCGTTCATATTGAGCAATTCGTCTGACATGTGAAACTTTCTACTTAACCTTCATAATCGTCGATGGAGAATGCATTGACTGAAGCGAAACCTTCATCACCAATCCATAGGATTTCGATATCGCCAAATCGGTCGTCTTGACTGAGCTCTATAAAACCTTGTTTATAAATTTCCAAAATGGCCAGGAACCTCACCACCACTTCAAGACGCACTTCATGACCACGGGTGAGATTACGAAACGTAATTGCCTTCATACTTGGCAAGGAATCCATTAACTCACTGACGGCCTCAGAAACGCTCAACCGAACCGGTGCTACGTGAAAGAGGTCAATGTGTGGTTCTGGCTTCGGAGCAAGCGCCTTCAGCATTGCCTTGTGCAACTTTTGTGGGGTCACTCCCTCCATCAAGTCGGGCAGAAGCTGCGAAAATCTCTCATCGGGCCCGGTGGTGCGAGGGAATGCCCTGTCGGCCAGGTCTGCTAGCTGCTGAAACACCAGCGATACATCTTTAAACGTCTTGCATTCCAGGAGGCGGGCAAGTAGCAAATCGCGCTCTTCCCACAAGGCGAATTCTTCGTCAAGGTCGATGTTCTCTTTGCCTGGCAATAAGCGCCGTGCCTTGAGTTCCACCAGCGTGGAGGCAATGAGCAGGAATTCTGTAGCGATATCGAGGTCGAGGTCCTGCATCTTCTCAATTTCGGTGAGATAGGCGTCGACAATGGTGCTGAGCGAGACTTCATGAATATCGACCTGCTCCCTCAAAATGAGGTGCAAGAGAAGGTCGAAAGGGCCCTCAAATACGGCCGTGGAGACGTCATAACTCACATATGAAAACATACTCGCCAGAGACCCCTTTCGACGACTACAGTCCGCCCGTGGCTCGTGTCTTATCTTGCATCCAACCAACCGGCGCTGTTCACCTAGGTAATTACTTAGGAGCCCTCCAACAGTGGGTCAATGGACAACACCAAAATGACGTATTTCATGGAATCGTCGACCTCCACGCCTTCACTGTGACCGAATCACCAGGGGTGCTTGGTCAAAACACTCTCGAACTAGCAGCGATGCTCTTTGCCGTGGGCCTCGACCCAAATGTTGCAACAGTGTTTGTGCAAAGCCATGTTGTTGAGCACACCACACTTTCTTGGATGATGGAATGCACTGTCTCATACGGCGAATTATCGCGAATGACGCAATTCAAAGATAAGTCTCAAAAACGAGAAGCCGAATTTGTTTCTGCAGGCCTCTTCACGTATCCAGCCCTTCAAGCGGCAGATATTTTGCTGTACGACGCCGATGAAGTTCCCGTCGGTGACGACCAAAAGCAGCACATTGAAATTACTCGCGATATTGCGATGCGATTCAATCATCGTTTCGGTGAAACATTTGTTTTGCCAAAGGCAGTGACACCTGCACTTGGTGCGCGAGTCATGGACCTTCAAGAACCAACGAACAAGATGTCAAAATCGACAACCAATGAAGCTGGCTGCATCTATCTTCTCGATGACCCAGCCTCAATCATGAAGAAGTTCAAACGTGCCGTCACCGATAGCGACAATGAAGTGGCTTACGATCGCGACACCAAACCTGGCATTGCTAACTTGCTCGACATTTTGTCGGCAGCTACCGGTCAAAAACCAGAAGAACTAGCAAGTTCTTATACGCAGTACGGCGCACTGAAAGTCGATGCCGGCGAAGCCGTTTGCTCAATGATCAGCCCCATACAAAAGCGATATACCGAACTCATGAATGACCGTGCAGAACTACAACGACTCTTGCGAGTAGGAGCTGAAAAGGCCCGTGTTGTAGCAAGCGCTACAGTCGCTCGCGCCAAAAATGCTGTCGGCTTCTTGCCTGAATAATTACACCGAGTCATCTGCTTCATAAAGACGCAGAGCAACCACATCTTGCGCGCTTCGACGCACGAGTTCAATGGTGCGCTGTGATGAACCGACTCTTTGCAGAACTTCAACAGCCATTACTTCATGTTGGCGATACCACCGCCACCGCTCACGGCGAAAACTACCGATGGTTGCCACACTTCGAGCCATTCGGCTCATCGGCGAAATAGCTTTAGCCACATCATGCAGCAATGCAGCACTCTTTTCGTCTCGAGTTGCATCTGGCACCAACTGTTCAAATATATGCAGCACCTGTAGCGAATGAACCTGGTCTGCACTCGACATTGCGCGCCATAAACCAAACTCAGCGTCACTCAACAAACCTTTTGTCATTGCAACGTCATCGGGCACAACAGTACCGAGACCCTCACCCATTGCTTTCCATCGTCTGTAGAGGTGCTGCACTTTTTTCAGCATCTAGTGTCGTGCCCTTGGATGCGATGAGCCATACACCTGCCACAGGCGTTCTTGTGAAACACGGGTATATACCTGAGTTGTGGAAATGGATGCATGCCCCAACATCTCTTGCACAATGCGCAGGTCTGCTCCGTGATCAAGCAGGTGTGTTGCACAGGAATGACGCAGAGCGTGCGGCGAGATATCACGATCTATTTTTGCCCGCAACCCCGCTTCTCGAACAATGTTGAAAATCACCTGTCGGCTGATGCGTGCGCCGCGGTTGGCAAGAAACACAGCCTGAGAATCATCTCTACGCACCCACTTTGGCGGGACCAGTGCGTGTCGACCAGATGCAATCCACTGACTCAGCGCACCGTGGGCTATTGAGCCAAAAGGTACAACCCGCTCTTTTGAACCTTTTCCAAAAAGACGCACGAGTGACGACTCCATATCGAGATCAGACAAGTTCAGCCCACACACTTCAGACACGCGTGCGCCTGTGGCATAAAGAAACTCCAGCACTGCTCGGTCGCGCAACTGTCGTGGTTCATCACCAACAACTGAACCGATGAGAAGGATCATCTCGTCTTCGGTGAGGGGTTTTGGTATTCCTGCCGGCTTACCAATACCTTCGGCCATCACCGCTGGGTCATCTTTGCGGAAACGTTCCTCAACCATGAACCTGTGCAGCATGCGCAGTGCAGAGAATTGCCGCGCAAGGCTCGACTTTGCCGCCCCATTTTCGAGTCGCATCGTGAGGAAATTTTCTACATCTTCCACCTTTACCTTCATGAGAGTGGAACGTATGTCGCGAAGGTATAAAAGATATTGCGCAATGTCACGCCGATACGCATCTACGGTATTTGCGGCGCGTCCGCGCTCGACCACAAGCCAATTGAAGAACTCCTCAGCGACTTCAGGAAAGACGACATCAGATAGTTCGACGTTTTTCAGAGGAGATCCCTCACCCACTGCAATCCAATAATGGTTTTAGCATCGGTCAATTCCCCACGGCGTACTTCTTCGAGCGCATCGGCGACAGAGACGACCCTTATCTGCATGTGTTCTTCTTCCGGACCATGACGGTCGATAGGCACTTCGCGCAATCCACATGCAGCAAAAATTTCGACCATTGAATTTGTAATACCAGGAGCGGAAGCCATTGACCCCAGATGAACGAGTACCGATGCTTCCAACCCGGCCTCCTCTGCTAATTCGCGATGAGCAGTGAGTTCAGGAGGTTCGCTGTCAACGTCCCGCATTCCCGCAGGTATCTCCCACATGTCTTCCCTGAAGGGAGCACGAAACTGGCGCACCAAGGTGGTCTTCACCTCCGACAGGTGAGCACCTTTTAATTCGCTCAGAGAATTGACATGCAATACCACTACCCCAACGGCACCGGGAGAGTCGACATAGGTTCGCACAAAGGCGCCGCCAGAAGGATCTTCCAGGTGATCTTCAACGAGCGTCCACACGGCCCAACGATGCAACGACTTTCGCGATCGCGAGATGAAGCCCATGCTCTAGCGCTGCGATGCGGAAGAAGTGTTCAGTGAGCTTTCGCGGTAGTTCAAAGCAGCGTTGATGAGACCAATGAACAATGGATGCGCACGGTCTGGGCGACTCTTGAACTCGGGGTGTGCTTGAGTTCCGACCCAAAACGGGTGGTCGGTGAGCTCAATAAACTCCACAAGACGCTTGTCGGGCGACGTTCCGCTGCATAAAAAGCCATTTTCTTCAAAACGGGTACGGAATTGCGCGTTGAATTCGTAGCGATGGCGATGGCGCTCACTCACCACAGGCTCGCCGTACATTGCAGCTACTTGTGACCCAGGGGCAAGCACTGCGTAGTAGGCACCGAGGCGCATGGTGCCACCCTTGTTCGACACTTCGCGCTGGTCGTTCATGAGATCAATGACCGGTGCCGTTGTTGACGGGTCGAATTCGGTGGAGTTCGCTTGAGTGAGGCCCAACACATTACGAGCAAACTCGATGGTCATGACCTGCATGCCTAAGCACAAACCCAGGCACGGCAAATTGTTCTCGCGAGCGTATTGAGCGGCGGCAATTTTGCCTTCAACACCACGTCCGCCGAATCCACCGGGAATAACAATGCCATCCAAATTACTCACGCGTCCAGCAGTGAGCAGACCTTCTACCTCTTCTGCCTGGATCCATTCAATTTCAACTTTTGCTCCATGGTGGAAGCCAGCATGCTTCAAACTTTCCACAACGGACAGATAAGCGTCTTGCAGTTCAACATATTTTCCGATGAGACCAATACGTACGGGTCGCACAGAATTCTCTACACGCTCAACGAAGTTTTCCCAAGAGGAAAGGTCGAGTTCAGTATCTAAACGCAAGGTATCGCACGCAACAACATCGAGGCCTTCTTCATGCAAAATGATGGGAAGCTCATAAATGTTTCGAGCATCGGCGGCGTTAATAACGTTGGCCTCAGGAACGTCACACACATTAGAAATTTTGCGCTTCAAACTTTGGCTTAATGGCTCTTCGCTGCGGCAAACAATGATGTCGGGCTGAATGCCGCGACTACGCAGTTCTGTCACGCTGTGCTGAGTAGGTTTTGTTTTCTGCTCACCGCTTGGGCCAATAAAAGGCACCAAAGTAACGTGGATGTAGCACACGTTGTCGCGGCCAGCTTCGTTGCGGAACTGGCGAATGGCCTCGAGAAACGGCAAAATTTCGATGTCGCCAACAGTGCCACCTACTTCGGTGATCACTACATCGACATCGTCGGTGGAGACACGGTGAATGCGGCGCTTAATTTCATCGGTGATGTGCGGAATGACCTGCACTGTTTTTCCGAGATAGTCGCCACGACGCTCTGCGGCTAACACAGCTTGATAAATAGAACCTGTGGTGGCATTGGAACTACGCGACAAGTTCTCATCGATGAACCGTTCGTAGTGACCCAAGTCGAGGTCGGTTTCGCCGCCATCGTCAGTAACAAACACTTCACCATGTTCGAAAGGGTTCATGGTGCCTGGGTCGACGTTGATATACGGGTCGAGCTTTTGCATGGTGACGCGTAATCCACGCAACTTGAGTAAACGTCCGAGCGACGAAGCAGTGAGACCTTTGCCGAGCGAGCTCGCAACACCACCTGTTACGAAAATATGCTTTGGCATTTCACTTCTCCCGTCGGCTTGTGTCAACAACTCCTTGACGGAATAACAACTTACCATGAAATCCTGGGTTAGGAAGAATGAGTCAAAAGCTCCTGCGCATGAGCAACGGCAACATCGGTGAGCGCTCCTCCCGACAACATGCGAGCGATTTCACTTTCCCGCGCCGCACCGGTGAGTTCGCCCACGCGGGCATAGGTAACTTTTTTGATGATCTCTTTCGACACACCCAATTGTTGGTGGGCTTGAGAGGCGACTTGGGCAAGGTGCGTGACGACGAACACTTGGTGACCTTTTCCGACCGCAGCTAAGGCTTTACCTACGGCTACCGCTGCTGCACCGCCAATGCCCGCATCGACTTCGTCGAAAATCAGAGTGGGAGGAGATTGCGTGAGAACCAATCGCAACGCCAACATCACTCGCGCTAGTTCTCCGCCCGAAGCAACTTTTGACAAAGGCAATGGTGGGCTACCTGGGTTGGCTGAGAGCAAGAAATGGAGGGCATCGCCTGGTGGATCTTCAGCCTCTGGAGCAAAGTTCACCTGGAACACTGCCTCGGGCAGAGCAAGGAGCCGCAGATGTTTCTGCACCGCCTTGGCGAACTGTGGAGCGCCTTCGACACGCTTTTGTCGCACCAGCGCTTCTGCCTTGCGCACACGCACTTGTGCCGCGGCGATAGATGCCTCGAGCTCACGAGCACGTTGTTCATAACCGAGCAGGTCTTTCAGACGTTCAGAGCTCACCCGGCCGTACTCCAGCACGTCGGCCAACAAAGGACCATATTTGCGACACAGGTCGCTGAGGGCCTTGCGCCGGGCACTGACCTCGGCAAGGCGCTCTGGGTCTTCTTCGCTGGCATCAGCGAGGTCTCTGATGACGCCAGCAGCATCGTCGAGCTCGGCTGCCAACGAAGAAAGTCGCTGTGCGACATCGGCAAACGCTTCTTTACCCTGCAACAAGCCCAGAGCCGAACGTAGCGCATCGCTAGCGTTTGTTGTTCCCGCCGACACTTGTGTATTGGCTTCGGTGAGAAAGGCGTAGGCGCCCCTCAAAGCCGCTTGATACGACTCTGCATTACCGAGTGCCTCTTCTTCTTTGCGCAACTCTTCGTCTTCTGCACCCGAGGAAATACCTGCAGCATGGATTTCTTCGATTTGGAATTGGAGAAGGTCTATTTCTCGCACTCGAGCACGTTCGTCTCCGCCTAATGATTCAAGCTCTTGGCGCAATTGGCGCAACTCACCTTTTGCCAGCGCTACCGGAGAAGTATCGACACCTGCGAATTGGTCGAGGGCTCCACGTTGTGCTTTTTCATGGAGCAAACTCTGATGCGCATGTTGACCATGAAGATCGACGAGGTCGGCGCCTACTTCGGCGAGTTGAGCAAGTGTGGCCAAACTGCCATTGATATAGGCCCGTGAACGCCCCTGCACAGGAATCACGCGGCTCAAGATGACTTCATCGTCACCCACCACAAAACGACCCTCTACTCGAGCTTCATCGCAACCATGACGCACCATCGACACATCGCTTTTCCCGCCAACTAGCAAGTGAATAGCTTCAATCATCATGGTCTTACCTGCACCGGTTTCACCAGTAAAAGCCGTGAGTCCATTTTTGAAGACAAGAGTGACCGAGTCGATGATGCCTAACTGATGAACATGCAATTCCACCAGCATTAATCGTCTCCTAAACCAAACTTCTGCCGCAAGATGTGATGGAATCGCTGTTGGCCAATATGCAAGAAACAAGCCGTAGCAGCGTCGCTGACCACGCTCACTGTGTCTTCTGGACCTAATGCAACAAAGTGCAGTCCATCAACCGACAAAGTGACATCGCGATGACCACGCACGGTAATGGACACTTCTTCAGCTGGGTCGAGTACCAATGACCGATCGAACAACATGTGCGGAGATACTGGCGTTAACACCATTGCCCGATGTTGTGGCGATAAAACTGGCCCGCGTGCCGACAACGAATAAGCAGTAGAACCAGTGGGTGTAGCCACAATGAGGCCATCGGCTGAATACGTGGCAAAAACACTTTGATCGATTGCTACTTCTAAGCGCACAGTATGCCCTGACTCCACTTTTTCTACGACGACTTCGTTCAGTGCACGTAGTGTGTGCCGACCACCGTCTTTTTGTGCCACATGAATTCTGAGCATCATGCGATTCTCGAGGTGCGCATCTGTGGGCATGACCCCCGCGTGCAATGACTCGAGCACTTCGAGTAATTGCACAGGCTCCACACTGGTGAGATAGCCGAGTGTTCCAAAGTTGACCCCGAGAACAGGCACATTTTGGCCACCCAAGATTTGAACTGCACGCAAGACGGTTCCGTCGCCACCGAGTGACACCACCAGATCGGGTGTTGCAGAATGCTCTCCCGTGAGATCTTCGGCATGCACAATAGAAACTTGGTGCGCTTCGCCCCATGCTTGAATGCGCAGCGCTGCTTCACAGGCATCGGGGCGCTCCTGATTCACCACAAGCAAAAGCGAGCCCAGGTGAAAGGACGGTGGCTGTGCGAGACCCATACCCATATCTTTACTCATCGGTGTGCACAGTTGCCCATAGGAAGAACTCAATATTGCCACCAGCGCCAGAGATCGGCGACTCATATTGCCCATGAACATGGCATCCTGCTGCATTCACAGCCTCCGCAACGCGATCAACTGCTCCTTGCCGCACCTGCGGATCAACCACGATCCCCCCAACAGGCACATCGTTACGATCGGCTTCGAATTGGGGCTTGACCAAAAGAACAAGTTCAGCTCCGTTGCAAGATAGAGAAACAATGTGGGGCACCAATTGGGCAAGTGAAGTGAAACTCACATCGGTCACCACAATTTGCGCAAGGCCATGATGACCGGGTCCCCAATGGGAGCGCAGACCTTCCGGCGACAATTGTGAAATGTGTTGGCTTTCCAGCGACGTGACCGCCGCGTGCGTCAACATTTTTTGATGGAGCTGACCACGACCAACGTCGACTGCCACTACATGTGCCGCCCCGTGCTGCAAGAGGCAATCAGTGAAGCCTCCGGTCGAGGCCCCAATGTCGAGGCAGTACTGATGCCCAACATGAATACCGAAGTGTTGCAGAGCACCCTCAAGTTTGATTCCTCCGCGCCCGACAAACCGATTAGCCATCGGCGCAACATGCACTGCATCGCCTGGCGCCACCAAAGATGCAGCATTGCTCACCACTGCCCCGTTCACCCGCACGCGGTTGTCGGCAAGTGCTGCCTCCACCTCGGCTGCGCTCGACAACAGTCCACGGTGGAGCACCTCACGCACCAATGTGCGACGTGATTTCATTGATGCGCCTGACGAAGATCGTCTGTTGCATTGGTGCTGCTCAAGAGCTCCGTTGCAATATCGCAAAAGGTGTTACCTGTGTAGTGAAACGAAACACCATCTATGGGCCCAGCACACTTTTCTTGCACACCCGACCACACCTGGGCATAGGCAATGCCAAGACGCTGCGCAAAAGCACCATCGGTGTCAGGCCGATCACCCACCATCACCTGCCTGGCTGCAGGCGTTGACCCGGCGAGGGAACGAACCAGTTGTGCCATCGCATCGTGTGGTTTTCCCGCCATGGTCGCCGTGAGTTGCGATGCATACACATACGACGCAATGAGCGAGCCCCCACCAGGCAATATTCCTGTCTCGGTGGGAAAAGTTGCATCGTCGTTCGTGCCAATGAGGCGTGCACCTGCCAACAGACACGACAGGCCCAAGTGGAGAAAATCAAAGCAAAAATCGCGATGCATTCCCACGACCACCGCATCAAAACTGGATGGAAGAAATGCGGTATCAGTTAAAGCATCTCGTACGTCGACAACCTGCGCTCCACGGTTGCGGACTGCCTCAATGACGCCCGGGCCTGAACAGGCCAACACTCTTTCGGCTGGCGCAATGAGTGAAGCTGCCGCTTGTGCGCTCGTCACCACATTGCCAACGGCGGGAATACCCATGTCGCCGAGTTTCTTTTCCTGATCGGCGAGTCGCGTTGAGGAATTGTTCGTTACAAAATTGACTTGCCAGCCCGCTTGTCGCAACGTTGCAATGCTCTCGGGTACGCCACTAATGACCGAAGCCCCGCGCCAAATGACGCCGTCAAGATCGCTCCAAATGATGCCTGACACACCTTCAGTTTTGCTTGTTGCACCCATACCTGCCACCCTTAGAGTGTGCCTCATTTTGAACCATTCTCAGCGCTTCGCTACACCAATGCCCAAACAGAACTTTTTGCGCTGAGTTCCCCGCCCTACGACGTATTGAGCGCAGATGATCGCGCACACTACGGCGAACAAAGTCCGTGGAATATTGTTCATGTCGATTGCCCACTCGATGCAGACGGGCCAGAGCGCTACCAAAAAGCGGCAACCGATATCCAAGATTGGATCTCAAGCAAGGTGCTCACGCAAGACCCCACTCCCTCGTACACGTTGTATCGCATGTCGTTTCGCGACTCCACAGGGAAAGATCGCCACACTGTTGGAGTCATTGGCGCTCTTGAAGTCGTAGACGTCGGGGCAGGAGGCGTCCTCCCCCACGAACAAACCACACCGAAGGCCAAAACCGACCGACTCGACCTCACCCGAGCAACACAATGCAACTTGTCGCCAGTGTGGGGCTTATCGCTCTGTAGCGGCCTCACCCAGGTGCTTCTCGCACCAGGAGAGTTCATGGGCGAAATGACCGACGAAGACGGCGTGGTGCATCGCGTTGAACGCGTGACCGAAACAGACCGTATAGACGCTATTCGATCGGCTATTGCCAGTGCACCCGTGGTCATTGCCGACGGACACCATCGCTACGCCATTTCACGTACCTATCGCGACGAAATGCGCAGCGCCGATTCACAACTTGCTCCTGCAGCGGGTCTCACCATGACATACGTTGCAGAGCTCGTTGAAGAACAGTTGAGCATTGCCGCCATCCACCGTCTCATTGCTGCTGTTAGCCCTTCTCAAATGGAAGAGATTCTGAGTGAGTTCTACACACGCGTGAGTGTCAGCACCCTGTCGGAAAACACGTTGACACTGATGAATTCAGAAAAAGCCATCTGCCTCGTGCGCCCAGATGGGTCGACAACTCTCTTCACCGAGAAAACTGAAAAATTCGCTGAGGTCCGCGCTCTCGACAGTGCACGCCTAGAACATGCAATTACTACTGCCCTGGGTTCTCTCGATGCGGCCGGTATTTCGTACCAGCACGGCACACATGAAGTGCTCGATGCCCTGAAGGCCGGGAATGCACAATGCGCCGTTCTCATTCGGCCAGTATCTCTTGCGGAAATTCGCCGCACGGCCGATGAAGGACTATTGATGCCGCCGAAGTCGACATTTTTTACTCCCAAATTGCGCACAGGGCTTGCTATGCGCCCGTTAGCAGTGAACTAAATCAGGTATTTGATGCTGCGTAAATAGATGCAATTGCACTGTCGAGTGCGGCATTGAATTCTGCATCTGACTGCTGAGCAGAAAGACCTTCAGTGAGCGCGCGAGAGAAGCTCGCAATGACACCGTTGTTCTTACTGAGCTTTGTGTTGGCATCGTCACGCGAGTAACCGCCCGACAACGCAACAACCCGCAACACGCTTGGGTGCTTCACTAGTTCGAGATAGAAATTGTCGTCTTCAGGCAAAGTGAGCTTCAACATCACCGGCTGATCGGCAGGTTGCGCATCGAGTTCTTTGAGTAGCGCGGCCTTCAACAATGCTTCTGCTTCTTTTTTGCTTGGGCTATTGATATCTACTTCTGGCTCGATGATGGGCACAAGTCCACCAGCAAGGATCTGACGACCAACCGCAAACTGCTGAGCGACAACTTCTGAAATACCTTTTGCATTTGCGACCTTAATCACCGAACGCATTTTCGTTCCGAAGATCCCGTTCGTTCGTGCCTTCGCCAACAAAGCGTCGAGTTCAGGCATGGGCTTCATGAGTTGCACGCCATCGGCCTCATCGGCAAGACCTTTGTCGACTTTCAAAATGGCGATGACTTGCTTTCGGTTCCACAAGTACTCTGCGCTACCCACACCTTCAATGCTGCGATCCATCGTTCCTTCGAACAAAATCGCGGCCAATACACGCTCGCCAGTGAATGCTGGACTCATGACCATACGACTACGCATTGCATGAATGACATCGAACATTTCGTCTTCGTTGGAATAGGAAGATTCGTCGACGCCATACAACTTCAATGCCTTTGGTGTGCTTCCACCGCTTTGGTCTAACGCGGCGATAAAGCCCTTACCGGTGCGCATTTGCGTAAGTTGCTGCTGGTTCACATTTGGCCTTTCAAAGTTCTTCTCTGAAAACACTAGCCATTTTGCACTCGCAGGCAAGAAGTTTTGGTGCTACCAGGTGTGTGTGAGCTCTTTTTGGATCTCGGCAAGACTCTTTTTGACGGCAACTTTGCGCCGCGTATTGAGTACTTGTTTTGCCAGCACCTCGGTACGGCTTTGCACTGCGCCACCAGCGCGATAGAAACGGCGTCGGACACTTCCGCTGACCATGACTTCTTCTCCTTCTTGCAGAAGTGTCTTGACCGTTGTGACCCAGTTAACAGGAACCGTCAGCCTGCCTTCATCGCTTTCCGTGACAACATCGAATGAAGTGGCAAATTCGCCAGACCCTAAAACTCTTTCCACTGGGGTATTGAGCACAACACCACGAATGACTACGACGTTCATATTCCCTCCATTTCTCACTGTTGTGATGCGACACCAGGTGCCACATGAGAAGGAGCAAAGCTCAATATGAAGAGAGTAACGAAGGGGTGTTAGCGCAGCGGCCCGAGATGGGAAAGACGGTCAGCAACATCAACAAATTCAGCGTCGTATTGCCTCACACGTGCAAAAAGGCGACGAGCCTCAACAATGTTTCCAGAGCGGTCGTGGAGATCTGCAGCCATGTACCACTGACGCAAATGGTAATCCTGAACACGCTTCGGAACATTTAAAACAGAATCGAACAGGTGAACAGCATCGGCTAGTTTCCCCTGATCAGACAGTGCGCCTGCAGCAACGATGCGACCTTCAGCAAGCACCGAAGGATGTGGTGACAAATCCTTGATCTCAGTCCAGATCTGATTGACCTTGCTCCACCTACGCAATGCGCGATACGCATCGGCAAGAACTGGCAACACGGTGGTACGAGAAGGATCAAGTACTCGAGTTGCTTCTAGTTCATTAACGGCGGTGCGCCACTTTGCTTGGCGATATGCACACAGGCCAGTCATCTCGTGCACAAGAGCCATACCTGGCAATTGACGTGACAACACTTGTAACAAACGTGCGGCGTCTTCATAACGCTCATACTCAAAAGCATCAATTGCTTTTTGCAAACGTTCTGTTGTCGACTGTGATTGGCGAACGCCAACACCTTTTTCCACGTCGCGTGAAACATCAGATGGCAACGGACGATCACTGCGAGGAATACCAGGCACTCGGTTCTCGCCACGATTCTCGCCTTGACTACGCCCACGTGGAGTAGCACCTCGTTGTACTGCTTTTCGGGCTGTTTTTTTCACAGCACCTTCATCGACCCATTCCACTTTTTTACGCACGGGCCGAGCAGTGGGAGCTCCAGTGCCTTCGGTACGACGACCTCCGGTACGGGCATACACCTCGCGCGACTTTTGTTCCGCAGCAGTCAGCGCAGGGCGTGCCGGACGCCGTTCATCAGAGTCACGGTCTCGTGACGGACGACGATCATCGGAATCGCGACCGCGAACTGGGCGGCGATCGTCGGAATCGCGACCACGCGACGGACGACGCTCTGATCGGTCGTTGCGCCCAGAAGAACTCTGTGAGCGTGGAGGGCGCGGACGATCGTTCGGCATAGGGCAACACTCTACGTTGCTCACCTGAAAATCGGTACCATGCCTCTATGACTGATGACAATGTGCCGCAACAAGCCCAAGTGCGTATGGAGATCGCCGACGACAAAAAGGCTGGTGTTTATGCCAATGTCGCCGCTGTTTGGCACGGACCATATGAATTCACGCTCGATTTTGGGGTAGCTGGCATGCCAGAACACGATGCATCGGGGGAACTATTTGTGCCGACTCCAGTTGTTGCACGCGTCAAAGTGCCCACCTCAGTGATTTTTGAAATCGCTCGGGCCATTGCCGACAACGTAGATCGCTACGAAAAAACCTACGGTCCAATCCCACAGCAAAACGTGAACCCTGCAGAGTGAATTAAGCGTTACGCGCGAAAGCCGTGACGGAATCGGCAATCATCTGCACAGCAATTGCAGCAAGAATCATTCCGGCAACACGTGCAAGAAGTAGTACGCCCATCGGACGCACCACGCGTTGAATGATGCCACTGAAGCGCATTGCAATAAACGACACCGATAGAGCAAGCGCTATTCCACTCGAAACACTCATCCACTCACCAAATGAATGTGTTTGATTGAAAAAGAGAATGGTTGCAACAATTGCTCCCGGCCCGGCAAGCAACGGAGTTCCTAATGGAACGAGAGCAATTGACGTGCGTTGTTCGGGTGTTGCTTCCAGAAAACCATCATCACCACCCTTGTTGTATAGCAACTGCATCGCCACCAACAACAGCAACAAGCCGCCTGCACCTTGCAGAGCAGGAACAGAAACATGCAGGTAATCCAAGATGGTTTGACCACCAAGAGCAAACAGCATGATCACGAAAAATGCTGTGCAAATCGCTAAAGCAGCTGCGCGGTGACGTTCTTTGTTATTCAATTGACGCGTCACCGCAAGAAAGATGGGAACATTTCCCGGTGGGTCGAGAATGACCAGCATTGTCACAAGTACCTCACCGAAAAGACGCGCGTTCATGCAGTGAAGTTACTGCTGCACTGACAAGTGCAACGTGATGATCGTAGGTACACAAAAGCCCCCCGCTTTCGCGAGGGGCTTTTGATTCGATTAATTCGGCGGCGTCCTACTCTCCCAGGAGGTCTACCTCCAAGTACCATTGGCGCTGGCGGGCTTAACTGCCGTGTTCGGGATGGGAACGGGTGTGACCCCACCGCCATGGCCACCGAAAATTGTTGTCAAGGGGATCCCGAAAAAATTCGGGTGAAGTCCCTCAAAGACTCCAGAGCAAGCACGAGCGTGTATCTAACCAAGCCCTCGGCCGATTAGTACCGGTCAGCTGAACGTATTACTACGCTTACACTTCCGGCCTATCAACGTGGTGGTCTCGCCACGGGCCTTACTGCGCTAACCGCATGGGAACACTTAT
>WLST01000049.1 GCA_009711295.1 Actinomycetota bacterium | reverse complement strand
TGATCGATGATAAAGTCGAGTAACTATTAAATATACGTTGGCTACAAAGTGGGAATGGAGGAGTGGTGAGCAAGCGCATGCGAGTACGTGTTGCTGTGTTGTCGCTTGCTGCTCTTGCGTTCTCTGCTTGTGGTGGCGGAGCTGGTGGCTCGGGAGGCGGTGCCTCTTCGGGTGGTGGTGGGAAAGCTCCTGATGGTGCTGTTGCAACTGGTTTGCAAACTGCGACCGATGGCTGGTCGTTCCCCAACTTCCCGTCGTCGTCGTATCCCGAAGTGAACTTTGATGAGACCGACTTGGTGTCGATGTTTGGTTCTGATGAAACTATTTGTGTGGGTGGGGTAGCAACTCCATGCAAGTTGACTGCGGAAGCTGCTGCATGGGCCCGCATGGTGAACCAAGCGCGTGCGTCGGGTCATTGTGAAGGTCTTGTTGCGTTGGCGTCGTCGCGTTTCAATAATAAGGAAACACCAGCGACTGTGAAGTTGCCTTCACAAGACGAAACGTTGCACGCAATTATGCGCACGTTCGCAACACAGTTTTTGCCTGAAGTGCAAGAGAGCATCGGCAAGTGGATGGCCGCATCGTTCGAAGACAAAATTGATGAACTGAAAAAATCTTTTGTTGCTGGTTCACTCAAATACACCTTGGGTATGTACACCGCGGGTGGTGGCCATGCGTTGTTGCCATACGCCATTGAATACCCAACTCCCGACACGCCACGTGTGATGTTGTACGACTCGAACTGGCCGGGAAAAAATCGTTATGTCGATATTGATTTGAAGGCAAAAACGTGGCGGTTCTCTTTTGGTGGTGCTGACCCTGCGAATGATCCTGAAGCCTGGACGGGTGGCCCGCAAGATATGGACCTCACGCCTCTCGACGCGCGGCAAGGTACCTGCCCGTTCTGTGGCAAAGATGTCAAGGTGGCAAAGACCACGATGCTCATTCGTTCTGCGAACCTTGACTGGTCGGTAGAAACCGATGGCGGTACGGTGTCGCCAGCTAACCCCGATGGCGCCGATGGCACCACGGTGAAAGCAGTGAAAGGCTCTCAGTTTTCTTCTGCTGCAGGCTCAAGCGCGTTGAAGAAAGATTCTTATGACTATGTGGTGGTCGTTCCCGATTCGCCAGCAGATGGCACAACTTCATCGAGCGGAGTTGCGGCAAACAAACGTAAAAGCAAACTGAAGTTTTCAGGTGCCACTTCTGTCTATGCGTTAATGCCTGAAGGTATTGCCCAGTTCACCACTCCCGGTAGTGAAGACAACCCTGTTGAAGTTGAAGGCAGTTCTATTTCCACTACTGACCCCGGTGTTGATCTCACCTTGGCTTCGGGGAACCTTGTTGCTAACGCTTCGGGTTCTGCGGTTTCCCTAAGTGTTGAAGGCGAAACCATGGCTGTAGCGGTGACTGCAGCTAACGGTCAGGTTATTAAACAAGAAGTATCGGTAGACCAACCAACAGTGCAAATGAAAGCCGACCCTGAAGGCGGCGGTATCACGGTGTTGGCTGCTTCTGCGACGGGTGTTGTGGAAAAAACTGAAGTGTCTTCTTCTGGCGAGACAACAAAGTCGGTGGTCACTGAAGCCTTGAATTTGAGTGAGGTAAAAGCTGAGTTGCCTGCAGCTTTGGCTTCGAAAGAGAACGCTGCGTTGCCCTCGCTTGCTACACGTGACATGGCAAACCCCGACTACAAAGTTGACGCTGCGTACTCGGCACCTACCACTATTCCTGCAAAGGGTGGAGACCAAGTAGCCGAAGCTGCAACGACTACACAGGCAAAAGCATCTAGTGCTGCGCCAAACGAACCAGGCCCAACAACACCAGTACGTAATGCCTCGCTCACTACATTGCCTACGCGTGGTGCTGCATCGGCTGACCCTGATGCGACCCCCACCACAGTGAAACGTGCGGTTGCTGCGGCCACGTCGGGAAGCGGTACTGCTGCTGCCGTAGCTTTGAAGCCCTCATTGGGCCGGTTCTCTCTTCCCGGTGTCACCTTTGGCGATGCTGCATTCACCATTGATGAACCGTCATCGAATAGTTCTGGTGGTTGGAAATTCACGTCAAGCAAACCCGACGTTGTAGAAGTAAGTGCACTCACGGGTCGTGCCACTATTAAAGGTGCAGGCTCAACCACAATTACTGCCACTCAATCGGCGGTGAAGGGTTTCGAACAAGCCTCAATCACGGCATTGTTGATTGTGGCTCGCGACACCCCAGTACTGGGTGCCTACACCACATCGTCACGAACGTTTGGTGATGAATCATTCACATTGAAAAACCCCACATCAAATAGCACTGGTGCGTTCAGCGTTGATTCAAGTGATGAGTCGGTCGCGAAGTTCTCCAAAACTTCTGGGAAGCTCATCATTACCGGCGCAGGTAAAACCACAATTACCGCCACGCAAGCTGCGACAGACGACTATTTGGGTGCATCGAAGAGTTTTGTGTTGACCGTTAAGAAGGCGACCCCTGAGTTGGGTGCGTTTGATGATTTTGCTCGCACTTTTGGTGAAGCAGGCTTTACCTTGGCGAAACCATCGTCCGATTCGCGTGCTGCAATCACCCTGAGTTCCAGTAATCCTGCTGTTGCCACAGTTGACGGCTCATCCGGCGCAGTCTCCATTGTGGGTGCAGGCACCACCACGTTCACCGCTGCACAAGCTGCGAACGCTGACTTTTTTGCAGCATCAAAAACAATGACATTCACTGTGCGTCAGGCCACTCCGACGTTGGGTGCAATGACCGGAGCATCAAAAACTTTTGGTGATGCCGATTTCACTCTCGCTAAGCCTTCTTCACCTTCGAGCGGATCGTTTAGTTTCTCGAGTAGCAATACTGGGGTAGTGAGTGTTGATGGCGATGGCAAGGTTTCTATTGTCGGTGCTGGTACCGCCACTATTACTGCCACGCAAGCGGCGACGGCTAACTACACGTCAAGTTCTGCAGCTGCTGTCGTCACAATTGGCCGCGCTTCTACAATCATTGCGAACCTTTCACTGAGCAATATGACCTATGGGGATAGTGGCGTGACCTTGGCCCCACGTTCTAACAACCCTTCACCTTTTACTTTCACGAGTAATGCACCAACTGTTTTGGAAGTGAGTTCAACTGGACGTGTGACTGTGGTGGGCGCAGGCGAAGCGACGATCACAGTACGCCAGGCCTCAAGTGCGAACTATGAGGCTGGCGCGGAAGCATTGACAGTTCAAATTGGCCGTGCAACACCAAACCTTTCGAGTTTCAGTGCAATCAGTAAAGATTATGGTGACGCTCCATTTACACTGACACCGCCAGTGTCTAATAGTCCCGCACCTTTCACGTATGCGAGCAGCGATCCAAGTATTGCGTCTATCAACTCATTGGGTGTTGTCACTATCCATAACATCACTGTTGTAGGAACTCCAGTAATTTTGACAGTCCGGCAGGCCCAAACTGTTAACTATGCTGCGAGCTCGGCAACTACGACTTTGACTATTGGTCGCGGAGCACCCGTGTTCGGTAATTTCACCATTGCCAGTAGAGCAATAGGTTCCGGTAACTTCACATTGACCGCTCCCACGTCGTCGAGCAGCAGTGCATTTTCCTATATCAGTTCAAACACGGCAGTGGCCACAGTGAACTTGGCTTCTGGTGAGGTCACATTGGTTGGCGTTGGAAGCACAAATATTGTGGCTACACAAAGTGCAACTACGCTGTATGTATCTTCCAGCATTACCGCAACACTGATCGTTACTCTTCCAACGCCAAGTTTCGGTACCTTTGCTGTCGCTGCGAAAACATTTGGCGATGCGCAGTTTGCTCCCACTCCTCCGACGTCTTCGAGTAGCGGAACATTTAGTTTCAGCAGCTCAGATTCAAACGTTGCTACCGTTAACTCATCGGGCCAAGTGGTCATTGTGGGCGCTGGTTCCACCATTATTACTGCAACTCAGGCAGCAACGTCTCAGTATGCGACAGGTTCAACTACTGCTACCTTGACTGTGGCTAAGGCAACCGCTCTGCTCAGTGGCTTTGGTGGTTTGACATCTGGTTTGGCAGGTGTGCGTTACGACGGTTATTTCAACGACGATGTGGACTGGTTTGCCACAGCCACACGCCATGGTGATACGGCAACCTCTATCAGCATTGAAAATTTCTCTAGTTCATCTGATTTCGGATCTGAAGATTTCTACAGCTGGCAGTGGTTGGGTACTTTCCGTGCGAGCCTGAGTGGCCCGTATCATTTCTGCACAGAATCTGACGATGCGAGCTATGTATGGCTAGGTACTGCCGCTACTTCTGGATTCACTGTGTCAAATGCTCTCGTAAACAATGGTGGAGCACATGGACCGGATATCCAATGCGGCGACATCACATTGACTGCAGGCATCGAGTATCCGATACGTGTGCAATTCGGTGAAGCAGGCGGCGGAGACGTCATGAGCTTGTACTTCACGCCACCGAACGGGTCGGCTACTTATAACGGCGCTGGCTACTACTTCACAGGTGGTGGACTTTCGAAAACTTTCGGAGATGCGCCATTTACTCCCACGTTGCCTTCGTCGGCAAGTTCAGGCGCCATTACCTACAGCAGTTCGAACTCAGCGGTAGCGACAATTAACTCATCAACTGGCCGCATCACATTGCAGGGTGTTGGTACAGCAACTATTACTGCGAACCAAGCAGCAACAAGCAACTACAACTCAGCAACTACCAGCATTTCGCTCACCGTCGCATCGGCAGCCCAACTGCAATAAGTGTCACTGTTGGTGGATCTCGTGCTTGTGTCATCACAAATGTGGAAGCAATGAAGTGCTGGGGTCAAAATGACTACGGCCAGCTTGGTGACGGCACAACAACCGTTTGCCGATCTCCGGTTGCAGTATCGGGACTCGATTCGGTGGTTACCGCCATTGAAGTGGGCAACGGAAGCCATACGTGTGCGCTGGCGACGGTTCTTTCTGCTGCACATCATCAAATGGCATCAACCGTTCGATGGCCTTTGAAATGTACGTCCGCTAATTATCTGGTTTTCTCGGCGCGGTATGTGCCGAGAAACGGTACATACCGCGCCGAGAAAACTTCAGGGGATCAGCACTGAGAGTTGCTTGGCGGCATAGTTCCCTGAATGAGAAACGCATCAACAAGTTGAGTTGCGCAACTATTTTTCAAGTAACTCGTATGACGCGATGAGCTGACGCTGATAAAGCGAGAATTCTGTAATGCGGCACTCATGCTTTGAGATGAAGCAAGTGGGGTAACAGGGTCATTGGTTGAACCAATGACCACGATGGCGGCAGTGGAGGAGATTTTCAGTTGCTCCTGCGAAGATTTTTGAGTTGGCCACAGTGAACAGGTGTAGTCGCGACCAAAGAAGTTTCCGAATCGCGGAGCGACGCGCGTGAAGGAAATGAGTTGTGCATCAACTTCTGCTGTCGACATGCGCTGAGACTCATCATCGCAAATGGTTGCAATTGATGCTTCAGAAACATTGCGGCTGTCTTCATAGCCAGCATCTTGGTAGTAGTACGAGTTATAAAGGTCGCGTAAGGGTTGGCCGTTGCCGTCTTGCGCACTCTTGAGCGCCTGAGCGAGGTCTTCCCATGCGCTGTCGTCGTACAATGAAGAAGCGGTAGCGGTAAGTACAACAGTTGCATTGGCGGTGGCTTCAGTCGCCAATAGATCATCGAATGCTTGCTCGGCTTTGCCATTGTTGTGAAATGCGCACGACGAGTTTTTTGAGCACTGAGCAAGAAATGCTGTGAGTTGTTTTTCAAACCCTTCGGCTTGCGTCAGTCGGCGCTCGGCACTTGTTGAATTGGGTGTAGCGGACGCATCGAAAACTGCACCTTGAACGGTGTCGGGGAAAAGTGTTGCCCAAGTGGCGCCCAAGGTACTGCCGTACGAGAAACCGAAGTAGGAGATTTTCTCTTCACCGAGCGCGAGACGGATTGTGTTCATGTCGCGAGCCGATGCGGCAGTTGACATGTAAGAAATAATCTCCGGGTTCTTTGCCTTGCAGGTGTCAACAAACTTTTGCGTTGAAGCCACAGTGCGTTCGTTGGCAAAGAAGTCGTTGTAAGAGTCGCCGCAATCGAAGGCGGGGGTCGAGGCTCCTGTGCCTCGTGGGTCCCACCCCACAATGTCGAAATGGGTCATGAGATCTTTGCTGAAGTAGTAGGCCGCGTTTTGAGCAAGCGAACTGCCGGGGGCTCCAGGGCCGCCTGGGTTTACTAGAAGTACGCCTTGGCGTAGATCGTCGTCAAGGGCGCGGAGTCGGGTGAGGGGAAGAGTGAAGGATCCGAGTTCAGGGCTGGCGTAGTTGAAAGGAACGGAAATGGAGGCACATTCAATATCGCCACATTTTTTCCATTCAGGGGGCGAAGAGGGGACGACGGTGGTTGACGTGCCAGCGGGGGAAGATGTTGAAGCGGAACTGGAGGAGTTTGCGCAAGACAAAAGCACGGGAAACAAGCAGGAAATACAGAGCATTCTTTTGATGAAAAGACGTCGGTATCGCACATGGAGAGGCTACGACATTTGCTGAGCGGCGCGTCTGACTGAACTAGTATTTGCCTATGTCAAACGATCGTGAACCCGTCAGAATTCTCGCCCATGAATCGGTAGCCGAAGGCATTACCGAGCGCCTTGAAGCAGCGATGTCGCGTCGTAAGTTTCTTGGAGCAATTGGTGCAGCAGCAGCCGCGGCAGCACTCGCAAGTTGTGGCGACAAGGTATACAACTACTACGGCGGCGCGAGTCCAACGGCTTCAACGCTTGTTGAACGGCGTTTGAACCTCTACAGCTGGGCCGACTACACCGACCCCGAGCTACTGGCTGCATGGGGCGACACCACGGTTGCAATTTACAACTCATCGGAAGATCTCATTAAGAAACTGACCGCAGCGAATGGCAAGAGCGGATTCGATGTCGTGGTACCTACCGGTATGTTCATTCCCGAGATGGTGCGCCGCGGTCTACTTGAGCAGCTCGACTTATCAAAGATTCCGAACTTCAACCAGCTTGATGTGCAATACACCGATCAAACATGGGATCGTAAGAACACCTACTCAGTGTGCAAGGCCTGGGGTTCAGTGGGCTGGTTGTACGACTCCACAGTGGTCACAAAACCCATTGCAACTTGGAACGACTTCATTGAAGCTGCAAAGGGAGAAGCAAGCGGCAAGACCTCGCTTCTTGATGCGCCAATCGACACCACCGGTTTGTACTTCTGGGCAAATGACATTGAGTGGGATAACGATAACGCCGAAGCAATGGCGGCATGTAAGTCTCTCTTGTTGAACGACCTTGCTCCTCACCTCGCTGGCCTCGATTCAGCGCCACAAGGTGTTATTGCCGATACCCCATATGCGCTTTCTCAAGTCTTTACTGGCGATGCTCGTCGTTGCCTGTTGGCATTGAAAGAAGCAGGCCAAGATGTGAGCAAATGGAAGTTTGGCGTTGGCGCGCCAAAGACTGAATTGTGGATGGATAACTACTGCATCGTCAAAGATGCGCGCCACAAAGAAGCCGCATATGACTACATCAACTTTATGCTCGACCCGTTGAACGCAGCTCGTGACGCGATGTTCATCGGAGCAAACACCGGTACGGCAAGTTTGAGAGAAATGATTCCGTCTGAATTGCCGTTCCAGGAGTTCTTGTTCTTTAGTCCAGAAGAACTTGCACGCATGGTTCCCGGCAAATATTCACAGGGTCTCGATGAGGCAGTTGCTATACATACTGAACTAAGCAAAAAGACGTCTGCTGGTACGCCGGTCAAGGGATGACCATGTTGCAAAGCAGAAACTTGATGCGTTTCGGTGCAGCCACCGTCGTGGCGAGTGTTTTTCTCATGTCCTGTGGCGGTGGAGGGGCGACAGGCGGTGCCAAGGTCGATGCTCAAGCAGCCTTAACAGACCTGATTGTGGAGAAGCCCTCTGCAGCGCAAGCTGGCTCAAAAACTTCTGATGTTTCGTGTTCGGGCCCGGCACCAAGTGAATTTGGCTCTGGAGAATTGTGTGTTGACTCGGGGTATCGCCAAGACAGCAAGTTCTCCTTTGCGAACTGGGGTAATTATCAGTACACGGGCGACACCTTTAACGCCGATGAATTTGTCACGCTTTTTGGTGCAGCAAACGTGTGTATTTCTGGTACCGCTGAAAACTGTGTATTGACAACCAAATCGCAAGCTCGCCTCGATCTGCTCAACAAGCAAGTAGCCGGTGGGCGTTGTGAAGGCATGGTCGTGATGAGCGCGCTTCTCGCAGCAGGTGCTGTGAAATTGGAAGATCTGCAGCCCGGCGCGAAGTCTGTTTCCGATCTCGACCCGAATGACCCAAAATTGCTGAAGCAAATTAACTATTGGTGGGCCACTCAATTCTCCCCCAAGGTTCTTGCCGACACCGAAATTATTCGTGGGAAAGGAATTAAAGGCGTACTTGATGGCGCTTTGAAAGGTTTGCGTAAAGGTGTGTTTGCCACGATGGGTATTTACACAAAGTCATCGGGGCACGCGCTTTTGCCAGTAGGAGTCACACGTGCATCTGACGGAACTTTCAACATCATTGTGTACGACAGCAATTTGCCCGACCAGTTATCGCGAGTCGTAATTGACCCCGTGAAAGAAACATGGATTTATCTTGAAGGTGCAGTAACGCCAGGCCAAGCAACTGGTGGTTGGTCGGGTACATCAGGAACCATTGAGCTCACTCCACTGATTTCGCGCGAAGGTGGATCTGCATGCGAATTCTGTGATGACAAGTCTGCAAGCCAAGTGGAAGTAAATGCTCAACTGATTCCATTGCCCGCAGGTGAACTTTTCAATTCACTCTTCAAACCTGCCGCAGAATAGGTCTGATGTCTTCGGCCTCGGTGGTAGATATTTCGGGCATCGAGCAGGTGCTCTATCGCTACTGCAGGTCGATGGACCGTATGGACAAGCAGCTCACTTTAAGTTGCTTTAAACCCGATGCCGATATGAGTTACGGCATTTTGTATCGCGGGAACCCTGCCGGGTTCGTGGAGTGGTTGTGGCCTGTGCACGCTGCGATGGTGAATCATTCACACATGATTGGCAATGTTCTCGTTGAGTTAGTTGTTGGCGCATTAGTGAGCGAAGCGTATGTGCAAGTGACGTTGCGTTCAAGCGATGAAAACGGGCAATTCGATATTGTAAGCAAAGGTCGATATCTCGACTCTTGGTCTGTCGACAATGGCGAGTACCGCATTGCGCAACGTATGTATGTCAGCGATCTTTCCACGGTTGTGCCGGTTGCTGAGCGCAGCTTGGGCGCGGTGTTGCATCCGAATGCACTCGAGAATAAGCAGCCTGCGGGGGCTCGCAACGAGCACGACCCGTCGTACACATTGTTCGTGCACGGTTCTCCATTTACGTAAAGAGAATTACCACGTATCAATCATGGGGCGCTTTTTGCCCGTGCGTTGTGGGGTAGGCGGGTAGCTGCGCAGCATGCCGGCAATACGCATGCGCGTGTCGGCCGGGTCAATGACTTCATCTATCTCCATGTGTGAAGCCATGTTGAGTGCGCTGCCACGTTCGTAGGCACTTGCAATGAGTTTGTCTTCTAATGCTTTGCGCTCAACTGGGTCGGCTATGGCATCGAGTTCTTTTTTGAAACCAAGGCGCACCGCACCTTCTAAGCCCATGCCGCCGAATTCACCAGTGGGCCACGACACGGTGAACGATGTGGCGTGGAAACTTCCCCCCGCCATGGCTTGCGCGCCAAGACCGTACCCTTTGCGTAACACCACAGTGAGCCAAGGAACAGTGATGCTGCCTGCTGTGACAAACATGCGGCTGAAGTGGCGTACTTGAGCGGTTTCTTCTGCTTCGGGGCCCACCATAAAACCAGGTGTGTCGCACAACGACACAATGGGAAGATCGTGCGCATCGCACAACTGAATGAATCGCGACGCTTTATCGGCAGCATCTGAGTCGATTGCTCCACCAAGGTGTGCAGGGTTGTTGGCAAGAAGCCCAACTGCGAAACCTCCAATGCGTAAAAGTGCTGTAACGATGCCGACGCCGAAAGCAGAGCGCAGTTCAAGATATTCACCGCCATCAGAAATTGCACTCAGTGCAGCGCGAATATCGTAAATGCGCGTGCGCTGTTCAGGAACAACGTCGCGTAATGCAATATCGTTTCCTGGTTGCGCAGCTACACGCGGTTGTACGAAATAGTTGAAATACTTTTTTGCTGCTGCAACGGCTGCTGCTTCATCGGCAACACGAATATCAACCACGCCATTTTTGGTTTGTACCTCGATGGGGCCAATATCGGTGGCGGCAACTTTGCCGAGCCCACCGCCTTCAATCATGGCGGGGCCTGCCATGCCGATGTTTGAATTTTCGGTGGCGATGATGACATCGCAGCAACCCAATAGGGCAGCGTTACCTGCAAAGCAGTAACCAGAAGTAATGCCAATCATGGGTACAAGACCCGAGAGTTGCCCGAAGAGCGCAAAGGCCATGGTGTGCAGACCAGTGACTCCAGGCGAGTCGGTATCGCCAGGGCGACCACCGCCACCTTCGGCAAAAAGGATGACCGGTAAGCGCAACTCTGCAATGAGTGCAAAGAGTCGGTCTTTCTTAATGTGATTTAGCAGGCCTTGCGTACCGGCAAGAACGGTGTAGTCGTAGGAAACAACTGCGCACGGGTGGCTATTGATGGTGGCAATTCCTCCCACCAAGCCATCGCCAGGCGTATTGGCAATGAGATCTTCCAAAGTGCGACGCTGGCGTTGAGCAGCAATAGCGAAACTGCCGAATTCTTGGAATGAACCTTCGTCCACGAGGTCAGCAATGTTTTCACGCGCCGACCTCTGGCCCCGTGCGTGCCGCTTCGCCATCGCTTCAGGTCGTGCGGCATCGGCGGTGAGGTTGCGGCGCTTTTGGTAGCGCGCAAGATCTTGTCGTTCTGTGGCGGGTGCATTTTGCTCGGCATCAACTTTGCTTGCAACAACTCCAGGTGTGACGGTGAGAAGTAGTTGTCCTTCTTCAACGGTGTCGCCCACTGCGATGTGCACAGACGCAACAGCACCATCAACATCGCTCGATACTGGGTGCTCCATTTTCATTGATTCAATAACGATGAGATCTTTGCCGGCTGCAACGGCGCTACCTACAGTTGCATGAACAGCAATGACCGTGCCGAGCAATGGCGATGTAACACGGATTTCCCCCATAGACATAGTCTTGCCGATGAGCCTGGGGCGTTGTGACTCGGGGGAGTTACCTCACCCCAAG